>NZ_KV811290.1:180108-257578 GCF_001813025.1 Pseudomonas sp. HMSC066A08
CGGTAGGGCGAATAACCGCTTGCGGTTATCCGCCGGCACGTAGCGGGGCATCAGCCCGCCAGCATGCTCAGCATCACCGCCGCCAGCAGGCCGACGTACACCCGTGCATGCAGCGCATCGGGAATCCGCCCGATCAGCGGGGTCGCCAGGCGGATGCCGAGCCAGCCGCCGCCGGCCAAGGTGGCGAAGGCCAGCAGGTCGATGTAGCCGACGAAGCCTCGGCCCAGGCCTTGCTCCTGGTAGCCGGCCAGGACCAGGTAGGTAAGGGTGCCGCCAAGAGCCACCGGCAGGCTCAGCGGGTTGGCCATGGAGGTCGCCTGGGTCATGCTCAGCCCGCAGCGGCGCAGCAGCGGTACGGTCATCACGCTGCCGCCGACGCCGAGGAAGGTGGCGATCGCACCGATCAGCGTTCCGCCCAGGCGCGTCTCGCCGACACCCAGCGGCCGCGCCTGGCGTTCCTCGGCGCGGCTGAGGAAGCCGCGACGCAACAGGCAGTCGAGGATGGTGATGGCGAGGTAGGCGACGAAGGCCAGGCGGATGAAGTCGCCGCTGGCCAGCCCGACCAGCGCCGCGCCGAGCACCGCGCCGACGCCGATGTACGCGCCCAGCGGCCAGACATAGGCGCGCAGCAGGCTGCCGGCGCGCCGGTGGCGATAGGTGGCGAGGGCGGCGTTGACGATCATCACGCAGGTCGAGGTGGCCACCGCGACCTGCATGGCCGCCTGGGCCAGCGGGTCGTCGGCGGCGCGACCGAGTTGCAGCAGGTGGTAGAGCAGCGGCACCACCACGAAGCCGCCGCCAAAGCCGAACAGCACGGCGCTGACCCCGGTGAGGCAGCCGCAGAGAAAGAGCAGGAGATAGAACATGGCGGGTTTCCGGAGCGAGAGCGGAAGGCCAGCTTAGGCGTCCCGGGGCTGGCCCGCTTCGCGAGGTTGGCCAATACTGTTCGCGTTTCGGCCAGGTGCTTCGACCATGCGCAACGCTTCCATCGAGCAGTACGACGCCACGCCCCGGGCCGTGGTGGCCATGGGTACCGACTATCCCGACGGCTACCTGCTGCCCCGCCATCGGCATCGTCGCGCGCAACTGCTGTACGGTGCCAGCGGGGTGATGCAGGTGCGTACCGGCGATGCCGGCTGGGTGGTGCCGCCACAGCGCGCGGTGTGGATTCCGCCGGGCGTCGAGCACGAGGTGCGGATGCTCGGAGTGAGCACCCGCAGCCTGTACATCGAGCCCGGCAGCGCCACGGCGATGCCGCTGCACTGCCAGGTGCTGGCGGTCTCGCCGCTGCTGCGGCAACTGTTGCTGGCGGCGGTGGACATGCCGCTGGAATACGACACCGAAGGTCGCGACGGCGCGTTGGCGACGCTGTTGCTCCATGAGCTGGCGGCGGCCGAGACGCTGCCGCTGCACGTGCCCTTGCCGCCCGAGCCGCGCTGGCTGGCGCTCTGCGAGGCGTTCCTCGTCGAGCCCGACATCCGCGCCAGCGCCGAGCGCTGGGCCGGGTTGCTGCATACCAGCCTGCGCAGTTTCAACCGCACCTTCCGTCGCTACACCGGCCTCAGCTTCGGTGCCTGGAAGCAACGCGCCTGCGTGGTGCAGGCACTGGCGCGGCTGGCCGGCGGCGAAACGGTCACCGCCATCGCCCTGGACTGCGGCTACCAGAGCCCGGCAGCCTTCTCGACCATGTTCCGCCGGGTCCTCGGCCAGCCGCCCAGCGCCTTCCAGGCGGGCGCGCTCAGATCGCCAGGAGGTCCATGAAGCGGTTCACCGGCGTGGCTTCCAGCGATGCCTGGTGGCTGCACAGGTCGAAGATCCTCTGGCAGCGCTGCGGCGGGAAGCGCGTGGCCAGGTTGGCCTTGAACTTCTCCTGCAGCAGCGGGATGCCTTCGGCGCGCCGGCGGCGATGGCCGAGCGGGTACTCCACGGCGACCTGGCCGGTGCTGCTGCCGTCGTCGAAGAACACTTCCACGGCGTTGGCGATGGAGCGCTTGTCCGCCTCCAGGTATTCGCGGCTGTAGCGCGGCTCCTCGACGATCTCCATCTTCTCGCGCAAGCGGTCGATCAGTGGGTGGGCGGCGTGGAAGGCGTCCTCGTAGTGCTCGGCCACCAGGTCGCCGAAGATCAGCGGCACGGCGGTCATGTACTGCAGGCAATGGTCGCGGTCGGCGGGGTTGGCCAGCGGGCCGACCTTGGAAATGATGCGGATCGCCGACTCGTGGGTGGTGATGACGATGCGGCTGATCCGTTGCAGGCGGTCCTTCACCAGCGGATGCAGGCGCACGGCGGCCTCGGCGGCGGTCTGCGCGTGGAATTCGGCGGGGAAGCTGATCTTGAACAGCACGTTTTCCATCACGTAGCTGCCGTAGCCCTGGGGGAAGCTGAAGCGCCGCTTGTCCTCGGGCTTGGTCGCCAGGTCCTTGCTGGTGTGGCTGAACAGGACATCGTAGAAACCCCACTGCGGCGCGCTGAGCACGCCGGGAATGCCCATCTCGCCGCGCAAGGCGATGTCCGCCAGGCGCACGCCGCGGCTCGTCGCGTCGCCAGCGGCCCAGGACTTGCGCGAGCCGGCGTTCGGTGCGTGACGGTAGGTGCGCAGGGCCTGGCCGTCGACGAAGGCGTGGGAGAGGGCGGCCAGCAGTTGCTCGCGGTCGGCCCCCATCAGCTTGGCGCAGACGGCGGTGGACGCGACCTTGACCAGCAGCACATGGTCGAGGCCGACGCGATTGAACGAGTTCTCCAGGGCGATCACGCCCTGGATCTCGTGGGCCATGATCATCGCTTCCAGTACCTGGCGCATGCTCAGCGGCGCTTCGCCGTTGGCCAGGCGTTTCTGCGAGAGGTGGTCGGCGACGGCGAGGATGCCGCCGAGGTTGTCCGAGGGATGGCCCCACTCGGCGGCCAGCCAGGTGTCGTTGTAGTCCAGCCAGCGGACGATGCAGCCGATGTCCCAGGCGGCCTTGACCGGGTCGAGCCGGAAGGAGGTGCCCGGCACCCGCGCGCCGTGCGGGACCAGGGTGCCCTCGACCAGCGGGCCGAGGTGCTTGGTGCATTCCGGGAAGCGCAGCGCCAGCAGGCCGCAGCCGAGGGTATCCATCAGGCAGTTGCGGGCGGTGTCCAGGGCCTCCGTGGAATCGATGCGGTAGTCCAGCACGTAGTCGGCGATGTCCTGCAGGACGGCGTCGTAGTCGGGACGTTGGTTGAGATCGACGTTGGCACTCATCGCGTACTCCAGTGGTTCGTAAGTGGTGGGTTTCCTCTCGGGTCAGGCTGGGTCGGGGATGGTTTTTCTTGTCGTGGCTGCAAGACGCCCCGGCCTTTCGCGGTGGCGGAAGGCCGGAGCAAGGATAGGTCGGTTCAGAAGGCGTCGCCGGGTACGCGCACCCAGCCTTCCATGAGGATTCGCGCGCTGCGGCTCATGATCGCCTTGGTCACCGTCCATTCGCCGTTCGCCTGGCTGGCCTCGGCGCCCACTCGCAGGGTGCCGGAGGGATGACCGAAGCGTACCGCGCTGCGTTCGCCGCCGCCGGCGGCGAGGTTCACCAGGGTGCCGGGAATGGCCGCGGCGGTGCCGATGGCCACCGCCGCGGTACCCATCATCGCGTGGTGCAGCTTGCCCATGGACAGCGCGCGGACCAGCAGGTCGATATCGCCGGCCGCCACCAGCTTGCCGCTGGCGGTGCGGTAGTCGCGGGGCGGGGCGACGAAGGCGATCTTCGGCGTGTGCTGGCGGGTCGCGGCTTCCTCGGGGGTCTTGATCAGCCCCATGCGCAGGGCGCCGGCGACGCGGATCCGTTCGAAGCGCGCCAGTTGCTGCGGGTCGCCGTTGATCTCTTCGCGCAGCTCGGTGCCGCGGTAGCCGATCTCCTCGGCATTGACGAACACCGTGGGAATCCCGGCGTTGATCATGGTCGCCTTGAAGGTGCCGACCCCCGGCACCTCCAGGTCGTCCACCAGGTTGCCGGTGGGGAACATGGCGCCGCCGTCCTCGCCGTCGTCGGACGGGTCGAGGAACTCCAGCACGATCTCGGCCGCCGGGAAGGTCACTCCGTCCAGCTCGAAGTCGCCGGTTTCCTGGACTTGGCCGCCACTCACCGGCACGTGGGCGATGATGGTCTTGCCGATATTGGCCTGCCAGATGCGCACCTCGCAGATGCCGTCTTCCGGTATCCGCGCCGGATCCACCAGCCCGGCGTGCAGGGCGAAGGCGCCGGCCCCGGTGGAGAGGTTGCCGCAGTTGCCGCTCCAGTCGACGAAGGGCTTGTCGATGGAGACCTGGCCGTAGAGGTAGTCGACGTCATGGCCCGGCTGGCTGCTCTTCGAGAGGATCACGCACTTGCTGGTGCTGGAGGTGGCGCCGCCCATCCCGTCGATGTGCGCGGCATAGGGGTCGGGACTGCCGATCACCCGCATGAACAGCCGGTCGCGCGCCTCGCCGGGGACCCGGCAGGATTCCGGCAGGTCTTCCAGGCGGAAGAACACGCCCTTGCTGGTGCCGCCGCGCAGGTAGGTGGCGGGGATGCGGATCTGGGGTGGATGGGCCATGCGTCGTCGTCCTCGGCAATCGAATTCAGGGGCAGCGGCTGCGTTCGGCAGCTGCTGCCGGTCGTCGGCGGATGACGCTACGCGTCGTCCGTCCTACCAGGGTGTTTCGCCGGCGCCATCAGGCGCCGGCCGCCTCCAGGAAGTCCTGGGCGAAGCGTTGCAGTACGCCGCCGGCTTCGTAGATGGAGACTTCCTCGTCGCTGTCCAGGCGGCAGGTCACCGGCACTTCGAGCCGCTCCCCGTCGCGCCGGTGGATGACCAGGGTCAGGTCGGCGCGCGGCCGGCGAGCGCCGAGCACGTCGAAGGTCTCGCTGCCGTCGATTCCCAGGGTCAGGCGGGTGGTGCCCGGCTTGAACTCCAGCGGCAGCACGCCCATGCCGATCAGGTTGGTGCGGTGGATGCGCTCGAAGCCCTCGGCGACGATCGCCTCCACCCCGGCCAGGCGCACGCCCTTGGCCGCCCAGTCGCGCGAAGAACCCTGCCCGTAGTCGGCGCCGGCGACGATGATCAGCGGCTGCTTGCGCTCCATGTAGGTCTCGATGGCTTCCCACATGCGCATCACCTTGCCTTCCGGCTCGACCCGCGCCAGCGAACCTTGCCTCACGCTGCCGTCGGCGTTGCGCACCATCTCGTTGAACAGTTTCGGGTTGGCGAAGGTCGCGCGTTGCGCGGTGAGGTGGTCGCCGCGGTGGGTGGCGTAGGAGTTGAAGTCCTCTTCGGGCAGGCCCATTTTCGCCAGGTACTCGCCCGCCGCGCTGTCGGCGAGGATCGCGTTGGACGGCGACAGGTGGTCGGTGGTGATGTTGTCCGGCAGCACCGCCAGCGGACGCATGCCGCGCAGGGTGCGTTCGCCGGCGAGGGCGCCTTCCCAGTACGGCGGGCGGCGGATATAGGTGCTCGTCGGGCGCCAGGCGTAGAGCGGGTCGACCTTTTCGCGCTCGCCCTGGGTGATGTCGAACATCGGGATGTAGACCTGGCGGAACTGCTCGGGCTTCACCGCCGCCTTGACCACCGCGTCGATCTCCTCGTCGCTCGGCCAGAGGTCCTTCAGGCGGATCTCCTTGCCGTCCACCACACCGAGCACGTCGCGCTCGATGTCGAAGCGGATGGTCCCGGCGATGGCGTAGGCCACCACCAGCGGCGGCGAGGCGAGGAAGGCCTGCTTGGCGTAGGGGTGGATGCGCCCGTCGAAGTTGCGGTTGCCGGAGAGCACCGCGGTGGCGTACAGGTCGCGCTCGACGATCTCCCGCTGGATCGCCGGGTCGAGGGCGCCGGACATGCCGTTGCAAGACGTGCAGGCGTAGGCCACCACGCCGAAGCCGAGGGCTTCCAGGTGCGGCAGCAGGCCGGCTTCGCGCAGGTATTCGGTGACCACCTTGGAGCCGGGTGCCAGCGAGGTCTTCACCCATGGCTTGCGGACCAGGCCGAGGCGGTCGGCGTTGCGCGCCAGCAGGCCGGCGGCGATCACGTTGCGCGGGTTGCTGGTGTTGGTGCAACTGGTGATCGCGGCGATGATCACCGCGCCGTCCGGCATCAGGCCCTCGGCTTCCTCGGCGCGGGCCCGCTCGAGGTTGCCGGCGATGCCTTTCGCCGCCAGTTCGCTGGTGGCGACCCTGGCGTGCGGATTGGACGGGCCGGCCATGTTGCGCACCACGCTGGACAGATCGAACTTCAGTACCCGCTCGTACTCGGCGTCTACCAGGCTGTCGGCCCAGAGTCCGGCGGTGCGCGCATAGGCCTCCACCAGGGCGACCTGCTCGTCGTCGCGGCCGGTGAGGCGCAGGTAGTCGATGGTCTGCTGGTCGATGGCGAACATCGCCGCGGTGGCGCCGTATTCCGGAGCCATGTTGGAGATGGTCGCGCGGTCGCCGAGGGTCAGGCTGGAGGCGCCTTCGCCGTAGAACTCCAGGTAGGCGCCGACCACCTTCTGCTTGCGCAGGAACTCGGTCAGGGCCAGCACCACGTCGGTGGCGGTGATGCCCGGCTGGAGACGGCCGCTCAGCTCGACGCCGACGATGTCCGGCAGGCGCATCCAGGAGGCGCGGCCGAGCATCACGTTTTCCGCTTCCAGGCCGCCGACGCCGATGGCGATCACGCCCAGGGCGTCGACGTGCGGGGTATGGCTGTCGGTGCCCACGCAGGTATCGGGGAAGGCCACGCCGTCGCGCGCCTGGATCACCGGCGACATTTTCTCCAGGTTGATCTGGTGCATGATGCCGTTGCCCGGCGGGATCACGTCGACGTTGCGGAAGGCCTGCTTGGTCCAGTCGATGAAGTGGAAGCGGTCCTCGTTGCGGCGGTCCTCGATGGCGCGGTTCTTGGCGAGGGCCTCGGGGTCGTAGCCGCCGCATTCCACCGCCAGCGAGTGGTCGACGATCAGTTGCACCGGCACCACCGGGTTGACCTGGGCCGGGTCGCCGCCCTTGTCGGCGATGGCGTCGCGCAGGCCGGCGAGGTCGACCAGCGCGGTCTGCCCGAGGATGTCATGGCAGACCACCCGCGCCGGGTACCAGGGGAAGTCGAGGTCGCGCTTGCGCTCGACCAGTTGGCGCAGCGAAGCCTCCAGGGTCGCCGGGTCGCAGCGGCGCACCAGATTCTCGGCGAGCACGCGGGAGGTATAGGGCAGCTTGGCGTAGGCGCCGGGCTGGATCGCCTCGACCGCCTCGCGGGCGTCGAAGTAGTCCAGGCGGGTGCCGGGGAGCGGTTTGCGGTGTGCGCTGTTCATGGCTCGGACTCAATCACGGGGTGTTCGGAAGCGTGTCGCTCGCGCCGTGGCGCAGCCCACGCCGGCCTTTCGAATTCTGGGTGCGGCAACCGTCCGGCGCGCTCGCGTTCGGCGCGCCGGACGGCGTGGATCAGCGTTGCTCCAGCGGCACGAACGCGCGCTGCTCGACGCCGGTGTACTCGGCGCTCGGGCGGATGATGCGGTTGTTGGCGCGCTGTTCGAAGACGTGGGCGGTCCAGCCGCTGGTCCGCGAGCAGACGAAGATCGGCGTGAACAGCTTGGTCGGGATGCCCATGAAGTGATACGCCGAGGCGTGGTAGAAGTCGGCGTTGGGGAACAGCTTCTTCTGCTCCCACATGGTCTTGTCGATGGCCTCGGAAACCGCGAACAGGACCTTGTCGCCGACCTCGTCGGCGAGCTGCTTCGACCAACCCTTGATCACTTCGTTGCGCGGGTCGGAATCCTTGTAGATGGCATGCCCGAAGCCCATGATCTTGTCCTTGCGCTCGAGCATCTTCAGCAGCTCGGCGGTGGCTTCCTGCGGCGAAGAGAAGCGTTCGATCAGTTCCATCGCCGCCTCGTTGGCGCCGCCGTGCAACGGGCCGCGCAGCGAGCCGATGGCGCCGGTGACGCAGGAGTACAAGTCGGACAGGGTCGAGGCGCAGACCCGCGCGGTGAAGGTGGATGCGTTGAACTCGTGCTCGGCGTAGAGGATCAGCGAGACGTTCATCACCTTCACGTGCAGCTCGCTGGGCTTCCTGCCGTGGAGCAGGGCGAGGAAGTGCCCGCCGATGGTCGGCTCGTCGCTGTTGCAGTCGATGCGCTGGCCTTCGTGGGTGAAGCGGTACCAATAGGTCATGATCGCCGGGAAGGCGGCGAGCAGGCGGTCGGCGACGTCGCGCTGCTGGTCGAAGCTCAGCTCCGGTTCCAGGGTGCCGAGGACCGAGGCGCCGGTGCGCATCACGTCCATCGGGTGGGCGTCCTTCGGAATCCGTTCAAGGACTTCCTTCAGCGCCTGCGGCAGGTCGCGCTGGCCCTGGAGCTTCTTCAGGTAGGCGTCGAGCTGCTGCTTGTTCGGCAGCTCGCCGTAGAGCAGCAGGTAGGCGACTTCCTCGAAGATCGCCGCCGCCGCCAGGTCGCGGACGTCGTAGCCACGGTAGGTCAGGCCGGCGCCTTCCTGGCCGACGGTGGACAGGGCTGTCTGACCGGCAACCTGGCCACGCAGGCCGGCGCCACTCAGTACTTTTGCTTCAGCCATTGCTCTCTCCTTTCTTGAACTTTTTCTGGATGCTGCAACTCGGTTTCACGGGGTTCGCGGACCGGCGCTCAGGCGCACGCCGGGCTCGATGCTCAGGCGTTCTTCTTCTGCGCGAAGAGCGCGTCGAGCTTCTGCTCGAAGCTGTGGTAGTCGATGCGATCGTACAGCTCCATGCGGGTCTGCATGGTATCGATCACATTCTTCTGGGTGCCGTCGCGACGGATCGCGGTGTAGACGTTTTCCGCCGCCTTGTTCATGGCACGGAAGGCCGACAGCGGGTAGAGCACCAGGGACACGTCGGCGGAGGCCAGTTCGTCGGTGGTGAACAGCGGGGTGGCGCCGAACTCGGTGATGTTGGCCAGCACCGGCACCTTCACTGCGGCGGCGAATTCCTTGTACATGGCCAGTTCGGTCATGGCTTCCGGGAAGATCATGTCGGCGCCGGCCTCGACACAGGCGCAGGCGCGGTCGATGGCGGCCTGCAGGCCTTCCACGGCCAGCGCGTCGGTGCGCGCCATGATCACGAAGGAGTCGTCGCTGCGGGCATCGACGGCGGCCTTGATGCGATCGACCATCTCCTGCTGCGAGACGATTTCCTTGTTCGGCCGGTGGCCGCAGCGCTTGGCGCCGACCTGGTCCTCGATATGCATCGCGGCGGCGCCGAACTTGATCATCGATTTCACCGTACGGGCGACGTTGAACGCCGAGGAGCCGAAGCCGGTGTCGACGTCCACCAGCAGCGGCAGGTCGCAGACATCGGTGATCCGGCGCACGTCGGTGAGCACGTCGTCGAGGCCGCTGATGCCCAGGTCCGGCAGGCCCAGGGAACCGGCGGCGACGCCGCCGCCGGACAGGTAGATGGCCTTGAAACCGGCGCGCTTGGCCAGCAGGGCGTGGTTGGCGTTGATGGTGCCGACCACCTGCAGCGGGTGCTCGGTGGCCACGGCTTCGCGGAAGCGCTGGCCGGGGGTAAGGGACGTCTGGCTCATCACGGACCTCTTAGACGGTGGAGGAAGCGGAGGCGAGCTTTGCCGGCTGGGGTTCCAGCTGGCGCTCGATATTGCGGCGCGACGCACTGATGTGGCGGCGCATCAGCAGCTCGGCCAGTTCGCCGTCACGGTCGGCGATGGCGTCGAGAATGCGGTGGTGTTCGGCGAAGGCCTGGCGCGGCCGGTTCGGCGTGGTCGAGTACTGGATGCGGTACATCCGCACCAGTTGGTAGAGCTCGCCGCAGAGCATGCGGGTGAGGGTGGCATTGCCGCTGCCCTGGATGATCCGGTAGTGGAAGTCGTAGTCGCCTTCCTGCTGGTAATAGCCGCGCCCGGCCTGGAACGCCTCGTCGCGCTCGTGGGTGTCGAGCACCCGGCGCAGTTCGTCGATCTCGGCCTGGCTCATGCGCTCGGCGGCCAGTCGGCAGGCCATGCCTTCCAGGGACTCGCGGATCTCGTAGAGCTCGATCAGCTCGGCGTGGCTCAGCGACACCACCCGCGCCCCGACATGCGGCACCCGCACCAGCAGGCGCAGGCCTTCCAGGCGGTGGATCGCCTCGCGCAGCGGGCCACGGCTGATGCCGTAGGTGCGCGCCAGCTCCGGCTCGGAGATCTTGCTGCCCGGCGCGATCTCGCCGCTGACGATGGCGCTCTGGATCTTGCGGAAGACGTGTTCCGACAAGGTCTCGCCGTCGTCATGGGCAATCTCGAGAGGGGGCGGGTTCTGGGTCATGGTACGGGGTGTCCGGGTCGATGTGTCGACAATGTTTGCGAAAACTACCGCCTGGATTGCATGTGGTCAATCATTGGTCGCTTGATTGTCGACAATCGTCTAATGCTTCGCTGGTCTATGCTTTCTCCTCCAGCCGCTGTGCCAGGAGAGAGTTTCGTGGGCATCTATGACCGTTACGTGTTGCCGCGCCTGATCGACTTCGCCTGCGGCATGGGCGACGTGATGAAGCAGCGTTCGCTGCTGGTGCCGCGTGCCCATGGGCGAGTGCTGGAGATCGGCCTGGGCACCGGGCTCAACCTGGGCTTCTACGACGCGGCGAAGGTGTCGGCGATCGTCGGCGTCGACCCGGCCGCGCAGATGCAGGCGCTGGCCCGCGAGCGCGCGGCGCAAATCGGCATCCCGGTGGAAATGGTCGCCCTCGAGCTTGGCGCGATCCGCGCCGAGGCGGAAAGCTTCGACACCATCGTCTGCACTTTCACCCTTTGCTCCATCGCCGCGCCGCTGCCGGCGCTGGGCGAGATGCGTCGGGTGCTGAAGCGTGGCGGCGAATTGCTGTTCTGCGAGCACGGGCGCGCGCCGGACGCCTCGGTGCTGGCCTGGCAACGGCGCCTGACGCCCTGGTGGAAACCGCTGGCCGGCGGTTGCCACCTGGACCGCGACATGCCGGCCTTGCTGCGCGAGGCCGGCTTTCGCATCGACGAGCTGGAACAGGGCTACCTGCCGGGGCCGCGGCCGATGACCTACGTCTACCGCGGCGTCGCGCGCTGAATCCGGGCGGCGCTCAGAGCGCCTTGGGCAGGGGCGCGAACAGCGCGTCGATATCGGCCTCGTCGAGCTTCCAGCCGTCGCCGTTGCCTTCGCTGAACAGGCCGTCGGCGAGGGCGGCCTTTTCCTGCTGCAGGTGCTGGATCTTCTCTTCCACCGTGCCGCGGGCGATCAGCCGGTAGACGAACACCGGCTTGTCCTGGCCGATGCGGTAGGCGCGGTCGCTGGCCTGGTTCTCCACCGCCGGGTTCCACCAGGGATCGTAGTGGATCACGGTGTCCGCCGCGGTCAGGTTGAGGCCGACCCCGCCCGCCTTCAGGCTGATCAGGAACACCGGTACCTTGCCGCTCTGGAAGCGCTGTACCGGGGCGCGGCGGTCGCGGGTCTCGCCGGTCAGCAGGACGTAGTCGATGCCGCGCTGGCGCAGGGCGTCCTCGATCAGCGCGAGCATCGAAGTGAACTGCGAGAACAGCAGGACCCGGCGACCCTCGGCGATCAGTTCGTCGAGCATGTCGAGCAGGTAGGCCAGCTTGCCCGAGCTGAGCGCCCGGCCGCTGCGCGCGCCGTCTTCCTGGCGTTGCAGCAGGCGCGTGTCGCAGCAGACCTGGCGCAGCTTGAGCAGCGCCTCGAGGATCACGATGCGGCTGCGCGCCAGGCCGCGCCGGGCGATCTCCTCGCGGACCTTGCGGTCCAGCGCCAGGCGCACGGTCTCGTAGAGTTCGCGTTGCGCCTCGCTGAGTTCGACGAACTGGGTGAACTCGCTCTTCGGCGGCAGTTCCGAGGCCACCTGTTCCTTGGTCCGTCGCAGCAGGAACGGCCGTAGGCGCGAGGCCAGGTGGCTGAGGCGTGCCTCGTCGCCGTGCTTCTCGATCGGCGTGCGGTAGTCCTGGGCGAACTGGCGGGCGTCGCCGAGCCAGCCGGGCATCAGGAAATGAAACAGCGACCAGAGTTCGCCGAGGTGGTTCTCCAGCGGCGTACCGGTCAGGCACAGGCGATGCCGTGCCGCCAGCTCGCGGGCGGCGACGGCGGCCTTGGTGGTGGCGTTCTTGATGTTCTGCGCCTCGTCGAGGATCAGCAGGTGGAACCGCCGCTTGCCCAGTTCGGCGGCGTCGCGTGGCAGCAGGGCATAGGTGGTCAGCAGCAGGTCGTGCTCGTCGATACGGGCGAAATCGCGGCGCCGGCCGGCGCCGTGCAGGGCCAGCACGCGCAGATCGGGGGCGAAGCGCTCGGCCTCGTCCAGCCAGTTGGGGATCAGGCTGGTGGGCATCACCACCAGCGCCGGCGTGTCGAGCCGCCCGGCCTGCTTTTCCAGGAGCACGTGGGCCAGCGACTGCAAGGTCTTGCCCAGCCCCATGTCGTCGGCCAGCACGCCGCCGCTGTCGAGTTCGCGCAGGGTCTGCATCCAGCTCAGGCCTTCGAGCTGGTAGGGCCGCAGTTCCGCTCGCAGGCCTTGCGGCGGGGTCGCCGGACGAGCCTGGAAGCTGCGTAGGCGGCGGGCGAAGTCGCGCAGGTTGTCGCCGCCTTCCCAGGCCAGCGGCAACTCGTCGAGATCGGCCAGGCGCGCCGCGTCCGGTGCGCCCAGGCGCAGCTTGCGCTGCGGTTCGGGGTCGCCCAGATAGAAGTCGGAAAGCGCCGCCAGCACCGGCTTCAGGCGGCCGAAGGGCAGTGCCACGCGCAGCGGCGGGTTGAGTTCCAGGCGCAGCACCAGTTGCTCTTCGTCGGCGTGCCGGGCGAGGGCGCGCGGATCGAGCAGGGCCGGGCTGCGGCGGATCAGTTCGGTCAGCGCCGGAAGCAGGCTGACCCGCTGGCCGGCGACCTGGATGCCCAGTTCCAGCTCGAACCACTGGCGGTCATCGGCTTCCTCGACCTCGGCGTACCAGGCGTCGATGGGCGTCAGGTCGTAGGCGAAGTCGGCGCGGATGTCGATGAACCAGCCCTGCTGGCGCAGGCGCGGCAGGTCGTCCTGCATGAAGTGCAGCCAGGCGTTGTCGCCGGGCAGTTCGAACATCTCGCCGGCGCTTTCCTCGAGCGCGTCGCTGCGCCGGGTCGCCGGCTTGAAGCCGAGGCGGCGCAGGGTCTCGCGGTATTCCTGCTCGTGTGCCGGACGCCGTTCGATACGCCGCTGGGCCTCCCGTGGCTCGCTGCCGGGACGCCCGGAAACCGCCTCGCCGGCATAGATGAAGGCCAGCGCCGCGCGGTGCCGGGAAATGCTCTGCATGCGTCCGCTGCGCAGGTCGTAGCCGCTGTGCACGTGGCTGCCGAGGGTCAGCCGCGCATACGGCCGGGCCGGGTCGATGGCCAGGCTGAGCTGGGTGTCTGGGGCGGAGGGTGAAGTCATCCGGTATGTCCTTCGGCGAAACCAGCCGAAACCGCAAACAGCCGATATTACCAAGCTCGGCGCGCTTGCGCAGAGCGGAGATGGACGTATGGCGCGGCGGACGAATGCGACGGGGTACGACCCGCACTCGTCGGACCCCGGCAATCCCTGGCGCGACGCGACCTGGCGGTCGTCCGGAGCAAGTACAAATGCGAACGTAATTGAGATACAGTCGCAAACCTTCCGAATCGACGACCGCCTCGCCACCCGCGAGCGCGGCGTCGTCGTGCCAGCCAGACGAGGTAGCGACGATGCAAGGCCCTGTTTCCACCCGGGACGCCGCCCCATGACCAGCCAGGCCCTGGCCGGCGGCCTGTCCGTCACCGGCCGCATCCTCGTCGCGGTGCTGCTTGGCTACGCGCTGGCCTATGCGGTCACCGCCTGCCTGAGCATCTACCTGCCGCTGCCGCGTCCCGACCGGGTCTCGTTCGGCAGCCTCGGCTGCTTCGCCGTGTGGGTCGCGGCTATCGTCTACGCCTTCGCCGCGCGCAGCGCCTGGCGCGCCTGCTGGGTGCTGGCGCTGGCCAGCCTGGCGCTGGGCGGCCTGGCCTGGCTCGGCCTCGACTACGGAGCGCGTCCATGAACCTGCGTCAATCGATGTCCGGCCTGCATACCTGGTCGGGGCTGCTGGTCAGCTGGCTGCTGTTCGTCATCGTCTTCGCCGGCAGCCTGGCCAGCTTCGACAAGGAGCTGACCCGCTGGATGCAGCCGGACCTGCACCTGCCCGGCGCGCAGTCGCTGGGCGCCGACCAGGTGCGCGACTGGTTGCGCCAGCGCGCGCCCGATGCCCATGCCTGGTGGATGCTGCCGCCGAGCGCGCGGGCGCCCTACTGGAACGCCGGCTGGGAGCCGCGCGACGGCAGCGAGTTCAAGGTCTTCCAGCTGGACGCGGTGAGCGGCCAGCCGCTGCCGAAGACGGTCGGCGGCGAGTTCTTCTTCACCCTGCACTACGACCTGCACGCCGGCATGGTCGGCCTGTACATCGTCGGCATCGCCGGGATGCTGATGCTGGTGGCGCTGGTCAGCGGAACCATCGTGCACCGGCGGATCTTCAAGGACTTCTTCACCCTGCGCCCGCAGGCGGCGCGGCAGCGCGCCTGGCTCGACGCGCACAACGTGCTGGGGGTGATCGGCCTGCCGTTCCACCTGATGATCGCCTACACCGGCCTGGTGATCTTCATCGTCTACTACATGCAGGCGGGCCTGCAGGTGGTCTACCAGAACGACGGCGAGCGCTTCTTCCACGAAGTGCAGGGCTCCTACGAACGCGAGGAAGTCGGCCGTCCGGCGGGGCCGCCGGCGTCCATCGACGGCCTGATCGTCGAGGCCGGCAAGGTCTGGGGCGACGGCGGCGCACCGGGCTGGATCAGCGTCCACCATCCCTATGACGAGGCGGCCACCGTGGACATCCGCCGGCGCGACGCCTCGCGCATCCTCGACGACCAGCGCACGGTCAACTTCGATGCCTCCAGCGGTGAACTGCTGCATGCCCAGCCGTCCTATGCGCCCGGCTACGCTACCTACGGCTGGCTGACCGGCCTGCACATGATCCAGTGGGGCGGCCAGTTGGTGCGCTGGATGTACCTGTTGCTCGGGCTGTCCGGGGCGATGATGATCTTCGGCGGGCTACAGGTCTGGCTGGCCAAGCGCGAGGCTCGCGGCAGTCGTGGCGTTGGTCTGGTGCGGGCGCTGAACCTGGCGGTCTGCGGCGGCCTGCCGCTGGCCAGCCTGGCGCTGCTGTGGGGCAACCGCCTGCTGCCGACGCAACTGGCCGGCCGCGACGCCTGGGAGATCCGCGTGTTTTGCGCCAGCTGGGCGCTGGTCGCGCTGTGGGCCATCCTCCGCCGCAACAGCGGGACCCTCGGTCGCACGCAACTGCGCCTCGCCGCCGCGCTGGCGCTGGGCCTGCCGCTGCTCGGCCTGCTACGTAGCCCGGAAGGCAACCTGCTGGCCAGCCTGCAGCGCGGCGACTGGGTGCTGGCCGGCGTCGACCTCAGCCTGCTGGGCCTCGGCCTGCTCTGCGCCTGGCTCGGTTGGCGACGCCGACAAGCGTCGAGCAAGCCCGCCCGGCGACGCCTGAACGTCCAGGAGGTGGCCTGATGCTGCTGGTCTTCGGCCTCAACCTGCTGGCCTTCACCGCTCTCTGCCTGGCCATGAACCGCCACCACAAGAACCTCCTCGGCCACGAGCCGCCGGCTTCCCGGGTGCTTCTGCTACGCGGCGTGGCGCTGCTCGACCTGGGCCTGGCGCTGGCCTTCTCGATCCACCGGCAGGGCGTGGAGATCGGCATCGTCTTCTGGTCCTGCCTGCTGATGCTGGCGGCCGGCACGCTGGTCCTGCTGCTCGCCTGGCGGCCACGCTGGGCATTGCCTTGCGCCGCCGGAGTGCCGTTGCTCGGCGGGGTGCTGGCGCTGCTGCGCTGAAGGGCGCGCCGCCCATCCGTGCCTCGGGGGCGGCCCGGTCCAGCGTCTATGCTGGTGGTCGTGCTTTCCCCGGAGGTATGCGCCATGTACACGCCCGCCAGCAACACCGTCGCCAGCGTCATTCCCTGCCTGCGTTACCGTGATGCGCCGGCCGCCATCGACTGGCTGTGCCGGACCTTCGGCTTCCAGCGCAAGCTGGTGGTGCCCGGCGAGGACGGACAGGTGCTCCACGCCGAGTTGACCTACGCCAGCCCGAACGGCGCCAACGGCATGCTGATGCTCGGCTCGAGCGTCCGTGACAACGCCTACGGCCGGCTGATGCGGCACGTCGACGAAGCCGGCGGCAATACCCAGAGCCTCTACCTGGTGGTCGCCGATCCCGACGCCCTGTTCCGCAGCGCCCAGGCCGCCGGCGCCGAGATCGTCATCGACATCAAGGACGAGGACTACGGCGGTCGCGGCTTCACTTGCCGCGATCCGGAGGGCCACGTCTGGAGCTTCGGCAGCTATGATCCCTGGGCATGAGGCCCCGTCCATTCACCACAGGAGACGCTGCATGAAAACGCTCACGCTGATCGATGGCCAGGAGGTCGCCGCCATCGGCCAGGGTACCTGGCATATCGGCGAGCAGCCCGGCGAACGCAAGCGCGAGATCGCGGCGCTGCGCGAAGGCATCGAGCTGGGGATGACGTTGATCGATACCGCCGAGATGTACGCCGAGGGCGGCGCCGAGGACGTCGTCGGCGCGGCTATCGGGGGACGCCGCGAAGAGGTCTTCCTGGTCAGCAAGGTCTACCCGCACAACGCCAGCCGCAAGGGCCTGCCGGCGGCCTGCGAGCGCAGCCTGCGCCGGCTCGGTTGCGAAACCATCGACCTCTACCTGTTGCACTGGCAGGGCCGGTATCCGCTGGAGGAAACCATCGAAGCCTTCGAGCGGTTGCGCGACCAGGGCAAGATCCTGCGCTGGGGCGTGTCCAACTTCGACCTGGGCGACATGTACGAACTGGACGGCAGCACCTGTGCCGCCAACCAGGTGATGTACAACCTGGAGGAACGCGGTATCGAATACGACCTGCTGCCCTGGTGCCAGGAGCGCGGCATGCCGGTGATGGCCTACTGTCCGGTGGGGCAGGGCGGCCGGCTGCTACGGCACCCGGCGCTCGGCGAGATCGCCGCGCGCCACGACGCCAGCAGCGCCCAGGTCGCCCTGGCCTGGCTACTGGAGCAGGGGGTGATCGCGATCCCGAAGGCGGTGACGTCCGCTCACATCCGCCAGAATGCGGCGGCGGCCGACCTGGAACTGAGCGCCGACGACCTGCGGGCGCTCGACCAGGCGTTCCCGCCACCTACCCGCAAGCGAAACCTGGCGATCGTCTGAATGGAGTACGGGAGAAACGGCCTGCGTTTGTTTCCCCTGGCCGCAGGAATATGACGAAGTTGCCGAGGAAATATTTAAAAAGGAATAAGTAAATATTTATTTCCTGTGTGGGAACTTTCTTCAACTTAACCTGTATTTTTCGCTGTCCCACAAAAAAGCCCCGTCGGGGACGGGGCTTTTCCTTGCATTCGCGCTGATGCTTGCATGATTCAGGCAGCCAGTGTTTTCTTGCGAACTCGATTGATCACTTCTTCCATTTTGCCGGAGTCGTCGTACTGCTCCGGATACAGGCGCTCGCTGTGGCAGGCCACGCCATGCTGGTCAACGATGGTGAAACTGAAGTTTCCTTTACGAGTTGCCTGGATCAGGCAGTCGAACGGCGCAAATGCGGCGGTTAGGGTGCGAATTGCATCCTGAGTACGATGTTGAATAGACATATTCTTATGTTCCTTTACTTTCACGCTTATGGAGCAGCGTATATTGCAAATGTTCCCGCTCCGTGACAGTGCCAAGAAAGCTTTGTGTCGGGGGAACGTACTGGTTATGCCGGCTTTTTTCGAAAAGAGCAAGCTGGCAGTTCAGGTACTAATCAGAGGATCGATTGGCAGGAAAGTTTCCAGGCCAGGATCCTGATCAATCTGCGGGTGGTATTGCGGGACGCCGGTCTTCCCATCGGCCCTGCGTGGCAGGGGATTGCTTCAGAAGAGTGGCGACCGAAGAACCATCGGAAGGCTGTAACCCTGATGGTAGAGCCCTTTTCATCTGTGGGCCCGGTCGTGGGGTAAAGCCTGATTGACTTTCAGTTTGGTACGCAGTCCCGGATTGTATGTCTTTCGACGAAGAAAGGCCAGGATATTTTTTGAGCAGATGTCGTCCCGGCGGCGGGAATGTTTGAGCATTTGTTTCGGCGGACGCTTGCCAACCGGGCAAAGGTTATGGGCCTGGCGTCGGCGGCGCGTGGCAGGATTGCCGTTCCATCGCCGCGCCGAGGTTTATCCATGCCGTCGCCCGCTCGCACGCTGCTCGTGGCCTTCGTGTCCGCCTGGTTCCTGCTGGGTGGGCTGGGCCACTTCGTCTTCACCGATTTCTTCGTCGGCATCGTCCCGCCCTACGTGCCCTGGCCGCTGGCGGCGGTGTGGGTCAGCGGGGTCTTCGAACTGCTCGGCGCCGCCGCCCTGCTGTTGCCGGCATGGCGCCGGCTGGCGGCGTGCGGGCTGTTCATCCTGACCCTCTGCGTGACCCCGGCCAACCTCTACATGTGGCAGCACCCCGACCTGTTCCCATCCTTCCCGCCGACGCTGCTGGCCGCTCGCCTGGCGCTGCAGGCGTTCCTCCTCGCCTGCATCCTGGCGCTGATGCTGGCGCGGGACGAGGCGTCGCTGGCACGGCGCTAGGCGCAGGCGAAAAAAAGCCACTGTGCGGGGGTGGACAGTGGCCGGGAATGCCAGGAGATGGAGGAGCAATCGGACCTGGCGTGGATAGAGTAGTAGCCGCTCTGTCGAGGGTCTGTATGGCTATTGGTGAACTTTGTGAAGAAGTGCAAAGTAGAGCGGCCAACGGACGAACGGTGTTGCACGCGGCGGGACGCTCGCGGTAGTTTTTTCCCATGATCACGTTTCCCGTGGTCGCCCTCGAAGCCCGGCCCCAGCGCCGGGCTTCGTCGTTTCTGCCCGCCGCGCAACCGGACGCAGCGGGCGGCGACCGGTGCGAAAGGCTCTGGGGTGCGCCCGTATGGCCTCCGGCCAACTTAAAGTTCGGTTGTGCCGGGTGCTGTCATAACGCCATCGTTCAGTGGCCTCGGTGAGCCCCCGTACCCCCAGTTCGCTGGGGCTTGCCTTTGGTGTATCCCTTTTGCCCGGCCGCGTGCCGGGCTTTTTTATGCCCGGTCTTCTTCGTTCCGGTTTAGCCGGGGCCCGCGTTTCCTCGGCCGGCCCCTGAACCTCATCGCTGCATCGACGTCCCTAGCTACAGGCGAGCCTGTGGCCGGGGGCTTTCCATCATCCGCAAAAAGGTGAAAACCATGCTGACCATCGACTACAACAGTTATCGCACCACTACCCCCTACGGCAAACGCGTGCGCTTCCTGGTGCTGCACTACACCGCGCTCGACTTCGCCGCCTCGGTCAAGGCGCTGACCACCGGCGCCGCCAGCGCCCACTACCTGATCCCGGCGCCGCACGACCCCAGCTACAAGGCCGCCGGGTTCAAGGGCCAGCGCATCTTCAACCTGGTCGCCGAGGAAGACCGCGCCTGGCACGCCGGCGTCAGCGGCTGGGCGCGCCGCGACAACCTCAACGACACTTCCATCGGCATCGAGATCGTCAACCTCGCTCGCGACGACGACGGCGTGTTCACCTTCCCCGACTACGAGCGCTCGCAGATCAACGCACTCAAGCAACTGGCGAAGAACATCCTGCAGCGCTACCCGGACATGACCCCGAAGAACGTGGTCGGCCACTCCGACATCGCCGTCGGGCGCAAGTCCGACCCGGGGCCGAAGCTGCCCTGGAAGGAACTCTACGAGGCCGGTATCGGCGCCTGGTACGACGACGCCACCCGCGATCGCTATCGCGAAGGCTTCGAGCGCGACGGCCTGCCGCCGCGCGCCGACCTGCTGGAGGCGTTCCGCCTGTACGGCTATGCGCTGCCGGCGACGGTCGACGACGCCTACTTCGCCAGCCTGCTGCGCGCCTTCCAGATGCATTTCCGCCCGGAGAACTACGATGGCGCGCTGGATGTGGAGACTGCGGCGATCCTCTACGCTCTGAACGAGAAATACCCGGCCTGAGCCACCAGCCACGAGCGGCCGCCCGATGCGGCGGCCGCTTCCTTGCCCAACTCCATGGAGCACTTGCCATGACTGCCGTCGCACAGGTCGTCGCCAAGGCGGAAATGCTGATCCGCCGCCCCATCGCCGAGGTCTTCGAGGCCTTCGTCGATCCGGCCATCACCGCCAGGTTCTGGTTCAGCCGTGGCGATGCCCGCCTCGAAGCCGGGAAACGGCTGCGCTGGCACTGGGACATGTACGGGGTTTCCCAGGAAATCGAAGTGAAGGACCTGCAAACGAACCGCCGCATCCTCATCGAATGGCCGAATGGCGATAGCAACCCTTCCCAGGTGGAGTGGTTGTTCGAGGAACTGCCCGGCGCCGGGACCTTCGCCAGCATCCGCAACAGCGGTTTCGTCGGCACCCCGGAAGAGGTCATCCCGCGGGTGGTCGACGCCACCGAAGGTTTCACCCTGGTGCTCGCCGGGCTCAAGGCCTACCTGGAGCACGGCATCGCCCTGAACCTGGTGGCCGACCGCTTTCCCCGCGGTCTCGATGGCTGAGCATTGCCTGAGTGCGCGTCCCGCAGCGCGCTGCGTGCCCTCAGGCAATGCTCAGCCGAACGCGAAGTCGGCCAGCAATTGCAGGTTCAGGCCGACGATCGCCAGCGCTACCGCCCAGGCCAGCCACCGGGTCCCGGCGCCGATCGCCAGCGGGCCCATCAGGCGCCGGTCGGAAACGAACCGTAGCAGCGGGATCACTGCCAGCGGCAACTGCATCGACAGGACCACCTGGCTGAAGATCAGCAGCCGCGCGGTGCCGTCCTCGCCGTAGAGCAGGGTCACCAGCAGCACCGGCAGCACCGCGACGCCACGGGTCAGCAGGCGCCGCGCCCAGGGCGCCAGGCGCAGGCGGAGGAAGCCCTCCATGACGATCTGCCCGGCCAGGGTGGTGGTGACCGTCGAGTTGAGGCCGGACGCGAGCAGCGCCACGGCGAACAGCAGCGAGGCGAGTTCCAGGCCGAGCAATGGCGAGAGCAGCGCGTGGGCCTGCTCGATATCGACCACTTCGGTGTGCCCGTTGCGGTGGAACACGCTGGCGGCGACGATCAGGATCGCCGCGTTGACCAGCAGCGCCAGGGTCAGCGCCAGGCTGCTGTCGGCCACCGCCCAGCGCAGCGCCTGGCGCTTGCCGGCAAGGCTGCGCGGGTAGGCGCGGCTCTGCACCAGTGAGGAATGCAGGTAGAGGTTGTGTGGCATGACGGTCGCGCCGACGATGCCGATCGCCAGGTACAGGGCAGCCGGGTCGCTGAGCACCCGCGGGCTCGGCAAGAACCCTTGGAGCACCTCGCCGAGTTCGGGGCGCGAGAGCAGCAGCTGTACCGCAAAGCAGGCGAAGATCAGTGTCAGCAACGCCACCACGAAGGCCTCCAGCGGCCGCTGGCCACGTCCGATCAGGACCAGCACCAGCAGCGCGTCGCCCACGCAGAGCAACGCGCCCCAGGCCAGCGGCAGGCCGAACAGCAGCTTCAGGGCGATGGCGGTGCCGATCACCTCGGCCAGGTCGCAGGCGATGATCGCCGTCTCGCAGGCCAGCCACAGCAGGCGGCAGGTGCTCGGCGAGTAGCGTTCGCGGCAGGCCTGGGCCAGGTCCAGGCCGCTGGCGATGCCCAGGCGCGCGGACAGCGCCTGCAGCAGCATCGCCATCAGGCTTGAGAGCAGGATCACCGAGAGCAGCAGGTAGCCCAGCTGCGCGCCGCCGGCGACGTCGGTGGCCCAGTTGCCCGGGTCCATGTAGCCCACCGCGACCAGGTAGCCGGGGCCGGCGAAGGCCAGCAGGCGGCGCCACCAGTGGCCGCCGCCGGGGACTTCGACCGGCTGGGGGCGGCCGGGCTCGGCGGCCTGGGTGGCCGGGGTCTCCTTCGCGGACATGACGAAGCTCCTGCCGGACGCGTGCCGGCGCTGCTCGCGCGCCTTTCCCGGCGCGGCGTGGCACGTGGGTAGGCGAGCGGTTCAGGGGGGCAGGAAGGAGGAAGTCGGTCAGGCCGAGGCCGCCAGTTGCCGGTGCAGGTCCGGCAGGTCGCTGGCGATCAGGTCCCAGTCCTGCTCGGCGGCGAGGTCCTGGGTCTGGTCGGGGCCGTATTCCAGCGGCCGGGCGATGAACGCGGTCTTCAGGCCGAGGGCGCGCGCGGCCTTGAGGTCGTAGTTGTGCGCCGCGCAGAGCATCACCTCCTGCGGCGGCAGGTCGAGCAGGCGGCAGGCGCCGAGGTAGACCTGCGGGTCGGGCTTGTAGTGGCCGAACAGGTCGGCGCACAGCAGCATGTCCCAGGGCAGCCCGGCGTGCCGCGCGACGTCGAGCATCAGCGCGGTGTTGCCGTTGCTCAGCGCGGCGAGCCAGTAGTCGGCCTTCAGTGCGTGCATCCCGGCGAGCGTGTCCGGCCACGGCCGCAGGCGGTGCCAGAAGCCAGTGATGCGTTGCAGCAGGGCCTCGTCCAGCGCCAGGCCGAACTCTCCGGCCAGGGCTTCGAGACTCTGCCGGTGCAACTGGTCGAGGTGCTGCCAGGGCGCCTGGCCGTTGCGTACCCGGTCCATCGCCGGCTTGTATTGCTGGCGCCAGCGGTCGGTCAGTTCCACGCAGGGCAGGGTTCCGCCGAGTTCGCGCTCCAACGCCTGGAACTGCTCGATCAGGCTGGAACGCCAGTCCACCAGGGTACCGAACACATCGAACAGGATCGCGCGCATCATGCCTCCTCGGCCGTGGCCGTCATCGCTTCAGTGCTTCTGCGGCAGCGCCGTGGGCAGGCCGCGGCCGCTCCAGGCGGTGACCACAAGGGCTACCGCCGCCATCAGGCAGAGCGCCAGCCAGCCGGGGACGAAGCTGTGGCTGAAGTCCTTGAGCAGCCCCAGTGCCGGCGGCGCGAGAACGATCGCCAACTGGTTGATGGCCATCGCCAGGCCGAGGGCGAAGCCGGTCTTGCCGACCGGCGCGGTATCCGCCACATAGGCCACCCAGGGACCGTACCAGCCGAAGCCGAAGAAGCCCAGCCAGGCCACTACCAGACCCATCCCCAACGGTGATTGCAGGGGCTGCAGGACCAGCGCCAGCAGGCCGAGGATCACCGCGCCGAGGCAGACCATCACCGGGAAGTAGCGCCCGGCGCGGCAGCGGTCGCTCCAGGCGGCCAGCAGGATGCGCCCGGCGACGCCGCTGCCCTGGGCGACGAACAGCAGGGTCGCGGCCATGCCGATGCCGATCTCCAGGGTCTCGTGCAGGTAGAGCACGGTGAACACCAGGATGCCGTACTGCACCGAGATCAGCGCCACCCCGGAGCAGACGATGTTCTTCATCGCCGGGTCGGCGATCATCGCCAGCCGCGACTTCACCACCGCGCCCAGGTCGCGTTCGGCGGGGTTCGCGCCGGGCGCCGGGGCGTCCGGCGGGGTGCGGTAGAAGAGCATGAAGGCCAGCGCGCCGAGGAAGGCTACCAGGCCGCCGGCGAGGAATGCGCTGCGCCAGCCGTAGATTCCCGCCAGGTACGGCAGCAGCGCGGCGGACAGCGCGCCGCCCAGCGGCAGCCCGGCCTGGCGGATGCCCATGGCGAAGCCCAGCTGGGTCTTGGCGAACCAGCGTGACACCGACTTGCTGCCGCCCGGCTGCGCCGTGCTGTAGCCGGCGCCGACGACCACCAGGAACAGCAGGATGGTCAGGTAGTCGCTGGCCCACAGCGAGGCGCAGAGGGCCAGCGCGACGATCAGCGTGCCGAGGCCGACCACCAGCCGCTCGGAGTAGCGGTCGAGCAGCTCGCCGGCCACCAGCAGGCCGACGATCGGCACCAGCTGCGCCGCCGACACCAGCAGGCCGATCTGCAGCGACGAGAGTTGCAGGTCGTTCTGGATGAACACGGCGATCGCGCCGATGCCCTGGACGAAGAAGCAGGCGCAGGCCTGGGCGAAGGTGGCGATCAGCAGGATGACCCAGCGGTAGCGCTGGGTCGGGTTCGCGGCGAGGGCGGCGGTCACTGGACGAACTCCCGTGCGAGGGTGAAGTTGGCTTCGCCGAGCGGATGCAGGCGCTGCAGCGACAAGTATTCGCCGAGGGTGCGTTCCATGCCCATGCGCTGGAAGATCCGTTCGCCGTCGAGCTCGGCCTCGGCGCCGTTGGCGCGCAGTTCGTCGAGGGCCTGGCGCAGCAACTGGCAGTTGTCGCTGAGCGTCACCCGGCCGTCATCGTCCACCGCGTAGGGCGTGTCCTCCATGCCGACCCGCAGCACGTCGACCTGGCTGTCCGCCTGCGCGGCGTAGGCGGCCAGCCGGCGCACCGCGCAAAGTGGGGTGCCGGCGCGAAGGCCGACGTCGAGCGGCCGGAAGTGCTGCGCGGCATGCTGCGGCATCACCGCCGCGCCCACCGTGATGCTGACCTTGCGCTTGCGCACGTCGGGTTCGCCGATGTCGTACTCCAGGCTCTTGGCGCTCTCGATCACCGCGCGGAACTGCTGGTAGGTGTCCGGGAACGGCAGGCGCGGCGAGAAGCCGAACAGCAGGATCACGTTCAACTGCCCGGAACCGCCCAGGCGCAGACGCGGGTGCTCCACCGCGAAACGGGTCATGGCGTAGCTGCGCACATGCTGCACCCACTCCACCTCGTGGAACAGACCGAGCTTCTGGCGCGCCTGGATGGCGTTGCGGTAGACCTGGAACTGGGTCATCGGCGAGGTCACCCCGTAGTCGGCGCCCTTGCTGGTGGAGTGGGTCTGCAACTCGGCCTTTTCCAGCGCCGTCGACGGCTGGTAGTCGCGCAGGTCGGCGAGGAAGGCCGGGCTCGAGGCATAGTCGAGGTCGAGCTTGCGCCTTTGCTTCTCCAGCTCGCAGATCACCTGTAATTCGATGGCCGCCTGGATCGTCACGAAGTGCGCACCGCCCAGGTGCAGCGGGATGGCGCAGTGGCTGACCCGCTCCCACTCGCCGAAGCGGTGGATGTTCTCCTGCACCTCGCTGCCGTTGCGGCTGGCGCCGAAGCTCAGCATCAGGTCGGGGAAGCGGTTCTGCAGGGCGCGGCTGACCGCCTGGTAGATGTCGTTGTCGGTGGTCTGTTCCTGGGTCAGCGGGTTGCGCGCGTGATAATGGTAGTAGCGGCAACCCATCTCGTAGAGCTGGCGCGCTTCGTCCAGCAGTTCGCCGGGGGCGGTGCGGATGGTGGCGCCGGTGCAGATGCTGTCGAGCAGGTGGTCGCCGGTGGCGGCGTGGTTGCGCGGGGTGAACTTGGCGCCGGTGGAGGCGCATCCGAGAATCAGGGTTTTCCGGGATCCGGTCATGGTCGTCTTTCCTCCATTCATCATTCCATTGAGGGCGGAGCGGTCCGCGGCGGACCGAAAGGCTGCCCAGGGCGTCGAAAGTCGTCGGTGTCTCAGGCAGGTGAAAGATGTCGCTGGCGGGATCGTTATGCGTTGTTCTACGAGAGGGATTTAAACCGCATGGCGGCGGCCGTGCGCGGCGCATTCGGCAACGCTCGTTGCCGCCGGCACAAAGACCTTGCGCAAATCGCCCGGCGTTGCGCCAACCGCCGGCACGGCGGTGCAACGTTGCCATTCGCGCAAGGTCGCTCAACTGGCGGCGCGCTGTCGCAGGCAATCCTCCAGGGCCTCGCCGAGGCGCTCGATCTCGCCGTCGTCGGTCAGGTAGTGCGGAGTCAGGCGCAGTACCCCCGGCAGCGCCTGCTCGCGCAGCGCCCAGCGGGCATACTGCGGGCCGATGTAGGAAGCGTTCACGCCGCGCGCGTGGAGGCGCTTCAGCCATTGCTCGCCGCTCAGTTCGGGGGCCGCGTAGGTCATCAGCGCGCTGGCGTGCGGCCCTTGTTCCAGCGGCGTCCAGCCGAGCCGGCGGTAGAGCTGCTGGGCGATGCGTTCGCGCAACTGGCGGTTGCGCCGGGCGATGCGCCGGACGTCGGTCTGCAACAGGTAGTCGCAACTGGCCTTGAGCGCCAGGCGCAGCCCCGGGTTGAACTCCGAGCATTCGAAGCGCCGCGCGTCATCCCGTGCCTGCAGGGCGAAGGCGTCGCTCCATTGCGCGCCGCCGACGTCCAGCCCGTCGGGCAGGGCCAGGCGCTCCAGGGCGCGTTCGCCGAGATAGAGCACGCCGAGTCCCTTCGGCCCGCGCAGCCACTTGCGCGGCGGGAACACCAGCACGTCGCAGCCGATCGCCTCCACCGCCAGCGGCAACTGGCCGACCGCATGGCTGGCATCGAGGAAGAACAGCCCGTCATGGGCGCGGATGCGCTCGGCCACGCCCTCCAGCACGGTAGCCGCGCCATGCCCGGTGGGCACCGCGCTGAGCGACAGCAGCGGCGTCTGGCCGGGGGCAAGGTCGTGCAACTGCTCGTCGAGCCGCTGCAACAGCTGTGCGGCGTCGCCGCGCGCGTCGATCAGGCGCAGCTCCAGCCCGCGCTGCTGGCGCGCGGCGAGCAGGCACAGGCTGTTGGAACCGTATTCGTCGAAGCTGCTGATCGCCCGTATCCGTGGATGGGCTGCCAGGGCCGCGGCGAAGGCCACCGACCAGGCGCGGCTGGCGCAGTCGAGCAGGGCGATGTGCTGTGGCTGGGTGCCGAGCACCCGCGCGACGCTGTCGCGGACCGCCTGCAAGGGCTCGGCGAAATGCTCGGCGGCGCGCTGCACGCCCCAGCACCGCTCGGCTTCCAGCCAGCTGTCGAGGGCGTCGTAGAGCGCCTGCGGCGGCAGGCTGGCGGAGCCATGGGCGAAGTGCGCGTAGCTGCCCCAGGCCGGGGTCTCGCGGCGCAGGCGCAGCAGTTCGTCGGCGCCGAAGGCGTCGGGGGCGGCGGGGAAGAGCGCGCTCATGGCCGCACCGCCGCGATCAGTTCCACCTCCACCGCGGCGCCGCGCGGCAGCTCGGCCACACCGACGGCGGCGCGGGCGTGGCCGCCGCGCGCGCCGAGCACCTCCTCGAAATATTCGCTGGCGGCATCGATCACCGCCGGCTGCTGGACGAAACCCGCCGCGCTGGCGACGTAGCCGGTCACCTTGAGCAGCCGCTCGACCCGTTGCAGGCCGCCCAGTGCCTCCTCCAGCGCCTGCAGGCAGCGCGCCGCGCAGAGCCGGGCGGCCTGGCGGGCCTGTTCCAGGTCGAGTTCGCTGCCGACCTTGCCGGTCCAGCGCAGCTCGCCGTGCTGGCGCGGCAACTGGCCGCTGACGTAGGCGATGCCGGCGTGGAGCACCACCGGCTGGTAGGCGCCGCCGGCGACGATGGCCGGAGCGGGGGATGTCTGCATGGTCCTGTCCTCGTGGCGGACCCGCCCGGCCACGATGCACGGGCGGGTCGATGGCTGGAAAAGCGCGACCTCACTACTGTGGGCCGGTTTTCCCGGTCTGTTTTGCGGGAGTCGACGAGTTGCTTGCCAAATCGGCAAAACAAACCGAACTTTAGCCTTGCAACAGGCACCGCCGCGCGAAGTAGACTGAAAACGCCCGACCGTTGAGGAACGCGCAACGATGATCGACCTGGTGATGCTCAAGGACTTCCTCGTCCTCTGTCGGATCAAGAGCTTCAGCCGTGCGGCGCAGGAGTGCCATGTCTCCGTGTCCGGGTTGAGCCGGCGTATCCAGACCCTGGAACAGTGGCTCGGCGCGCCGGTCTTCGAGCGCCACAAGCACGCCCTCGAACTGACCGAGGCCGGCCGCCAGCTGCAAGGCGTGGCGCAGGACGCGGTGCGTGCCCTGGACAACCTGCGCCAGTCGATCCGCGAGCGCGACGAAGACGCCCAGCGGCGCATCCGTTTCTGCGCCCCGCACATCCTCTCCTCGGTGTTCTTCCCGCACTGGATTCCGCGCCTGCAGGCGGACTTCCGCAGCGCCAAGTTCAGCGTCGACTGCGATTACCTGCCGCAATGCCTGTCGCGCTTGCGCGACGGCTCGGTGGACTACGTGGTGGCGTTGCTCGACGAAGGCGAGGCGGTGTCGCGCCGCCTGGGCATCGATAGCGAAGCCGAGTTCCAGCGCCTGGAGCTTGGCCACGAACAACTGGTGGCGGTCTGCGCGCCGGACGCCGCCGGCCAGCCGCTGTTCAACCTCGACCGCCTGCAGACCGAAGCGCTGTCGTTCCTCGGCTACTCCGAGGAATGCCACCTGGGCTGGGCTCTGGAACCGCTGCTGCGCGACAGCGGCCTGTTCCTCCAGCGCCATCACAGCTCCAGCCAGACCGAGGGGCTGCGCTTCTTCGCCCAGTCGCGCCTGGGCGTCGCCTGGCTGCCGCATACCCTGGTCCGCGAGGACCTCGCCAGCCGTCGCCTGGTGCGCGCCGGCGGCCAGCGCTTCGACGTGCCGCTGCGCTACACCCTGATCCGTCGCCGCCTGCCGTTACCCGGCGAGGCCGAACGCCTGTGGACCTTCCTCGGCGAGCTGGCGCGCCCGGCGCCGCGCTACGCGGTGGTCGGCGCGGCCTCCTGAGCCGCCGTCTCGGCGAGCAGGGCGCGGCGGAACTCACCGACCAGGTCGTCCTGCGCCGAACCGCTGCGGCTGACCATCACCAGCTCGCGCTGGAATTCCAGCGCGCCCAGTTCGATCACCCGTACCCGCGCCGGCTCGCGTAGCCACAGCCCAGCCCGGGGCAGCAGCGCCACGCCGAGACCGTTCTCCACCATCCGCGCGATCGCGTCGATCTCGTCCAGCTCCATCACCTGGCGTGGCCTGAGCTGTTGCGCCTCGAGGAAATCGCCCACCAGGCGACCGCCGAAGGACACATGGTCGTAGCGGATGAACGGTTGCGTGCGCAGCAATTCCAGCGCATCCGTCGCGGTGCATTGCGGCGGCGCGATCAGCACGAACGGCTGGCGCTCGACCCGTTGCGCGGAGAGCCCGCGCGGCAGGTTGAACGGCGGGCGGATGAGGATCGCCAGGTCCAGTTCGGCGGCGTCCACCTGGTCCAGCAGGTGCAGCGAGACGCCCGGCACCACCTGCGGCTCGATGTGCGGCGCCTGTTCGGCGAGGCGCTTGAGCACCTCCGGCAGCAGCCCGGTCTGCGCCGTGTTCACCGCACCGATGCGCAGGCGTCCGCGCGGGCTGTCGCCCTGGCCGATGCCGTCGAACAGCGCGAGGATCTGCTCGGCCGTACGCACCGCCTGCCGCCCGGCCTCGTTCAGGTGCGCCGCGCGCGGCGTGCGCTGGAACAACTCGACGCCGACGCTGCGTTCCAGCGCGCGGATCTGCGCACTCACCGCCGACTGCGTCAGCCCCACCTGTTCCCCCGCCGCGGCGAAGGAGCCCCGGCGCGCCACGGCGACCAGGGTGCGAAGTTCGCGGATCATCCAAGCCTCGAAAAAAGTGTTGCTCAGGCGAAATATTATGCGCTTTCCATCGAAATCGGAACGGCAAATAATCCCGGCACACCCACAGAGGAACCGCGCCATGAGCCTGATGCCCTTCCACCTCGCCATCCCCGTCCACGACCTGCCGGCCGCCCGGCGCTTTTATGGCGAAGTCTTCGGCCTGAGCGAAGGTCGCTCCGCCGAGCACTGGGTCGACTTCGACTTCTTCGGCCACCAGTTGGTCATCCACCAACACCCGCAGACCGACTCCCAGCGCCACGCCGGCAGCAACCCGGTGGACGGCCACGACGTGCCGGTGCCGCATTTCGGCGTGGTCCTCGCCTGGGACGACTGGCACGCCCTGGCCGAACGCCTGAAGCAGCGCGGCACCCGCTTCGTGATCGAGCCCTACATCCGCTTCAAGGGCCAGGTCGGCGAGCAGGCCACGCTGTTTCTCTTCGACCCCTGCGGCAACGCGCTGGAGTTCAAGAGCTTCCGCGACATGGACCAGTTGTTCGCCAAGTGAGATTGCCGGCGCTCCGCCTGGAGGCTGCGCTCATTGTGCGCAGTCCGTGCAGAACTCCAGCGCCGCGCAGCTGGACTGCTCGTCCGGCAGGCTCGACGTCGCGCATTCTTTCTTGCGCACCACGCTGCCCAGCGGCGCCAGCTTGAACCGCTCCGGCGGCGGGCTGGCCGGCTTTGCGCTTTCCGTTCCGTCGAGGTCGGGCTTGAAGGCGTGTTCAAGGTCGCCCAGGCGTTCGTCCAGGGTGGCGGAGGAGGCGAGGGCGGGCGTCAGGGCCAGGATGAGCAGGAGAACGCGGTAGGGCATGGGGTTTCCGGTGTGGGTGGCGATGCGCTGGAGCCGGGCACGGCATCCCCGCATGACGAGGAATCGAAGCGGCCATTCAAGTCGATTGCGTGTTGGCGATGGGGCTCTTTTGCCTACTGTTCGGAATTCTGTGAAGCGTTTCGCGCCTTGCCGGGGCGGCGCCTTGTCCGAGCGGAACCACCATCGCACCGCGTAGAACCCTTGGGCCCTTCAAAGTCAGAGGCTTGATGGCGGAACAGGGATTTCGGATGACCCAAAGCATGAGCCGACGGGGAAACTGCCACGACAATGCACCAATGGAGAGGCTGTTTCGTAGTTTGAAAACGGAGTGGGTGCCGGCGGTGGGTTACATGACGACAGCGTTGGCCGAACAGGACATAGGCCGCTATCTCATGCAACGCTGCAACTGGACAGGCCGCATCAGCACAACGGTTTCGTGGCGCCGGCTGTTGCGGAAGAAAAACTCAATTCTGTGTCCGGGAATCGTTGACCACTACACTTGGGTTTCAGCGAGCGTCTTCCGAAGAAAGCTCAAAGCATCCTTGAAAACCTGATGCCATTTTTCAGAGGGCTCACTCATGAGGGGATGCCAGAAAAATGTGAATTCATGTCCTCCATCATCTTCTGCAAAATGCACCCAGGTATCTGGAAGGACTTGTGCAACATGACATTCATGAAATGTCCATTTGTGCCCAGTTACGATGGAGCGCCACTCCCCCAAATTTCGCTTAACTGTCGACTGAATCCCTGCTTCTTCTTTGAGTTCTCGGATTGCAGCCAGGTCGGTTGGCTCTCCTGGTTCAACGCTGCCTTTGACCAACTGCAAGCCTGCTAATGGATGCTCGAACGCTAAGATTTCCAGCGTTTCGCGGCCTCGCAGGACTACAGGACAAGATTTATCTGCTTCCATGCCATCACACCTGTTTCGATCATCTTTACACGTGAGTCGAGAAACATAAGCGAAGCAATCCACTATCGAAACCAGAGGGAGCGAAAGATTCGCAAGGTGTCCGTGTCCGTGTTAACGGGGTAGTACCCATCTGTAGCTTGCATAGCTACGACCTTATTTTCGCTGCCAGCAATCTTCTTGCAGGCTTCCGTTTGTTTTGTATTGCGTGGATCAGGCGGAAATTTCATCTCCACCACCTGTTTGATATTGTCCTGGGTTGGCGGCCTGTTGGGATTCTGAACGATTATCACGTCGGGCCTGCGAATCATTCCTTTCCCTGGGCCGCTGTGCCACGCACACCTGCTTGAGGCTTTTGCCATCCTGGCTGAGGTTGGGCGTGCTGCTGCAATGGCAGACCGCCGAGCACAGCACCTTCTTGTCCTGCGGATCGAGCCTGGGTTCCAGGGTGCCGGCGGGGGTGGTCCTGCCTTAGGGGCTCATGCCGCCCCGGGACAGGCTGGGCTGGTCGCTCGTGCGTCGCCCTCTGCAGCAGGTCGATATAGAGGGTCTCCGAGGTGGGGCGCTCGATCCAGGAGGTCATGCCGTCGGCATCCGTGGTGTCGAACGCATTCCAGCCGCCACTCGACCAGACCCTGACCCGGCGTCCGGCGGCGGGCTTGCCCGTTTCGTGGTCGATGAGCTGGAAGCGCCCGGAACAGGGCACGCTGTTGCGGTTAAGGGGAAGGGCGGGAGCGCGCGGGGCGGGCGTGAAGACGTCGCCGATGAGTACCGTCCCCGAGCCGCCGATCACCACGTTGCCGTGCGCCCCGATACTACCCAGCGTCACCGCCGGTAGGCCGTTGATGAGTACCGTCGACGAAACGGCTGAGATCATCGGGCTTCCGCAGGCTGAGGTGTCGCCTTGCCGTGCTGCCGGCAGGCCGTCGAAAACGACGTCGGGAGAGCCCTGGACGATGGGGTTGCTGCCATGCCCTGGCACTGGGCAGGTCGTTGGATCGGTGACGCGGGCGGCGGGTTTTCCACTCATGTGCGGGTCCTTGCATCAGTGAGATGTGCTGGCCGCTCTGGCGGCCAATTCGGGATTGAACGAGTCGGCACCTATCGCCAGCGGAAGAAACGCAGAAGGGGACTTCTCCTTGTCCCACCTCCCGGCATTGATTTCTTCTCCGGCCCGCCGAGGACCGTAGCGAGGTGCGCCGGTCAGTCTTGAGGGTGCGACGCGGAAGCGCCGGCTACCTGCAGCGCAGCAACTTCCAGCCGGGCGTCGCGGCGGGTCTGCTCCGTATGGCCCTGGATGATGCCGGGAATCAGGAAGGCATCGACGATCCACCAGATGCCGGTAATGATCAGGGGGAACAGGGTGAAACAACCGATCAGCGTGATGATCAGTTGGGTAACCGCCGTGCCGGTTTTCCCCAGGTAGAAGCGGTGTGCGCCGAAACCGCCCAGGAAGAACCACAGAAGATAGGCGGTGCCGGTGGATTTCTGGGCGTTGGAAACTTTCTGCTCCACGAGCATTTCAGACTGTAGTGACATGAGTTTTCCCACTGATCCATGCGGAAGACATGGTGGGAATTGAAACGTTGCCAACGGTGTTTTTTCAAGCGTCCAGTCTGAGGATGTTTTTGATTTGTAGTTTTATTGCGGGGCTCTGGAAGAGTCGGCCAGGAGTCGGAATTCCTGGACTTCGTAGAAGTGCTTAAAACAAACTGGCGAGTGGCTGGAGTTTATTGGCGAAAGGCGTCCGGCCGGGCGCCTTTCGCTTTTGTCCGTTAACTTCATAGTGGCGTGGTTTCGAACTTTATCTTTTGATAGTTCTCGAAAATGAACCTGTCTTCCGGCGACAGGGCCGTTTCGTCGAAGGGCAGGATCGCGCCGTCATGCATGACCTTGTAGTCGCGAGAGGTGATTTTCGTCTCCGCCGTGGTGAATGTACTCATGAAGCGCTTATGGGCATCCCCCTGGAACTCCTTCCTGTGCTGGAGGAAGTAGGCGAAGTCCATGTGCCCAACCATGAAGACGATGCTCCAGTCCTTCCTGGCGGCTATGTCCCATTTCCACATGGCGGAGAGTTTCCGCCTAATGGCCTGGTCGGACTCCCTCAGGGCCTTCTTGAGACAGTCGAAGGCGTAGGTACTGTCTATGTCGAATTCGCAGATGGTCAGGTAGTTCACGAACTTTTCGCCGAAGACACAACTGGAGCCGAGGGTGAAAACCTCGTATCCCGGGTAATACCTGCGAAAGAAATCAAGTTCCGTCAGGAACCAGTCTTCCAGTGCGGGTCGGCTGCTCTTTCCGTAGACGTTCTTGACGATGTCTGGCGTATATTCGAACCCTTCGCTGGTGCAGGTCAGAACGTTCTTCTCATCTTTGGCGATGACTATCCTGTTTTTTGCTCCTTTCGGTTCCTTTTTCATTTTTCTTGTCCTTCGAGCGTCTGTGGAGGCCGGTTTATCGTGATTTGGAATCTCTGTTTTAGGTTTCGCTTTCCAGGGATATAAGACGCCTGCTTACCCTGGTAGTGAGTGTCTAGCTCAAATTTTTTTTCTGTGCTTGACGAAAAGTATGCGTCGGTTTCTCGGAGGCTCGTTTTCTTGGACGGGGAGTTTCGAACGTGAATCCATGAATGTTTTCCTGCCAGCGTTCCAGAGCCTTGTTGGCGGCGGAATCGAACGGTCTCATTAACAGATTCGGGAAATATCATTCCGCGCGTCCGCAGCCAAAAGGGCGGGCTGGCGAAGCTCGCCGGGTGCCGGTCACGGTAGGGGAGGGAGCAGCAAGGCGAGCCGGCAACAGGAAAGGCCCGGCGCTGGAGGAGCAGGCAAGGAACTGGGCAAAGAAAAAGCCCCTGAAATTCACTAGGAAAATCAGGGGCTTATCGTTTGCGTTTGGTGGGCCGGGGTAATCTGAAACGAATTCATATCAATTTGAAAATAAAGGAAAAATCTCGGTTTGATTTTTCCGTGGAATACCTTTTGGAATACCGCTTTGAAAAGTCTGAGGTCGGGGTCCTGGGCCGAGTGGAAGGGACATCGCTGCCCGAGCTTTGTCTTCAGGAGTTGACAGGGGCATGCCAGATTAGGTCGGAAGAGTCACCGCAGCAGCTATTCCATATTGGTGTGCTGTATAGCTTTCATCTTACAGACATAAAATCGCCCGGTCAGCGTTGAGATGACTGACCGGGTGTAAGATGCAATTGGTCAAACGACCAATTGCAGGGCGGTATCCAGGGCTCGTTGCTTGATCTGCGCTCCCTGCCCGAACCAGGCCGAGTCTAGCCGGTACTCGTTGCTACGTGCGCGACGTTCATGGTCGACATATTCGGTCACCGCGTTGAGCAGGCCCCAAGCAGTGCCGCGAGCTGAGTACAATTGGCTGCCTCGTCCACGTCCTTCGTACAGCTCCTGCACTTTGCGCAAGGCGCGCTCATTCGGCAGAACTTCTGGCAAGTTGCCGGTCGGTGAGGTTTCGCACATCACGTTCATGAAAAACCCCAAGGCCTCATGCCACTGCACTTTGCGTTCGGCCAGAGCACGCATGCGATACATGAAGTCGTCCCATTGCGAGACGGCGATGCCGAGTTGCTTCTTTACCGCCTTCGGATCAAAGCGGGTGTTGTGCGGCACCTTGATCGCACGAGTAGTACCGTCCAAAGCGACAGTGAGGGTGTTGTTGCACACCACGCGCACAGTGGTCGGCGTTGCCGTCGTGGCCAATGTACCGTCGCAGGACGTGGCCAACAGCAGGTAACCGTTGACCTGGTCGTTGCCCTTGAGGGCAGACCCTTGTCCGGTACGCGCCAGCGCCCAGAACTTACGACCGCCCTTGAGCACGCCGGCTGTTTCCAGCTCGTAGCCGGAGACCTCGGTCAGGTCGCGGTAGAATTCCAAGACCTCCCGAGGTTGTACCGTGTGATAGCGCTGGGAAACCACCGACAACGGTGCCTTGGTGTCTGAGCGGAAGAGGACCTTCTGTTCAGGGAAGGAGTGGATGGCACCCAGATGGCCGACGGCATCCGACTTGAAGTGCACAGGGCTTTCCAAGATTTGCCAGTTCATACCGGCTTCGCGCTGCCAGACTTCAATGGATTGTTTACGCGGCAGATTGTTGCCCAGGCCGTGCCAGGGGGTAGTCCCAACATAAGCCATTTGTTCGATTTGATGAGCCATGGGAGATATTCCTTTGAGCAATAGCCGGCATAAAGCGCTGCGCATCGCACAGCACCGGCAGAAATAGGGAGTGGAAAGGTGGCGGATAAGCGGAATAGGGATCGCGCGGCGTCAGTCGTAGAGGCTGAACTCGTGCCCGCATTCCAGGCACTGGTAATTGTTCAACACTCTCTCATCGATTTGAGAGCCAATCGCTGCACCAGCTACCGCTCCGGTGGCGCCACCTACGAGCCCTCCGAAGATGGCTCCGGTAATACCGCCCAGGGCAATGCCAACAGGGCCGGCAAAAGCACCGACAGTCGCGCCAGCCTCGGCACCTGCTAGTACGCTGGACACGCCACTGGCGGCACCACCAATCGATCCGATGACACCACCGGCCTTTTTGCCGAGATCCTTCGTTGCAATGCGTGCAGAACTACATACGGGACAGTTCATGAGAGAAATTTCCTATATCAGGCTGATTTAACCGCGGGAGAAGGCCTACTGCTAGGTCTTCAAATTAATGATATAGGTTTGAAAATTATTTGAATCTAATTTGCTGGTGGTTTTGGCTGGGAGTGGTTGCCTTCTTAGCATTGATAGACTTGGCGTTGGTATGTTTCGGTCGTTATGCCTGGTTTGGACTAAGTGTTGCGAAGCAGTTTAGAGTTTTGCAGCTTTTCAGAAATGTATAAGCCTTTTTTAGCCTCTATCTCTACGAGTATTTCTAGTGCTCGTGCTCGACTGATTTCGTGCTGTTCTGAAATTCTGTCTAGCATTTCTATGGTCTTGTCTGAAAGGACGAAGTTGTACTGTGATTTTCCCTTTAGGGTGTTTCTGTATTTTCTTTGGTTCCATAGTTTTTTAATTTTCCCAATATAAAGTTCTTCTTGTTCGCGGGTGTGGTTCGCGTTGTCGAAAAAGATCAGTAGATCCTCATATGTTTCGATGGGCGTGCGGAAAATGGAGAGGTATGTGTTTTTTTGTAGCCACTCGTAAGCGAGTGAGCATTTTTGATTGTCGTCTTTAAACCATGAGTATTTTTTGTCGTGGGCTTTGTGCTCGCGCCACCGCTGCTCCAGATTTTTGATTAGAGATGTCTTTTCGGTAAGGTCTCGTTCCCAGACGTCAAGTATTGCTATAGGGAGATCCCTTCCAGAAAGATTGAATGGGAAGTTAAGTTGGCTGTGTTTGGTTGAATTTTGAATTTCTTTTGTTAGCCATTCCACTAGTCGACGTTCGTTCGTAATCCACTCTAAGTGTTTTTTGGAGATGAGTTGCTCTCGTCTTCTTTGCAATAGTGGATCGACCTTCCATTTGTTTGCTTGGAGGTATCGAGCCATCTTGTCTCGCATTCCATAGCCTGGGAGTGCTTCTTTATTGAAACTTTGTTCGAAGAAAACGAGTGTGTACCAAAGCCATATGTCATGGCGCTCGCTGTACTCGGAATCGCCGAGAACCTGGCTTAACTCATCGTTGTAACGTATCGCCATGCTAGGATCACTCTATGCAAACTCAAGGGTGAAGCTAGATTTACCCTATCGTGATTATTGAGTCAATCTAGGTGTACTCTAGTAGTACAAAATTATCTTAGGTACACGTTTTCACTGGGTCTGTAGGTGTGTTTGTGGCTATTTTCGTTTGAAAATGGCAAGTCCTCTGAGACGAACATGATCCCCCAGAAGGGTGCTGAGGGCAGGAGGCAATGGACGGATGTCGAGAGGGCGGCGTGCCGACAAGGTGTGGGGTGGGTTCGTCGTCCGTCAAATTTTACTGGCCTTGCCAATCCTCTGGACGAATACAGGAGCTACGTTCATGAGGATAATCCGCCTGAAAGAGGTCATGGATCTTACTGGTCTTTCCCGATCCACGATCTATAAGTACATCGCAGAAGGTCAGTTTCCAATTCCGGTGGCATTAGGGGATCGATGTGTCGGCTGGGTAGAAAGCGAAGTTCACGACTGGATTCTCGCTAAGGTGGCTGAACGTGATAAAGCTTTAGGCCTGGCTGGCTGATAATTTGCGTTGACGAGCATAGTCGCCATCATGATCCGACATCAATCGGATCATGATGGTTTTTTGCCGGAGTTGAATGAGTGAAGTGTTTTTTTGGTTTTTATAATGGTTTGGTCAGTATTGGCGGGTAATGTGTCGTCATTTTGTTTTCGGTATGGGTAGTATGCTTTTACTAAGTGACTATACGCTATGTTGTTGGAGCAGCTAATACTTGCTTCTGCAGATGGCTGTCTGTATCTATATCCATCTGATGTGAGAATGGCTAGTCGTACTACTGGCTATCGGTATCTATCCTGTGCCTAGAATGGTATTGGCTATCAGAAGTGTATCCACTCTCTGACAAATACCTTGGTGCCTAGAATCTACCCATTGCTTCACATACTACCTAAATACTCATCTCCCTGGTGTTTCTCTTCAGGCTGGGTGATGTGCATGAAGTTTAATTAGGGATGGTTGGCAGGGTGTAACTCGTAAACAAATACCACGCTTGCTGAGTATATGAGTCTTAGCAAAGAGAGTGGTTACCATGCTGCGTCATCCCGATAACACCAACCTTCATATTCACACTGGCGACCTGTTTGAAGGTCTTCCAGTAATGGTCGACAAGGGGCCGTTTTTAACTGAGTATTTGGCTGCATTGAAACGCACCGTTGAAAACGCGCTTAGCCAGTATCCGAGACTGTTAGCCTTTAGAATCGATTTACGTCTGCCAATCGGTATCGACTTGCCTGATTACGCATACACCAACCAAGTCATCAGCAGATTTATTGAATCGTTCAAGGCCAAGATCGAGCACAACCGACTGAAGGCTCGTGAGCAGCATTCCTATGCTCACGGATGTAAGGTTCGCTACGTGTGGGCCAGGGAGGAGGGGACAAGGCAACGTCCGCATTATCACGTTCTGATTCTGCTCAATCGTGATGCCTTCTACACGGTTGGTAAGCTGCAGTCTGCTAATGCCAACATGATCAGTCGCTTGCAGGAGGCGTGGGCCAGTGCCTTGGGGCTGCGGCTCGATCAGGTGGCAGGTTTGGTGGAGATCCCGGACAACCCGACGTACAGAGTGGATCGCGGGGACACTGGAGCGTTGTCCGGCCTGTTCCACCGTGCCAGTTACCTGTGCAAGGTCGCTTCCAAAGCCTATGGAAATGGCCAGCATGGCTTTGGATGCAGTCGGGGGTAATGCCGCTCCTGCTGAGAGCCAAGATGGCCAAAATTGTAAGCGGTTTGGCGTGATTCGCTACCAGTGCTCAAGGCCGCTCAATGAGCAGCCTATTTATTGTACGTCAGGTATGGCGCGTTGAGCTTAAGCGCAACCAGCTTGTAGGAGCCATCGTTTCATGCACTACGCCGATGATTCGAAACATCTACGTCTGTAGTCAGGGCTGGCGGACGGATGACGGATAGTGTCGAGCGCCTCTTGAAGCATCGCCTGAAGCTGACGGTGGTCGGCGGCACCGCGCCTCTGCTTGCGATCTGGTTGATCAGCCACACCGACAGCAATCTTACTCAGGCCTTCTACCTGGTTCTGATTGTCTTGCTGGCCATGGCAGTATGGCACTGCCGGAAACCACCGTATCTGGTTGCACGAGGCGCCAGATGCGGGACAAGCCGCTGGGCTCAAGCGCGTTCGCCCCAGTCTGATCGGCGCACAGACGATGTCCAGGGTAGGCCTGTGCATCTTTGGAACGAAGCGAGCGACATTCGGAGAGGAGCGACGGCGACGGGTACCACTGAGGACGAAAGTACGACGACGATATGCCGATTCATACGGGTGAGGCTGCCCTGCCTGGCCCTCACACAGCGCGGGACATGTGCCTTCTTGAATCAGCTTAAAATGGCCTCGCCGGTTACACACCGGCGAGGCCTCGCTGCATTCAGAACTTGTTGGCGAGGTCGATGCCGGACTTGCCTGGGGAGAGGATGTTGTTCGGATCCAAGGCACGCTTAATGGCGTGTTCCACCTTGCGCTTGACGGTGCCGTAGCTCTGCGCCACGCGCTCCTGGAACGCGGTGTTGACGCGGTAGACGGCGTAACCGTGCTTCTCGAACTCGTCCAGCAGTTCGGCGAAGCATGCATTGGCGCGCTTGGTTTCCTCGGGGTTGCTGCGGTCGTACAGCACGTCGATTACGTGGTGCATGTCGCGCCAGCCGACGATGAACTCACCGACGTAGTCCAGCCCGTGCTTGTTTATGACCTTCTTGGCCAGTGCCTGCTGCTTTTCGCACTCGCTGCCGCGGGCCTGGCTCACCGGGGCGAACCACATGGAACCGCCGCCCCCACGCCAGTTGTACAGGCCGAACTCCTGTAGGTTTGGCACGCCGGACATCAGCTGAGCGCGATACCGGAATGGCTGGGTATCGCCAGCTTCTTCCTGGGTGACGATCCTGCCCTTGCCCAGTTGCTCGAAGGCGCCGGTGACGATCTTCCAGTTCACGTCGACCTGCTCCTCGGTGCCGTACAGCGCGGCGTAGACATTCCAGGCGCCGAGATTCTTGTCCTTCTGGATCTGCTTGAGGATGGCTTCGGGAGTCGCGCCCGGCTCGGTGGTGTAGTCCGCGCGACGGGTGTTGCAGGTCGCGGCCTCCCACAGCACGCCAGCGATCACCACGGAGTTCGGGATGACCTGGGCGATGCGCAGCGGACGGATGAATTCGACGATCTCGCTGATGTCGGACTCGTTCTCGAACTTGATCTCGAACGGCTTGAACACGGGCGGCTTCGGCATCAGCCAGAAACCCATCTTGGTACAGATGCCGTAGTTGGCTTGGGTGAACATGCCATCCAGCGTCGGGCCGTAGCCCCACTTGAACACCTGCCAGGCGTTGTCGCCTTTCACGCCGCCCATGCCGGTGCGGTACACATCACCGTTGGCCAGTACCACTTCCATACCGCACTGCATCAGGAAGTGCTCGCCATAGGGGGTGTAGCCCACGCCACGGTCCATGGTGTTGCCCAGCGGCCCGGCGATAGCCGATGGCGCCGAGAACGACAGCATCAGTGGCAGGTTCTTCTCCTGCAGATAGTCGTACAACTGCTGGTAGGTCACACCCGGCTCGACCAAGGCGGTGCACAGATCCGGGTCGACGTGGATGATCTTGTTCATCTTTTTCAGGTCGAGGATTACCTGGCCGCGCTGGCCGGGCGCCGCCGAGCCGTAGCCGAAGTTGCGTCCGGTGGAGATGGTCCACACGGGAATCCTGTGCTCGTTGCAGATCTTCACCACGCCTTGCACCTGTTCGACGCTGGTGGCGGTAACGACGGCGGATGGCGCGTGTTCGGCGTTGTCCACCGCCATCATGATCTTGTTGTAGGGAATCAGTTGGTCGTCCCTGGTCAGGACGTTTTCCCCGCCCAGCAGTTTGCGGAACTTGCCGATGGCTTGCTGGAAGTTGGCGGCATCCACGCCGCGCGGGAGCAGGGAACTGTTGTTTTGCTCGGTCATTTGGTTAGCTCCTTCAAGCCTCGATCGAGAACGAAACGAAAGTGCCGGTCAGCGGCGAGCGGCGGCTGACGGCCAGTGGCGGCTGTGTGCCGGCATCGGAGCCGAGCATGGCCAGGGTGTGCCCAAGGGTGGCCGCCCACTGCTCGGAAACGGCGCCATTGCGAGCGCCTGCGGCCAGTTGCAGGGGCGGTTGATGGCCGAGTAGACGTTGCTCCGTGAGGTTGAAACCGGCACCGGAAGCGTTCAGTTGAAGACCTAGCTGCAACGCGCAGCCATGGGCGGCCTCGCTGCTCAGCAGGCGGTGTTGCGAACCGGCAGCGCTCGCAGTGTGCTGGCCGAGCCACTGCACCCTGGCGCCGCTGCTGCGGGACAGGTCGATGACCAGCGCGGCGCTGGCATCATCCAGCAGGCCGATGATGCGTGGCGGCTTGCCATTCTTCAGGCGCTGCTCCAGGGCCAATAAGAAGTCCAGGCCGAGATCGGTGCGCTGCACCTCGGCAAGCCGGCCCGCGGGGCTGGCGTTTATGGCCTGGAGGAATGCGGAACCGGCCACGGCGCCGTTGACCAGGACCAGGGTGGCGGGAAGCCGTGACGAAGGAGCGATAAAAGCGTTGGCCATGGCCAGGCCAGAGCTGCCCATGGCGGCACTGGCCAGTCCGCCCAGGGCCATGCTCTTGAGCAGAGAGCGACGTTCGACGTTCATCCTCGGCACCTCAAGGCTTGGCAGCCGGAGCCGGCGACTTGGCGATGTACTCGCCGACCTGCTTCAGGGCGTTGTCATCGATGAAGCTGGCGGGAAACGCGGGCATGGCGCGGAAACCGTTGCGCACCACTGCGCTGATGTACTCCGGTGGCAGCTCGCGACCCTTGATCACCGGTCCCACGCTGTGTTCGTGGCAGTGACCGCAGACTTTTGCGTAGACGTTCTCGCCGCTTTTCCAGACCCCGTCGCCATCGGCACTGGCATGACCGGCAAGCAGGACGGAAGGCAGGGCAAGGCAGGCCGCAAGGGCCCGTTTCACAACTGGGCTGTGGGGGAGTGTGGACATTTCGTACTCCATTCTCTTATTGGCTGTGCGGGTTGATCGGAAGCCGTTTGTAGGTCAGAACGGGTATGCCCGTGGCGCGTGCTGCAGGGTGATCCAGTGGTCAGTGGTGAACTCCTCGATCGCCCAGTCACCGTTGAAGCGGCCGAGCCCGGAGTTCTTCTCGCCGCCGAACGGTGCGTTGGGCTCGTCGTTGACCGGGATGTCGTTGACATGGGTCATGCCGGCATGGATGCGCTGGGCGAACTGCGCGCCGCGCTCCAGGCTGGAGGTGAACACGGCGCTGGACAGGCCGTATTCGCTGCTGTTGGCCAGCTCGAGCGCATGCTCGGCATTGCGCGCGGACTGGATGCCGACTAGCGGGCCGAAGATCTCTTCGCGGGCTATCTCCATGTCCGCGGTGACGTCGCCGAACACATGTGGCGGCATCACGTTGCCCTGCACCTCACCGCCGAGCAGCAGCCTGGCGCCCTCGGCACAGGCGGTGGCGATCTTCTGCTGCAGGCCGGCCAGCTGCCTGGCATTGATCACCGGGCCGACCACGGTTTCCGGCTGGCGCGGGTCGCCGTAGGGGAGGGCCCTGACGCGTTCGACGAAGCGGCGACTGAACTCTTCCAGCAGCGGCTGCTCGATGATGATGCGGTTGATCGCCATGCAGATCTGCCCCTGGTGCAGGAACTTGCCGACCACGGCGGCGTTCACCGCCTGTTCCACATCGGCATCGGCCAGGACCACGAAGGGACTGTTGCCGCCCAGCTCGAGGGCTACGTGCTTGAGGTGCTCGCCGCCGCTGGCGATGCGGCCGATGTTGCGGCCGACTTGGGTCGAGCCGGTGAAGGAGATGAAGGCCGGAACGGGGTGCTCGACGAAGGCATCGCCGATTTCCGCACCGGCGCCGACCACCACGCTGAGCGCTCCCGCCGGCAGCCCGGCTTCTTCGAAGATCCGCGCCAGCAGCAGGCCACCGGTGACCGGGGTGTCGCTGGCCGGTTTGACCACGACGGTGTTGCCCAGGGCCAGGGCGGGGGCCAGGGAACGGGCGGTCAGGTGCAGCGGGAAGTTCCACGGGCTTATCACGCCAATCACCCCCAGCGGTACGCGATACACGCGGCTTTCCTTGTCCGGGATGTTGGAGGCGACGATGCGGCCGTGCACGCGGTTCGGCAGGCTGGCCGACTCCAGGATGATGGCGCGCGCGGCGCCCCACTCGATCTGCGCCTTGATGCGTGTGCTGCCGGACTCGCGGATGATCCAGCCCATGATCTCTTCACGACGCTCGTCGAAGATTTTCACCGCATCGAGCATCACCCGGGCGCGCTCGGCCGGCGGCCTGGCAGCCCATTCGCTCTGGCACTCTCGGGCCTTGCGGTAGGCCGCATCGAGATCTTCGCGATTGGCCAGGGTCAGGCTCAGCAACCTGTCCTGGGTATAGGGGTCGAACACGTCAAGCTGGCGTCCGGCGCTCCCGGCGCGCCATTGGCCGGCAATCGGTTGCAGCTGCAGGTTTTCATAGGCAAGGCGGTTGCTGCTCATGGTTTTCCTCTTTTGGCTGGGCGAGGGGGGGCGACCACCACTGGTGCAAGCGACGGTCATGGATCAGGGGTGTTGCGCCACAGGTGGCCTAGGAGTCGACGGCAGGCCGTCGGCGGGAAATCGGGGGACTGGTGCACGGCATATGCACGGGGATGGAAAGAGGCCGAAAGGCAGGCAGTGGTCATGTCGAGGTCACCAGGTTTCTTGTTATGGCGTTGCACGTTATCTACCCATAACAACTATCGTGCCAGTGCCTAAAATATTGATTATTCCTTTAAAAACAGATGGTTAGCTTTATTCTGGGCGCCGCTCAGCAAGCGCTCCGGGAGTTGCCTGCGGAAAATTGTGTAGAGAAAATTGCGGGTCCGCGGAAAGCTCTGCAGCGGCGGCCGCGGGTGAAAGTCAGTGCGGTTACCGGACGAATTCCGTCTCGCAAGCGCGCCCCGGCATTGGTTGCATTGACCGCGAAGGGTGGGGCGTCATACTGCTGTGCATCTCAACCTGCCTTTCTTTTCCCCTGCCTATGACCAATACAATCCCGGGTAAATACGGACGATCGATGGAGGGAGACTTCCTCAGGCACATTCTCGGCCGGCAAAAGAGCCTGATCGTGGATCGCGCCAATCAGTTCGATCCCAAGGGGCTGCCGACGGCCGAGCAACTGGCTGAAACCGTTGCCTTCGCCCCTCAGGACGGGACCATCTGGCTGTGCGGTCAGCGGGTGATGCTGCTGCAGGGCTCCGCATTCGGCGCCATCCGCCGTGAACTGGTCGAGGCGCTGGGCTTCGACAAGGCGCGCGGGCTGCTAACTCGTATCGGCTGGCAGGCCGGCGCCCGTGATGCCGCTCAGGTCAGCGAGCAGTGGCCAGAGGGCGACCACGCCAGCCTGTACAGCGCCGGTCCGCGCCTGCATATGCTCGAAGGCATGGTGAATGTCGAGGTGGTGCGCTTCGAGATCGACTCCAGCATCGGCCATTTCTATTCAGAATTCCTCTGGCACAACTCGCTGGAGGATGATGAGCACATCGCCACCTATGGCCTGGGTAACGAGCCGGCCTGTTGGATGGAAATCGGCTATGCCAGCGGTTATGCCTCGTCGCTTCTCGGCCGGCTGGTGGTCTTTCGCGAGCTGGAGTGCCGCGCAACTGGCCACCACGCGTGCCGCATCGTCGGCAAGCCGATTGAGCAGTGGGACGACATCGATGCCGAGTTGGCCCACCTGGATGCCGAAGGTTTTCTTGGTCGCAGTACCTATGCCTCGGCTAACGAGACAGCGGTGGCTGCGCTTCAGGAGGCCCCCGAGGGCAACCAGATGGTTGGCGTATCCGCCGCCTTCGTCGCGGCCAGCCAGCTGCTGCAGCGTGTGGCGTCCACCCAGGCGACTGTGTTGCTCACCGGCGAGTCCGGGGTTGGCAAAGAACTGTTCGCCCGCACCCTGCACCAGGCCAGCACGCGCCGGGAGGCGCCGCTGGTGGCCCTGAACTGCGCGACCCTGCCGGAGAACCTTGTCGAGGCGGAGCTGTTCGGCGTCGAGCGCGGTGCCTTTACCGGGGCCGAGCGTTCGCGCCCCGGACGCTTCGAGCGGGCCAATGGCGGCACCCTGTTCCTCGACGAGATCGCGATGCTCAGCCTCGGCGCCCAGAGCAAGATCCTCCGCGCTCTGCAGGAGGGCGAGATCGAGCGCGTCGGTGGCGCCACGCCGATCCGCGTGGACGTACGCGTGGTGGCGGCGACCAACCTGGACCTGCGCCGCGAGGTCGAGTCCGGGCGTTTTCGCGAAGACCTGTTTTATCGGCTGAATGTCTTCCCAATCCACCTGCCACCGCTGCGCGAGCGCCGGGAGGACATCCCGCTGTTGATGAGCTACTTCCTGCGCAAGTTCAGCGCCCGCCACGGGCGCCGCCTGGCAGGGTTCAGCACGCGGCTGGTGAACTCCCTGCTGACTTATCGCTTCTCCGGCAATATCCGCGAGCTGCAGAACCTCATCGAGCGAGGCGTGATTGCCGCGGGCGATGGCGAGGTGATGGACGTCAACCATCTGGCCGAAGGTGGTGCGTCGCCGGTTTCCATGCCGGTTGGCCTGACTGCGGAGGGGCGCCTGAGCTCCCCGTCGGAGATGTCCGGGTGGCAGGGCAGCGCTTCTGCGGCGCGGGATGTCGAGTCCGGCATGGCTGCTCCCGCGGCTGCCGGTGAGCCGGAGCTGGCTAGCCTGATGGCCTTCGTCAGTGGGCGCGAACAGGCACTGAGCACCTCTCTCGAGGATATCGAACAGCGCCTGGTGCAGCTTGCGCTGGAACGCTCCGGCGGCAACATCACGGCAGCCGCGCAGATGCTCGGCATGAGCCGCGCCCAGGTCAGCTACCGCCTCAAGGGGCGCTGAACCCGGAGGAGGCCCGCCACACTCCCGTGGCGGGTCTGCCGAGCGGATTACAGCGGTACGGTGAACTTCAGCCACTAGGTTTGGCCTTCAGGGGGATTGCGCACGCCGGATTCGTCCTGCCATTTGGCACTGAGGAGCCAGCCGTCCTTGCTAGCGTACTGCACGGCCGGACCGATGGAGAAGGTGCTCCCGCGGTTGCTGTCGCCGACCAGGTGGCCGTCCTGCTTGCCGTCGCTGATCTGCTTGTAGGCATGGCCACCTACACCCACCACCCAGCCGTTGTCCAGGCCCCAGTTGCCGACGAATACCTGCCCATAGGTACCGGGTGGTGGCAGTACGCCCATGCCGTAGAGTTCGATGCCCATCGGCCAGTCCAGATCTTCGCCACACAGCTTGAAAACGGGGATGTTCGAAGGGCTGATTTTCATGATGCATAGGCGGAGTCGGAGCAGGTGGAGGGGGGCACTGTCCGATAAGCGGACGACTTTATCAAAAGTGCATTTTCTCGTTGGAATATCACCTTCTTTTAGCCGTTTTTCTAGAAAAAAGCAGGAGTAATCTGTCAGCCCAGTCAATGAACGGTCAAAATGATGGCTTCGTCGATGGTGTCTGGTGAAGTTTTAAACGCTCGGCTTTGAGGCGCTTGAGCCAAAGGCAGAGGTTGTTGCGCTCTCAATAGATGATTTTGACTCTATTGCGGTGGTAATTCAGAAAAACGAAGCACGCAGGGTGGGACTCCGTGGCCGTGATGCTCATTTCGACCAGAGCGGCAAGGCGGACTAGTGCTTCCATCAGCTTGGGATAGAGGAGACATTTTCGTTATGGCGTCGGGGCGCATCATGTGTGCAAGCTTCAGAAAGAGATCGGAAGCACAGCTTCGGAGATCAAGGGATTGCTTAGATTGTGGTGTTCCTGGATAAATTACTTGTCAATCATGGTGATGGTACCTCCGCAGATGGGGCGCAAGCCCAGGGTATTAGAATAAAGCGTTAAATTTAATTTGCTAACTTATTGCAGGTATGGAGAAAGTGTGGGGGATATTGAGAAAGAATTATGACAGTGACCAAGGCGAGTGGGTTTCTAGAGTTGATTGGCCCTTTGGGCGTTTTTGGGTCAGGGGAAACCTGCTGGTTGAAATTGCAAAAAATAATATGGCCATCCTCTCTACTACCCAATGGGCGCGGAGAGGGTAGAGATTATGACGCCGGTAAAGGTTGTTTATCGTGTTTCGCTCCGCAACGTACGCAAAGGCAGTCGTTGCCTAAGAAATGAAAGCGATGGACGTCTCGAATGAAGTCGTTGGTGCGTTTTTTTCGATATGCCGATATCGGATAATCCTTCCTGAATAAGTTATAGGGTGCAGTTCAATGGATGCTCGCAGTGGATCAGAGGGTGGTGTTTTCGCTTTGATAGATGCGCGCTGAGTTTGTTAAGTAAAGATGTTCAGCACTCCCAAGGTATGTATCAGGGTTCGGCTGTTTCTCTGGTAAATACTTCGAATGATTTGCAGATCAATCATCGTGTGATCATGCAGAGATACCTTTTGAGGTGTATTGGAAGTTTGCGTCAGGACTTCACTTGGATTCCGATTCGGCTGAGAAACCAGTTGAATAGAGCGAGAGTCAAAATCAGGATCAGCAGGACAGGCCAGAACCGTATGGCAAGTACTAATAGCGCGATGACGATGGTGCATCCGGCTAGCATGCAGATGAACACGAAGAGAAGGCCTAAAAAGCGGATCAGGTTCATTCGGGGACTCCTTTCTTTAGATCCAGCCCAACTGAGCAAGGGATACATAGCCTTCACTGCTAACAACAATATGGTCCAGCATGCGGGTGCCAATTAAGTCAAGTGCGATTTTTAGTGTTTGAGTGATCAAGCGATAATCGGAATTGGGAGTCGGGCTACCCGATGGATGGTTATGAACCAGTATGACAGCGGAACTATTGTGCCTGAGCGCCATCCTTACCACTTCACGGGGGTAGATGCTGGCGCTATCCAGAGTGCCTCGGAACACCTCCTCAAAAGCGATTACGCGGTATCTTGTATCGAGCATCAGTAGTGCAAAGACTTCATACTCATAATCCTGTAAAAGCATTTGGAGATGTTCAGTTACTTGTAATGGATCAGTTAACGGCTTCCCTTTAGACATCCGTCGGGCTGCTAGCTGCAAGGCTAAGCGCAGGATTTCATTTTCGGTAACAGGTGAGTGAACGATGTAGCTGCCAGCGTCTTCGCCAGCTTTGATTTTCTGATATTTCATTTACATGCACTCCTTCGGACAGCAAGGCGCAAACGACCTGCTATCAAATGATTATTGGACGCTGGACAGGGGGCGCTGCGCCTTGCTTGGGATTCCAGTTTTTCGGCGAGAGAGGGGCGTGTAGCGGAGTCTTCTGGTTGATCTTTCGGCATGATCGCTTTGAGGTAGAACTCCTCAACGACGCTGCCACATTTTTCGGTGTCTTCCTCGAAAGCGTCGTTACCAAACCCCTGCCGGGCAGCCGCGTCCAGTACGGCCTGATCGATACCGGCGGCTCGGCGGCTCTCCTCTAGTTTGGCGAGCAGCCTGCAAGGTCTCCTCCACCGCCATGGCTCTGCCGGGTGGATTTACCGTGCAGGCGTAGTTCCAAGGGCAGGCACGCCAGCCGGTCGCTGGAGATGGCTCGGGAATACTGCAGCCGTGCGGCCAAGCTGCGGATGCTGTTGAAGCCGGCGGTGCGGAACACGTAGGTGCCCAGCGGGTCGTCGTCGCCGATCATCACATTGAGACGACTGTAGGGTTTACAGGCGTGGCCCTTGGCCAACGGACAAGCGGGGAGGGCAGGCCCAGTGTCGCTATACTGATAAGGGTTAGGCGAGTATTCACTTTGTACTCCTTACGTCTGTAAAACGACTGGGTTACTGCATTCCCGGGTCGGTCCGCGCCGACCCGGGAATGCATCACTTCAGGCTTGCAAGTGGCGTGGAAGGCTGAGCATCCCAGCCGCCACCGAGCGCCTTGAACAGGCTGACTTCGCTGCTGAGCTGGCTCAGGTGGTCCTCGAGCAATTGCTGTTGGGCAGCAAACAGTTCGCGCTGCGCATCGAGCACTACCAGGTAGTTGTCCACCCCTTCGTCGTAACGCTGGTTGGCCAGTTTGTAGTACTCCTGGTTGTTGTCGACCAAGTCGCGCTGAGCCTGCAACTGCTCACCGAAAGTACCGTGCGCTGCCAGCCCGTCGGCGACCTCACGGAAGGCGTCTTGGATGCTTTTTTCGTACTGGGCGACATTGATGTCCTTGACCACCTTGCGGTAATCAAGGTTGGCGCTCAGGCGACCGGCGGTGAAGATCGGCAGGTTGATCTGCGGCACGAAGCTCCAGACCCCCGAGCCACCTTCGAACAGGCCGTCGAGATCGCGGCTGGCGGTACCGGCCGCTGCGGTGAGGGTGATGCTGGGGAAGAACGCCGCACGTGCCGCGCCGATGTCGGCATTGGCCGCCAGCAGCCGGTGTTCGGCCGCACGGATGTCCGGCCGGCGCAGCAGCAGGTCGGCTGGCATGCCCGCCGTCAGCGACGCCAGGGGTTGCTCCAGGGGGGCGCGGGCCGGCAGGTCGCCCGGCAGCTTGGTGCCGAGCAGCAACTGCAGGGCGTTGACATCCTGCGCGACCTGGCGGGTGAAAAGCGCCTTCTGCACGCGTGCGGTTTCTACCAGGCTGCGCGCCTGGCGTACATCCAGCGCCGAGGCGGTGCCCACTTCGTTGCTCGAGCGGATTAGATCCAGGCTGTACTGGTAGCTTTCCAGGGTGGAGCTGGCCAGCTCCAGTTGGGCCTGGTCGCTGCGCCAAGTCAGGTAGGCAATGGCAACGTCGCTGACCAGGGCAATCTGCACGGCGCGTTGGGTTTCGGCGGTGGCCAGGTATTGCTGCAGCGCGGCACGTTCCAGGCTGTGCAGGCGGCCGAACATGTCCACTTCGTAAGCAATGCCCAGCGTCGCCGAGTATTGGCTCTGGATCTCGCTATCGTCGGTGGTGGACAAGTCGTCGGGCACCCGCTGGCGCGATCCGCCAACGTTGGCATCGACCGTCGGGAACAGGGCCGAGCGCTCAATGCGGTGCAGCGCCCGGTAGGCCTCGACGTTCAGTGCTGCCTGGCGCAGGTCGCGGTTGTTGTACAACGCGACGCCGATCAACTGGCGCATGGCAGGGTCACGGAAGAACTCCTGCCAGCTCAGCGTGGCCTCTTGCCCAGCTTGCGCCTGGTCTTTCGCGTAGGCCGGGCCCCCAGGCCAGTCGGCCTGCACGGGCGCTTCAGGGCGATGGTAGTCGGGGATCAGGCTGCAGCCTGGAAAGGTCAGGCCCAGCGCAATCGAGAGGTATCGCAGCTTCATGCCGACTCTCCTTGGGCTGCTGCCACTCGTTGCTTGCGTTCGAACAATTTCACCACCACCACGTAGAACAAGGGGACGAAGAACACGGCCAGGACCGTGGCGGTGATCATCCCGCCGACGACACCGGTCGCGATTGAGTGCTGGCTGCCGGCACCGGCGCCGGTGTTGAGCGCCATGGGCAATACGCCGAAGGTAAAGGCCAGCGAGGTCATGATGATCGGGCGCAGGCGCAGCTTGGCCGCTTCGATGGCCGCCTTGGCCAGCGGCATGCCTTCCTTCTCGTACAGTTCCTTGGCGAACTCGATAATCAGGATGGCGTTCTTCGCGGTCAGGCCGACCGTGGTCATCAGGCCTATCTGGAAGTACACGTCGGCCTCCAGGCTGCGCATCAGGGTGGCGAGCACGGCGCCGAGGATGCCCAGTGGCACCACCATGATCACCGACACCGGTACCGACCAGCTTTCGTACAGTGCCGCCAGGCACAGGAACACGATGATGACGGTCAGGGCATAGAGCATCGGCGCTTGGTTACCAGTCTTGATCTCCTCGTAGGACAGGCCGTTGTAGCTCAGGCCAATACCGGGTGGCAGCTGTTGCATGATCTCGCCGATCGCCACCATGGCGTCGCCGGTACTGTAGCCTGGCGCCGGCTCGCCGAGGATCTGCACGGACGAGATACCGCCGTAGCGTTCCAGCTTGGGCGAACCATAGACCCATTCACCGGCGGCGAACGCCGAGAACGGCACCATCTCGCCCAGAGCGTTACGCACATACCATTTGTCGAAGTCTTCCGGCGAGATACGCGAGCTGTCGACGCCTTGCAGGTACACACGCTTGACCCGGCCAAGGTCGATGAAGTCGTTGACATACATCGAGCCCCAGGCAGTGCTCATGGTTTCGTTGATTGAGGCGATGCTGACCTGCAGGGCGCGGGCTTTCTCGTCGTCGATGCGCACCTGGAACTGCGGCTCGTCATCCTTGCCGTTGGGGCGTACGGCCTTGAGCTTGGGATTTTGTGCCGCCAGTTCCAGGAACTGGTTGCGTGCCTTCATCAGGGCTTCGTGGCCCAGGCCAGAGTTGTCTTGCAGGTACAGGTCGAAGCCCATCGCGTTACCCATCTCGAGGATCGCGGGGGGCACGAAGGCTATGGCCTGGCCGTCCTTGACATGGGCTAAGCGTTCATTGGCGCGCTTGGCCAGGCTGAACACGTCCTGCCCCACACCTTGGCGTACAGCCCAGTCCTTGAGCACGATCAGCACCAGGCCGGAGTTCTGTCCGCGGCCGGCGAAGTTGAAGCCGTTGACCGTCATGACGTGCTCGATCAGGTCGCTTTCGTCGTTAACCAGGTAGTCCTTGACCTCCTGCAGCACCGCTTCGGTACGTTCGGCCGAGGCGTTCAGTGGCATGCGCACTTCCGCCATCATCAACCCCTGGTCCTCGTTCGGCAGGAAAGCCTTGGGGATCTGAGTGAACAGGTAGCCGGTGCCGGCGGTGACCACGGCGAAGATAAACAGGTAGCGGCCACGGTGCTTGAGTATGCCGCCCACGCCGCGTTCGAAGCGTGCGGTGCCGCGGTCGAAAACGCGGTTGAACCAGCCGAAGAAGCCTTTTCGCTCTTCGTGCCCGTGACCTTGCGGGGCCTTGAGAATGGTGGCGCACAAGGCCGGGGTGAATATCAGCGCAACCAGTACCGACAGCGCCATGCAGATGACGATGGTGACGGCGAACTGCTTGTAGATGATGCCCGCCGAGCCGCCGAAGAAGGCCATGGGCACGAACACCGCGGACAGCACCATGCCGATGCCGACCAGGGCGCCGGAAATCTGCTGCATGGACTTGCGTGTCGCTTCGAGTGGCGACAAGCCTTCCTCGTGCATCAATCGTTCGACGTTCTCCACCACGACGATGGCATCGTCCACCAGCAATCCGATCGCAAGCACCATGGCGTACATGGACAACACGTTGATCGTTATGCCGAAGCTCGGCAGCAGGGCAAAGGTTGCCAGCAACACCACCGGCACCGCCAGGGTCGGGATCAGTGTCGCACGGAAGCTCTGCAGGAACAGGAACATCACCAGGAACACCAGGATCACCGCTTCGCCGATGGTATGCACCACTGACTCGATGGATGCCTCGACGACCGGGGTGGTGTCGTACGGGTAGATCACCTCGACGCCTTCTGGCAGGTAGGCTTTCTGTTTTTCCAGCTCCGCCTTGACCGCTTTTACCGTCTCCAGCAGGTTGCCGCCGCTGGCCAGGCGCAGGGCGAGGCCAGCCGAGTACTGGCCGCGGTACTTCGACGAGATGGCGAAGTTGTCGGAAGCCAGGGCGACCTTGCCCAGGTCCTTGACGCGTACCTGGGAGCCATCGGCCTTAACCTTGACCAGGATCTCCTCGAACTCGGCCGGGGTGGTCATGCGGGTCTTGCCCAGTACCGTGGCGTTTAGCTGCACACCGGAGCGGGTCGGCAAGCCGCCGAGCTGGCCGGAGGACACCTGCACGTTCTGCTCGCGAATGGCTTGGGCCACATCGCCTGGGGTGAGCTGGTAGCTGTTGAGCTTGATCGGGTCTAGCCAGATGCGCATGGCATAGGGCGAGCCGAACAGCATGTAGTCGCCCACGCCATTGATACGCGAAATCGGGTCCTGCAACTGCGAGGCAATCACGTTGCCCAGGTCGAAGTTGGTCATCTTGCCGGTCTTGTCCACCAGGCCGATGATCAGGAAGAAGTTCATCTGATACTTCACCACCCGCAGGCCTTGGCGTTGCACTTCCTCAGGCAGTCGCGGGGTGGCCAGCTGCAGTTTGTTCTGCACCTGGACTTGGGCGATGTCCGGGTTGGTGCCCTGCTCGAAGGTCACGATGATGTTCATGTTTCCGTCCGAGGCGCTCTCGGCGGACATGTAGCGGAAGCCGTCGAGGCCGCTGAGCTGCTGCTCGATGACCTGGACCACGGTGTCCTGCACCGTCTGGGCCGAGGCACCAGGGTAGGTGACCTGGATCGACACGGCGGGTGCGGCAATGTTGGGGTACTGGCTGATGGGCATGTTCATCAGCGACAGTGCCCCCGCCAGCATGGCGATGATCGCCAGCACCCAGGCGAAGATCGGCCGGTCAATGAAAAAGCGAGACATGGATCACTAACTCCTCAATTGGCCTGGGTGTCCGCCTGCGGCGCGAAATCGGCGACCAGGTTGACGTTCTTGGCGTCCACCGGCTTGACCTTGATTCCTGTGCGGGCCAGTTGCACACCTTCGGTAATCACGCGTTCGCCATCTTTGATGCCGTCACCGATCAACCAGGCATTGCCCACTGTGCGCAAGGTTTCCACCTCCCGCCGTTCGACGGTGCTGTCGGGCGTGACCACCCATACGGTCGGGGTACCGCGGGCATCGCGGCCCACCGCCTGCTGCGGAACTAGGATGGCGGCCTGCTGTTCGCCTTCGCTGAGCAGGGCGTGGACGAACATGCCTGGCAGAAGCTTGCGGTCGGGGTTGGGGAACTCGGCCCGCAGAGTCACCGAGCCGGTGGTGGGGGCGACGCTGACTTCAGAGAAGCGCAACACGCCCTTAAGTGGATAGAGGGAACCGTCATCCAGGGTCAGGCTGACCTGCGCCCGGTCTTCACCCACGCGCTGCAGGCGCCCGGATTCCAGTGCGCGCTTGAGCCCGAGCAGACGGGTGATGGGTTGATTGACGTCGACATAGATCGGGTCGAGCTGGGTGACGGTGGCCAGCTCCTGCGTCTGGCCATTGGTGACTAGCGCGCCCTCGGTCACGGCCGAACGGCCGATGCGCCCGGAGATCGGTGCCAGCACCTGGGTGTACTGCACGTCGATACGCGCCACCTGAACCTCCGCCTGGGCCTGCTTCCAGGCGGCCTGGGCATCGTCGTACTGCTGCCGGCTGACCGCGTTGGTCTTGAGCAGGCGCTCGTAGCGCCGGGCCAGGTTCTGCGCGGTGGTCAGGTTGGCCTCGGCGCGCGCCAGGCGCGCCTCGTAGGTGCGCGGATCGATCTGGTACAGCGGCTGTCCCTTCTTCACCTCCGAGCCTTCGGTGAACAGCCGTTGCTGCAGGATGCCGGACACCTGCGGCCGGACCTCGGCAACACGGTAGGCGCTGGTACGTCCCGGCAGGTCGGTCGTCAATGTCAGCGCCTGTGCCTTCACGGTATAGACCCCGACTTCGGGTGGCGGCTGCTCATTCTTCGCGGCCTCCTGGTTACCGCAACCCGCCAGCAGCCAAAGGGCTGCCAGGGGGATCAACTGTCTTGTGGGGAAGGTTTTGTTGAGCTTCACCGCATGTCTCCTGCGCAAGGTTGGCCAATCAGGTATTGGTCGTTGAATTTTTGATCCGTATTGTGGTACAGTGTATCGCTATGTGGTTCTGTAAAGTCAAGTATTGCTGGCACAGAGGAGGCACTCGCACTGCCGAACAGGTGCCGGCCACTGCACGCGGCTGGCTGGATTACGCGGTTGGCACTAAAGTGGCGGCGCAAAAAAGCTGCGCAGCGCAGCAGGCCGATACATAGAGGGCGGTATGACGGATATGGAAGAAAGCATTGGAAAGCATGGCGGGATACAGGTCATTGCCCGTGCCGCATCGATCATGCGGGCGTTGGGCAGCAATCCCCAGGGTCTGAGCTTGGCCGCGATCGCCCAGTTGGTCGATCTGCCGCGTTCGACGGTGCAGCGCATCATCAATGCACTAGCGGTGGAACATTTGGTGGAAGCACTGGGGCCGAGTGGTGGTTTTCGACTGGGGCCGGCGTTCGGCCAGCTCATCACTCAAACCCAGATGGATATCATTTCATTGGTCAGGCCACATCTGACCGCGTTGTCGGAGCAGGTTGAGGAGTCGACATGCCTATCCTCCCTTTCGGGTGATAAGGTTTATGTGATGGATCGAATCGTGGCTGAGCGCGAATTACGGGTCGTTTTTCCGATTGGCATTCATGTACCGGCTAGCGCGACATCAGGTGGCAAGGTGCTGCTTGCCGCACTTCCCGAAGAGGCCCAACACGCTTTGCTACCGGATCCATTGCCAATGTGCACCGCTAAAAGCCTGAAACGTGAGGTGTTATTGGCTCAGTTGAAAGAGGTCAAAGTCAGCGGCGCGGCAACGGATGAAAACGAATATATCGAGGGTCTGTGTTCGTACGCAGCGCTGCTCGATACCTATTTAGGAATTTATTCAATCTCGATCGTAGCGCCCACTTCGCGAGCAATGATCGCGGGGGAGCGTTTTCAGAAAGCGCTGCAGGTCTGCAAACGGAATATTGAAGAGGTGATCGGTCGGACGCCTCGGGCAATTCCCGGGCAAGGTGTCGATGGCTAGAAAGACAGCAGCTGAGGCCGCAATGACACGCCAGAGGATTCTGGCCGCAGCCACAGAGCTTTTCTCGCAGGCCGGTGTGACTGAAACAACGCTTGAGCACATCGCGCAGCGGGCCAATGTCACGCGGGGCGCAATATATTGGCATTTCAGGGGCAAGGAGGATTTGTTTAAAACCATATTCGATGAGCAAATTCTCCCACTGGAAAGCACAGTACCTAAAGACCTTCCTCTGTCGTTGGCGTGGCAGCAGCTGCAACAGCGTCTAGTCGAAACTATCAGCGAAGAAATTCCTCGACGCTTGGCAGAAATCATGATGTATCAGGGGGCTTGCGGTGGGGACTCAGCCGTTCATCAGCAACGACTGGCACGTGTCAGAGGACGATTCATGCAGCACCTCAAAACGGTACTTGAAAATGCCGTGAGTGCTGGCGAATTAACCGCGTCGCTTAATATACGACGCGTTATGGAGTTTTTTGGTGTTAGTACTGCAGGCTTACTATTTGATTGCTTGCAAAAAGAGGATAATCCCATTGAATCTGTTTACTCAACATTGAACGTTCTTTGGCATGTGCTGATGAACCCGCCAGAGAATTTTTTAGTTGAGGACTAATTCATACAGATCCAGGCACGACTGGCATCTACTAACCCAAGAAGCATCTCGGGGTAGCGACAGCGTAGGCCATGGTTTCGACGAGATGAGCCATTTGGATGATTCCTTTGGGTGCAAGCCGGCATAAAGCGCCGCGCACGGCGCAGCACCGACCGGACGATTGAAATGAGAAGGGTGTGGGTGCCGATCAGGTCGGCAGATTGAAGCGATGACCGCAGAGCAGGCAGAGGTTGTGGGCCAGGACGTGGCGGTCGAGCGACTCACCGAGTTGTGCGCCCAGCGCGCAACCACCAACCCCTCCGGCCAGCCCGCCGAGGATGGCGCCCGACACGGAGCCGAGGGTGATGCCGACAGGGCCGGCGAATGCGCCGATAGCGGCGCCAGCCAGGGCAGCGCTGACGCCGCGCGCAACGCCGCCCACGGTGCCGATGGCGGCGCCGACTTTCATGGCGTGATGGAAGGAAGCGACTTTGGGGGAATGACAGCGAGGGCACTGCAATGACATGGGGCTAACCTCCTTGGTGCTGATGTCATTGCAGTCATGTAGGGCTGAGATTTTTTCGAGTCGTATTGGTCTCAATGGCCGATTTTTCAGCTGTTGGCACAATCAGCAGGAACTGGTTGAAAGTAGGCAGCGGTGAGTAGCTGCTCCCTGTAGGGCAAGCAGCGGCACAAAAATACTGAAGAAAAGTACTTGAATGGCAGCTGTACAACCCCATCTAGGGCAAAAGGCTATCAGGGGGAGACACCATGGAAGAGGAACAAAAGCCTTTCAGGGTTTTATGTCTAGATGGTGGGGGCATGCGAGGGGTTTACCAAGCTGCCTACCTTGCAACCTACGCGGATCGGCTTCGGAAGCGAGCTGACACGGTGGGTAATTTGTTGGATGTCGGCAGTGCATTCGACCTCATCGTCGGGACCAGTACTGGTGGCATAGTAGCTTGCGCCTTAGTTGCTGGTGTCCCGTTACAGCGGGTCCAGTCTTTGTACTATGAAAACGGACCCAGAATATTCCCCTATCAGTGGCTCCGCGCTAAGACGCTGCCTGGCTACGCAATCAGGCTTCTAGGGCTCGGCCTGAAGAAGGGCAATGATGCTCTTCGCTCCGCGTTGGAGGAGACGCTCGGTGAGCGCACGGTGGACAGCGTTTATCGAGGCCGCGGCATTGCGCTGGCGATCCCAACGGTCGATCTCAATCGTCATGCCGCAGTGGTCTTCAAGACGCAGCATCTTTCCCGCCTCAATGGTCGAGACAATACACGCAAGCTTGTTGATATCTGCATGGCTACTACTGCCGCGCCGATTCTTCGCTCCATGGCCATGCTCGAAGAGCCGGGAGGCGCCGGAGCTACCCCGGCCACATATGTTGATGGAGGTCTTTGGGCAAACAACCCAGGAATGCTCGGAATGATGGAGGCTGTTGAGATTCTGAGTGATCGAAAAGAGGCACGCCCTATCCATTTGTTCATGCTGGGGACTCTTCCCTCTCAGGGTGGGGAGGAGGTTAGCTCAGGTTCCTTGAATCGGAACGCCTTCGGTTGGATGTTCGGCATTAAGGCCATGGAAGCCAGCCTGAATGCTCAAGCTGTGGGCTACGACTACCTGGCGAACAAAATGGCTCAGCTTCGAGGCGATGGAAGCTTTGCTTTCCGTCTACCGGCCCAATGCCCATCGAACGAGTTGAGGAATTACTTGGCGAACATGGACGATGCCAGACCGAAAGTGCTGAACGCGCTTGCCCGACAGGCGATCTCTGATGTGGACTACGCCTGGGCGGCATGTGCCCGTGATCCTCATATGCAAGCTTTCCAGGCTGCAATTGCAGCAGCCACGCCACATTCTGCCAACAGCTGACCGGAGATAAAAATGGCCGACATCGATTGTCACGGCGAAATGACCAACTTTCATCGTGAGAAGGTCACGCTATCCAGCGCGCAGCAGGGTGACATGCGTAAGCGGCGGGATGCAGGGCGGACGCGTCTGAAAAATGGGCTGGATACTGCCGAGAAGCCGCAGCCCAAAGAGATTCGGTCACAAGGTTCCTACCAGATGCGAACGATGGTTCAGGATAATGACAACGACTATGACATTGATGATGGGGCTTACTTTCGCTCGGAAGATTTGACTGATGACGACGGAGAGCCTCTAGCTCCGAAGGCTGCCCGCCAACGTGTCTGCAATGCCTTGAAGTGGGATGGTCGATTCAAGCAAGAGGCAACAGTCAAAAGAAATTGTGTGCGGCAGGTATACGCCGAGGGTTATCACATTGATGTGCCGGTTTATCGTATCGTGAAGGCCACGAGCCTCTTCGGAAAGGAGGAGGAGCGCTTTGAGTTGGCCAGCGGTGATGAGTGGGTTGAGTCGGATGCACGAGCAGTAACTCGGTGGTTCAACGGTTTGGTTGGCGAGCTCAATGCCGGTGAGGCGGACGGCAGCCAAATGCGCCGGGTGACGAAGCTCAGCAAGAAATTCGCACGCAGGGCCAAGTGGAAATCCAAAACCACCAGCGGCATCGCGATTACCAAGCTGGTCGTCGACCACTTCGTCACCAAAGCTGAACGTGATGACTTGTCGCTCAGGGAGACCTGGAAGAAGATTCACAGCAAGCTGCTGTGGTCGACCGAAATTAAGCACCCTGTAGTGACGAGCAACATTGCTGAGGCCGGCGATGGTCAGGTCGAGTTCTTCAGGGATTGCTTGGGGGAGGCACTAGATACTCTCAAGGTATTGGACAAGCATGACTGCGCTCGTAAGGAGGCACGAGAGGCGTGGGATGAGGTATTCGATACGTCGTTCTTCACGGACCAACCTGATGACGGCGACGAGGGGCGGTCGAAAGCCTCAAACGCAGCGCTATCGGTGACTTCAGTTGAGACTGCTCGTCGCAATGACGGCGGTGGTAGGTTCGGCTGAGTGGCGTCTCCATTTGATCTCGTCGAGCGCGGCCTGCAGGAGTGCAGGCCGGATACATGGCGTCGCCTGACTGCCCAGGAGCTTTCGGCCGATTTCCTGTGGGCGTTTCGTTCAGGGTGGCGGGTTGATTTGCAGGCGGGAGAGGTGAGCATTGCCGGTGTGGACCACTTGCTCTTCGTTATTGACGCTGCTTTCCCCAACTCGCAACCGCGGGTGTTTGCGCCAGGTGCTGGCAGCGATTTTCGGTGGCCACATGTGGAGCGCTTCGGCCTATTGTGCCTGCGTCCGACCTCCCTGTTTGCTGATGTGGCTGATCGCATTGGGGTGCACCTTGCTGATGCCTTAGAGCTGCTTACCTACTCGGCAGCCGAGTGTCAGGCAGAGTTCGAAAGGGAGTTTTTGGCGTATTGGGCGCAGCAGGCAGTCAGCGCTAGTAGCAGCCCACAGATCCTGAGTTTGCTTAAGCCGGGCGGGGAGGCCCGAACGATCTATCAGTACTTTGATTATCGTGCGGGGAAGTGCGTGGTTGCTGACGATAAGACGCAGCTCAAGGACTGGCTCCGCAATTGCGGGGTAAATGCTGGTGACAAGGACATTCTGCCTGCGACCCTCCTGAAACTGTCCCGTCCATTGACTCCCGCACAATTCCCACGCTCAGGGGGGGACTTGGTACAAGAGCTCACGGATGACGTGCTGAGGCGAAGCTTGGTGCCCGGGCGCAGACCGTTGTTCATTCTTGAGGCTCATACTCCGACTGGGCCCGCCTTTGTGGCCGTTATCTACAAGAGCGGGGCTATAGATGCTCTCACAAGAGGGTTTCGTAACATCACACATGTGCCGGGTGACCGCATCAGAGGGTGGTTCAAGGGACGTGCCATCGAACGTGTCGTGGTTAATAGAGTGGACGGACCCTGGATACATGGCCGGGACCATTCTTCGGACTTCCTTGAGCTCAACCGCCGGCGGGTGGTGGTGGTGGGGTGCGGCGCTATTGGATCGGCCGTTGCCAATCTTCTTGCCCAGGCGGGGGTGGGTGAGCTGATATTTGTGGATGGTGATGAGATTCACTCGGCCAATGCGTCTCGCCATTTTCTTGGAGTAGATAGCCTGCGTGTTGACAAGGTGACAGGACTCGCCAGGGCTTTGGCTCGCAAGTTTCCTCATTTGACATTCGACCACGCGTATCCATTTCGCTTTGAGCGGCTTCCAGTTCAGCACTTAGCCAGAATCGCAGATGCGGATCTGATCATTGCCGCAGGTCTCGATTTGGAGGGCGAGGCGGCTCTCGATGCGTGGCGCGCTTCACTGCCCTGTCCCCCTGCATACTTGAGTGCCTGGGCGGAGGCCTACGCGATGGCTGGGCATGCTGTGTTGCTATACGGTCCTGAAAGGCTAATGTCTCAATTCGACGTTGATGAACGCCCGTCTTTTCGGCTCACTGACTGGCCGGATGAATCGGGGGCGATCGTCGTCGAGGCAGGATGTGGGAATGTTTTCCAGCCGCATGGCGCTGTGGATCTGCATCCTACAATTGGCATGGCTGCAGGGCTGGCCTTGGACGCTTTACTGGGGCGAGTCCCGAACTCCTGCCGAAGAGTCTGGATGGGAAGCCGGGAGCGTGTAGAGCCCCTAGGGGGCACGCTCAGAGCGGCTTTCGACAAGGCCAATACTGTTCAAGAGTACGCGTGGTGAGTGGGCTTCGAGAGGATGGTGCTGCTGGTGGTGTTCTGGGGCGATTAGAGGGCGTGGGTCAAGATATCTTGATAACCCCCGTGGTGCTCGGCCATGTCCGCAGCCATCGCCAGGCTGCAATGTGGGCAAAGGAGGCTGGCGGACAGCTATTCGGGACTATTTTGCCAGATAGGGTGCATGTCCTTGCTGCCTCGGGGCCATATCCTGGAGATGAACGTAGTCGATACCGCTACCGGTCTGATCCCGCAGCAGCTCAGCGGGTAATTGAACAGCAAAGTGAGAGGGGGCTGATCTACCTGGGGGAGTGGCACACGCACGCCGAAGATCGACCCGGTGCGTCCAATCTAGATGATGCTGCCATGCGCAAGATTCTCTCGGGCTCCAAGCTGAATACCGATGCCCTGTTGATGCTAATTGTTGGCCGTTCCAAGGGATGTGCCGGGCTTGGGTTATGGACAGTGTCGCTTACTCGCGTTATCCACTGGGCATTGATGCCGGCCAGGGGCTAGGAGTAGATCACGGTTGATCTACCCTCAGTTTTAGTACCGCTGCCTAGCTAGTAGGGCCTGGGGTTCGATGACTGCTCTTGGTTGGTAGTAGCCCGTTGATCAGCGTATCGAAACGACCTTTCTATCCCGATTCTCTTTGATAGCTGACACCGACAGGTTGCCAGTAGCTGCCTCCTGAATGTGCTCGCTCCACCAAGCCATCATCGGACGCCTTCGCTCGATGTAGTCTGCCCGATTGTAGGCGCTACGAACCTCGTCCTTGTCGACGTGAGCAAGCGCTACCTCGATCATTTCAGGATCCCAGCCATGCTCGTTGAGGATGGTACTCGCCATTGAGCGCATGCCGTGGCTAACCAGGCGTCCTTCGAAGCCCATGCGCTTCAGCGCCATGTTGGCAGTCTGGCTGTTGCAGTGGGTGCGGGGGTTCCTGTCTGCGGGGAACACATACTCCCGATGTCCACTGTAGGGCTTGATCGCTTCCAGAAGCGCCAGAGCCTGCTCCGTTAGCGGGACAATGTGCATACGGCGTTTCTTCATGCGTTCCGCAGGGATCGTCCAGATCTTCTTCTCAATGTCGATGTCCACCCAGCGGGCGGTCGCAGCCTCGGCTGGCCGGGTCATGGTGTGGAGCTGCCATTCGATGAGGCAGCGGGTCGTTCTTTTGATACTGGCATTGGCGATCGCCACCATGAGCTCCTTCAGCTCATCAGGGGGAAGCGCTGCCATGTTCTTTTTCTTTGGTTTCTTGAAGACGGAGCGGATCCCACTGAGCGGGTTCGCGTGAATCAGTCCCGAATTAACCCCGTAGGTCATGATCTCGTTGAGACGCTGTGTCAGTCGCTTCACTGTCTCAAGACTGCCCTTGGTTTCAAGCGGCCGGAGTAGGTTGATGACTTGAGGGGCATTAATGGCGGAAATCGGCGTTGTGCCCAAGTCCGGGAATATGTGCAGAATGAGGGAGCGCCAGATGTCCTCGGCGTAGGCCCGGGTCACCGCATCCTTTTTCAGCTCATACCAAGCTGTCGCCACATTCTGGAAAGTATGTTCGGTCGCCGCCTTCTTGGCCTGCTGTACGGCATCCCGTTTCTCTTTGGGGTCGATACCGTGGGCGAGGAGCTCACGTGCCTCGACGGTGCGCTTGCGGGCTTGCGCCAATGAAACTTCGGGGAAGGTCCCGAGGCCCATGTTGATCCGGTTCTTCGTCACCGGGTGCCGGTAGTTGAAGTTCCAGAGCTTGGAGCCATTGTTTCTCACTCGCATTTGAAGACCGTCACCATCGCTCAGGACATAGTCCTTCTCCTGAGGCTTGGCGGTTTTGACCTTGAGGTCCGAGAGGCGGGTAGCTTGGGCGCACATGGGGTATTCCAGGAACGGTTTCGGTATTCCAAAAATTACCAGTGGATGGCTTGGAATACCACTTGGAATACCGAATCTCATAGATCCTGCTGGACGCTATCGGATCGTGATGATGCTGAAAGCCCCGTATTTACTGGGTTTCAGACACAAAAAAAGACGTCCGAGGACGTCTTTAGATGTGTATTTGGTGGAGCCGGGGGGATTTGAACCCCCGTCCGCCAGCTCTCCGCTATCGGTTCTACATGCTTAGCCAGCTCTACTGAGTTAACTCCGCGCCGCCCGAGTGGCAGGGTGCTTGGAGCGAGCTGTATGAGTTTTAGCCGTTACGTCTACAGCGAACTTGGCGGCGATCCTGTTCTATCTGACAGTCGTTTCGGGTTTACAGGCATCCCCTAGCGACTGCTAGCCGCATTAAGCAGCTAGAGCGTAGTTGTCGTCGTTGGCAACTATAAGTTTGCAGCAGCGAATTTACGAGTTCTGCTACCAGCTCGGCATGCCCCTCAAGTTTTGTTACCGGCGTCGAATCCTAATCGGCCCCAAAACCTTGACAGGTCGACGACCAGTCTACGGCAAAGGGCTGCGAGAGTCCAATCCGCCGCTCATAAACCTTTGACGCCGCTGGGTTTCCCCTCCGGAGGCGGGCTCAGGTCCAGGGGTTTGTCCGGTGCCTTGGCGTTCCGCCCGGGCGCCAGCTGTTTTTCCACGTCGGCCTGGATCGCCTGCAACACCGGTTGCAGGTCGCGCATGTTGTCGCGGACCTCGGGGTAAGGGTGGTCCTTGGCGAAAGCGGCGATGCGTTCCAGCAACTGGGCGCGCACCGGGGAGGGCAGGTGGATGAACAGCTCGGGCATTTCCTTGGCCAGTTCGGCGGAATAGAGCACCAGGTCCTGGCGCTCGAACTGGGCGGTGAGGCCGAGGTAGTCGAGGGCGCTGCCGGTGAGCATCGCCGCGGCCGCCTTGGTTTCCTGCATGCCCTGCAGGCGCGCGGGGTTGCGCTGCTCGGCCTGGGACAGGGTCATCCAGAATTCGACGGTGAGGGTGAACAGGATCGACTGCTCGCGCAGCGAGTAGCTCATCAGGCCCAGCGCCTCGGCGCCGTAGGGCTGCTTGGCGGCGCGGAAGTCGAAGTACAGGCGCATCAGTTCCTTGAGCTTGAACAGCACTTCGCGGGCCTCGTTCTGGCGGATCTCCAGGGGGCTGTAGATGTTCAGCTGCGGGCGGAAGTTTTCCTCGCTGACCATGCGCAGGTAGAGCGGCCCGGTGAATTCGCCGCTGCGTCGCGGCAGGGCGTTCTTCTGGGTTTCCTCGATCTTCTTCAGGGCGTCGATCAGCACCTGGTAGTCATGGCTGTCCCAGGGCTTCTGGATGTCCGGGATGCGCTGGCCGAGGTAGTAGAGGTCGGCGGCCGCGAGCGGGCGGCCGAGAACCAGTAAAAGGATGGCCAGCGGCCAGAGCAGGCGGCGTGATAGGGTCGGCACGGACTTTCCTTGCGGGGCGCGTGGATCGGCCTAGGTTAGCGATGGCCGGGGCCGCCGTCACCCCGCGCTTCGATTGGGGCGGACGGGATGGCAACGGCGCAGTGGGACGGCTTGCAGGCGGTATTCGAGGACCTCGGCGGCTACGGTGCGCTGGCGCGCCAGGCGGCGCAAGGCGAGGGGCCGCTGGTGGGGCATCTGCAACGGACCAACATCCAGCTCGCGGCGATCCCGGTGTTCACCCGCAAGGGGGTCGCCGAGACCACGGTCAACGACCTGCTGGAGGCGGCGCGGGTCTCGCGGCGGACTTTCTACAAGTATTTCGCCGGCAAGCTGGAGGTGCTGGAAAGCATCTACCACAGCGCCGTGCAATTGCTGCTGGCGCGCTTCGGCGGGCTGCGCAGCGAGGCCGGCAGCGACGAGGACTGGCTGCGGGCGATGGTCTCGCTGTTCTTCGACTACCACCTGGCGGTAGGCCCGATCATCCGCATGATGCAGGAGGAGGCCCTGCATGCCGGCTCGCCGCTGGCGGCGCACCGGCAGCGCGCGCACCTGAAGATTATCGAGCTGTGGGCCGAGCGCCTCGGCGCCCAGGGCGCGGCCCATGATGTGCTGACCTACCGGGTGCTGATCTGGGCGATGGAGGCGGCTTCGCTGGAGCTACTCAACGCCAGCGACCCGTTGGAGCTGCCGCGGGTCAAGCGGGTGCTCGGCGACCTGCTGGTGGGTACGCTCTGTCCCAGCACCCAGCCTCCGACGAAACCGCAAGGGTAACAGCCGGGCCGTCGCCGCTCGCGCCTACAGAACCTAGGTTGGGCTCGCAGCCCGCCGTGGCCATGCTCTGATGCCCTGTCATAACAACAAGACGGGAGACGTGCGTCCATGTCCGCGACACCCTATCTGCTGCAACCGCCGCTGGCGGTCGGATTCGCCCGCCTGGGCTTCGGCTCCCTCTCGCTGGAGTCGCTGCGCGAGCGCTACGCCGCACCGTCCAGTGGCTCGCGCTTCATCGAGCTGGATGGTTTCCCGCTGCACTACCGCGACGAAGGCAGCCGCGACAAGCCGGTGCTGGTGATGATCCACGGCGTGGTCGCCTCGCTGCACACCTGGGACGATTGGGTGAAGGCGATGTCGCCGTACTTCCGCATCGTGCGCTTCGACGTGCCGGGCTTCGGCCTGACCGGGCCGGGGCGTGACAGCCGCTACTCCGGCGAGCGCATGGTGGCGATCCTCGGCCAGTTGCTCGATTTCCTGAAGATCGACAAGGCCTCGATCGCCGGCAACTCCCTGGGCGGCTATATCGCCTGGAACTTCGCCCTGGCGCAGCCGCAGCGGGTGGAGCGGCTGGTGCTGATCGACCCGGCCGGTTACCAGATGCGCAAGGTGCCGTGGATGATCGCCTCGGCGGCGCTGCCCGGCTCGACCCTGGCGATGCCGCTGTGGATGCCGCGGGCGCTGATCGCCCAGGGCATCAAGGAAGTCTATGGCGAGCCGGGGCGGATCAAGCCGGGGGTGGTCGACCGCTACTACGACCTGAGCCGCCGCCCGGGCAACCGCAAGGGCATGATGGAGATCTTCCGCGTGTTGCTGAAGGTCAACCGCGAGGAACTCGGCACCTCCGGCGAACGCATCGCCCGGATCGTCGCGCCGACCCTGCTGATGTGGGGCGAACGCGACCGCTGGATCTCGCCGAAGCACGTACCGCTGTGGCAACGCGACCTGCCGGGGATCCAGGTGAAGACCTATCCGGGCGTCGGGCACATCCCCATGGAGGAGATTCCCGAGCAGACCGCGGCGGATGCACTGCGCTTCCTGATGGCCTGATTCCAGGCCGTCATGAAGAAGCCCGCGCTGGTCAGTCGCGGGCTTTTTTATTTCAGGATGACTCCCGCACCGTATTTCGCTGAACTACGCCACAGCTCGATACAGCAGGTTTATCAATGACTTAGGCGAGTTCAACATATGCCGGTGCTTTCTGAAACTTGACCCGGCTTCCCCTCGGTTGGCTCCTACAAGGCTCCTGGGAATCGGGTCTTTCCGAGGAGTCATCATGGCTAAGATCAAGCTCACCAAGTCCGCAGTCGATGCGGCACAACCCCAAGCGCAAGCCATCGAGCTGCGCGACACCCTCGTTCCCGGCTTCCTGTGCAAGATTACGCCGGCAGGTCGCAAGGTGTTCATGCTCCAGTACCGGACCAACGCCGGCGAGCGACGCAAGCCGGCCCTGGGCCTGTTCGGCGAGCTGACCGTCGAACAGGCCCGCTCGCTGGCGCAGGAATGGCTGGCCCAGGTCCGCCGGGGCGGCGATCCGGCAGCAGACAAGGCCGAGGCGCGCCAGGCACCCACCGTTGAGGAGTTGTGCAAGAAGTTCATGGAGGACTACTCCAAGAAGCGCAACAAGCCCAGCACCCGAGTCGGCTATCAGGGCGTCATCAACCGCTGCATCATCCCGCTGCTGGGCCGCAAGAAGGTTCACGACGTGAAGCGGCCCGATGTTGCGAGCCTGATGGAGAAATTTTCGTATAAGCAGACCGAGGCGAACAAGGCGTTCAGCATCTTGCGCAAGATGTTCAACATGGCCGAGGTGTGGGGCTACCGCCCGGACGGCACGAATCCGTGCCGCCATGTCCCGATGTTTCCTGCCGGAAAGTCCACCCACCTCATCAGCGACGAGGACATGGGCAAGCTGTTCCGGCAGCTCGACAAGATCGAGGCCGAAGGGCTGGAAAACTACGTCATCCCTCTGGCGATCCGCCTGCAATTCGAGTTCGCCGGCCGTCGATCCGAAATCGTCACGCTTGAATGGGAATGGGTCGATCTGGAAAACCGTCGTGTCGTCTGGCCCGACAGCAAGACCGGCGGCATGTCCAAGCCCATGAGCGAAGAAGCCTACCGGCTGCTTTCGACGGCGCCGAGGCAGGAAGGCAATCCCTACGTGCTGCCCTCGCCACGCCATCAGGGGCAACACCTGACCACGGGCGAGTATTACGGCGGCTGGTGCCGCGCGCTCAAGGCGGCGGGCGCGACGCACGTGGGTACGCACGGCATCCGCCATCGCTCGGCGACCGACATTGCCAACTCGGGCATCCCTGTCAAGGTTGGCATGGCCCTGACGGCGCACAAGACCGTCGTGATGTTCATGCGCTACGTGCATACCGAGGACGATCCGGTGCGCAAGGCGGCCGAGCTGGTGGCAAACCGGCGCAAGACGATCACTGGCGCCAAGCAGCACCCTGCGGAGGCGGTGGCATGACCAAGCCCAAGGTATCCGCTCCTTCGCCCGCAGCGCCGGCGGTGCTGCTGGGCGACATTCGGGCACTGATCGAGGCGGCGCGCAAGCGCGCCGCCTCGACGGTGAATAGCGAACTGACGATGCTCTACTGGCGCATCGGCCAGCGCATCCGTTCGCAGGTCTTGGACGGGCGCCGGGGCGCCTACGGCAAGGAAGTTCTGCCCAACCTGGCCGCGCAGTTGGTGAAGGAGTACGGCGGCAGCTTTGCCGAGCAGAACCTGCGCCGGATGGTGCAGTTCGCCGCCACCTTTCCCGACGAGCGAATTCTCGTATCACTGATACGAGAATTGAGCTGGACGCACTTCATCGCCCTGATCCCGCTGAAAGACCCGCTCCAGCGGGACTACTACGCGCAGATGGCGAGCGCCGAACGCTGGAGCGTGCGGACGCTCCGCGAGCGCATCGACTCGATGCTGTACGAACGCACGGCGCTGTCCAAGAAGCCGGGCGAGACGATCGCGCAGGAACTGGCGACCCTGCGCGATGCGCAGCGCATGTCGCCGGCGCTGGTCATGCGCGACCCGTACATTCTCGACTTCCTGGGCCTGCGGGACACCTGGCAGGAAGGCGACTTGGAGGCCGCCATCATCCGCGAAATGGAGTCCTTCCTGCTTGAGCTGGGCGCGGGCTTCTCCTTCGTCGCCCGGCAAAAACGCATCCCGATCGACGACGAGGATTTCCACCTGGACCTGCTGTTCTACAACCGCAAGCTGCGCCGGTTGGTGGCGGTGGAATTAAAGATCGGCGAGTTCAAGGCAGCCTACAAGGGACAGATGGAACTTTACTTGCGCTGGCTCGACAAGCACGAGCGCGAACCGGAGGAAGCCTCACCGCTGGGGATTATTCTTTGCACCGGCAAGAAGCGCGAGCAGATCGAGTTGCTGGAGTTGGACAAGTCCGGCATCCACGTCGCCGAGTACCTGACCAGTTTGCCGCCGCGCGCGGTGCTGGGGGAAAGGCTGCAACAGGCAACCGAGCGGGCGCGGTTGCAGATCGAGCAGCGGCAGCCTGGCGAGAACTCCTGACGCCAATATCCGTGCGTCCCGGCGTGCCGCCGTCGGGTTCGCGGGCTGTGCCCCGCGCCTCGTTCCGAGTCGCGGCCATCCGGCTTTGACCCCTGACGCCTCTGGCCCTGGCGGGCCTGTGCGTGCTGCGCACTTACCGAAAGCGGGCATGTGTGGGCGGGTTGGTAGGCGGTCTTGCTGTTCCCTTCACCGTACCACGGCGTTCTCGCCGTCAAGGGCTGCGCGTGCTTGCACGCTTGCGGCCGTGGCCGTCTGTGACCCTGTGACGGCTTGCGCTGCGCCGTGCTGGCGCCGGTTCCGGGCAATTCCGCCCGAGCAACCGGAGCACGATCATGTCGCAACTATCCCTTCCTTCGTTCGATTCCTCGCTGATGTTGCGTGACGCGCGCGGGCGTTACCATCCGGCGTCTGCCGACCAGATTCTCGAAGCCGCACGCCAAGTCATCGGCCAGAAGATGCAACGCGGCACATCCTTCACTTCACCAGCCGACGTGAAAACATACCTGCGCACCAAGCTGGCTGGCTTCGAGCACGAAGTCTTCGCAGTGCTGTTTCTCGATACGCGCCATCGGCTGATCGACTATGCAGAGTTGTTCCACGGCACGATCGACGGCGCAGAGGTTCATCCGCGCGAGGTAGTCAAGGAGGCGCTGCGGTTGAACGCGGCAGCGGTCATCATCAGTCACAACCATCCGAGTGGGGACCCGGAGCCGAGCGCGGCCGACCGGACGCTGACCCAGCAGCTCAAGCAGGCGCTGGCTCTGGTGGACGTGCGCACGCTGGATCACGTCATCGTTGGAGGCATGACGACCATCTCATTTGCCGAGCGCGGCTTGCTATGAACCAAGGGGGTTCGGCCCCCTTTTTTTGCTGCGCCCTGTGAAGCCTTCGGCCCCTACGGGCCTGCGCTGCGCTTGCCTGTCCGTGCCTTCGTTTAAAGGTAGCTGGGCGGTCTTGCTGTTCCCTTCACCGTATCACGACGTGCTCGCCGTCAAGGGCTGCACGCGCCTTGCGCGCTTGCGTCCTGGCGGCCGTCTGCGACCCCTGACTGCTTGCGCTGCGCCGTGCTGGCGACGGTTCCGGGCAATTCCGCCCGTGCAACCGGAGATCGTCATGAACGACAAATCGCATGTTTCTCTCGAACAACACGTTTGCCTGGTCTGCGGCGTTCGCTTCGACACCGGCGCCCTCCTGCTGGATCGCCGCCTGCGCGCGAGCATGGAGCGCCACACGGCCACCGGCTGGGGCTTGTGCCCCGAACATCAGAAGCTGTCCGACGATGGCTTTGTCGCGCTGATCGAGTGCGACCCGCAGCGCAGTGGCTCGCCGGCTGGCGGTGGCCGCGTGAAGCCCGAACAGGCATACCGGACGGGCCGCCTGGCGCACCTCAAGCGCGAAGCCTTCGCCCAGGTGTTCAACGTGCTGATCGCGGCCGACCAGCCGTGCGTGTTCGTTGAACCCGGCGTGATCGAGCAGTTGCAGACGATGACGGCAGCGAACTGATCGCGCCTGGTGCCATCCGTGCGTCGTCCCGATTCTGCGGGGCGGCGCACTTCATTCTGCGGCGCCGGAAGTGATTGCCCGCGTGGCGGCAAGCGCCCCTGGAGAGCTAAGGCCGCGTGCGTTGTCAACTCAGACGTTGATGATTAATATCCACAGTATTAACGCGGAGATGGCATTCCTCCTCTAACCGCCGTTGTTTTGCATGCGGCTGATGATGCCTACAGGTCCCTGATCTTCCAGGGCTGTGGGTTTCTTTTGCGTCCGCAGACTGTGATCGGGTCGTTCGGTTTCTTCCGTACACGATCGCATGTCATATTCATCGAACAACAAACCTCGCGAACGATCATCCAGTGGCAGTAGGCGACCAGGGCTGCTTGATGTTTCGGGTCTAGCAGACGCAGGCACTACTGCGACCTGCCGCAGTGGTGCCCAAGCGCACCACGGGCACAAGACTAACCGCCGTGGCGCCGACGCCATGCGGCGGCATCCCACACCGAACCGCATTTGCCTATCGTCCCCGACTGAACCTAGGGATGCAGCCAACGGCTGCACGTCTGCTACCGATTGCAAGGAAATTACCTGGCCCGAGGTGTCACTGCGGAAACTTCGGAGGGGCAAATGACGGCCAGGCGCAAGATCGGCAAGAGGCCGCTACGCATTGATGCCGCAATGCAAGCGGCCATAGAACAGCGCACGAAGTTCGTGTTCAGGGTGGTACTGGTGTGGCTAGGCTGGGCCGGCATCAATCTTCTGGCTTGGGCGTTCTGGCTGCACAGGCAGGACTATCTGCAACTGCGGAACGTCGGCGCAGGCACTCTGGCGTTTTGGCTGGCGTTCACGGGTTTCGTGTGGACGCAGATCATCTGTGCGCTGATCGAGTACCGGAAACTGCTAAGAATCAAGAAACTGCTGAAGGAGATGATTGAGCGAGAAGACGATAGCGTCGATGAACCGGGATAGACGTGGGGCCTCCTAGCTTCTACTTGAACACACTCTAAAAATCATGCACTCCATGACGCGCGTAGTACGACTCTCCAGATGGGCCGTTCTGGTCACGGCCCTGGCGACAGCCATCGTCGTGGCGACGCGCCACGCTTCGCCGCAAGGGCTGGTGTTCCCGGTGTTGCTGGCAACGATCGTGGCTGCGGTATTGGCCGCCGTTCATCACGCCCAGGTCGTGGCTGGTCGGGTAGGCCCCATCCTCGGAACTCTTGTCTTGGCATTGAGCGTCACGGTCGTGGAAGCGGGCTTTGTGATTTCGGTGATGGTCCATGCAGGACCCGCGGCATTGACACTCGCGCGCGACACGGTGTTCTCATCGCTGATGCTGTGCTGCAACGGCATGTTGGGCCTGGCGCTGCTGGTGAGCACGCGGCGCGAGGAAATCGTGCGGTTCGATGCTTTCATTTCGGGATCGGCCTTTGCGACGGTCGCAACGGTAGCGACGCTCACAATGGTCTTGCCTTCGTTCACGCGCAGCGGGCCGGGACCGCAGTTCAACGGCGCGCAGCTCGCCTTCGCTTCCATTGCGGCGGCGGTTCTGTACGTGCTGCACGCGGCCAAATCGACCGCCTGGCTGCACGAATATGTCCATGTCGAGCGCACCGCCTCGGCATTGACGCTGGAGGAACACAAGCCGTCGAGACTGACGGTGATCGTCAGCGCAGCCTTGCTTCTCGTGACGCTGGTGACGATCTTCTACGGAAGCGAGACGCTTGCGCCGCTCATCGAAAAGTCGATCCGAGAAGCACACCTTCCGTCGTCGTCGATCGGTGTGCTGATCGCAATGATCGTTGCCCTGCCCGAAACCCTGACGGCGGCCAAGGCCGCGCACGCCGGCCAGGTCCAGGTCAGCTTCAACGTCGCGCTCGGATCGGCGATGGCCAGCATCGGTTTGACCATCCCTGTCGTCGCCGTTGCCTCGGCGATATTGCATGTCCCGCTGACACTCGGGCTGGGACCAAAGGAGATGGTGCTGCTGGTGCTGACCACCGTGGTCGGCATCGTGACGGTAGTGTCTGGCCACGCCTCGGTGTTGCGCGGCTCGCTTCACTTGACGATCTGCGCCGCATACATATTCCTGGCCTTCGTGCCGTAGTCTGGATCGGATCTCCGTCCCCACCTTGATGTTCTAGCGTCCCCCGGCCAGGAAGGCATGGCCGGGGCGCGCTGTCGTGCTTCGCATCGAGCCTCGCTGCGCGAGTCTCGCCCCCTTCGGGCTTCCATCGCTGACGCCTACGGCCCGGCTTCCAGCTTCGGGCCTGCGCGCTTCGCGCGCGTGCGGTCTGCACATCGAGGCGGCCGTTGCCTTGTCCAGCCGTCTCCCCTGACTTCATCACCTTCTCCGCGACCGTAGCACCCGGCCGTGTGCCGTCAAGGCGCGCAGGGCCGTGTCCTCGCTGCGCTGCGGGCCGCACCAACCCTGCGCTTGTCTCCTTGACGGCCCCCGTCCGCGCGCTCCTTTGGCCGCGGGCGATGAACTCAGGAAAGACGGTGGCAACAGGGCCAACCGGGTTCCTCGTGCCAACCGCACCGAACAGCCGAAAGGCTGGGCTTCCGAATCTAGGAATCCGGTGTGCGGTGTGAACAGCAAACCCTTTTCGTCAGGAGAAAGACCATGCAACTCGCATCCCGTTTCGCTTCCCGTTCGCCGTCGCTGCGCAGCGACTACCCACTGTCCGATGAGCAGATTCACCGCGTGGCCCCGTCCATCTTCGCGGGCGCGCCGCACGAAAGCCGCTCCGAACGGTACGCCTATATCCCCACGTCTGCCGTGCTGGCCGAGCTTCGCAAGGAGGGGTTCCAACCCTTCATGGCTTGCCAGACTCGCGTGCGTGATGAAGGCAAGCGCGAGCACACCAAACACATGCTGCGCTTGCGCCACGCGAGCCAGATAAACGGCGCGGAAGCCAATGAAATTGTGCTGCTCAATTCCCATGACGGCACCAGTTCTTACCAAATGCTCGCGGGCATGTTCCGGTTCGTTTGCAGCAATGGTCTTGTCTGCGGCGACACCGTGGCGGACGTGCGCGTGCCCCACAAAGGCGACGTGGCCGGTTCCGTCATCGAAGGCGCTTACGAGGTGCTGCGCGGTTTCGACCGCGTGCAGGAATCCCGCGATGCCATGCGCGCTATCACGCTGGACGAAGGCGAAGCCGAAGTGTTCGCCCGCGCCGCGCTGGCCCTCAAGTACGACGACCCCGACAAGCCCGCGCCCGTCACGGAATCGCAAATCCTGATGCCGCGCCGCTTCGATGACCGCCGCCCGGACTTGTGGAGCGTGTTCAACCGCACGCAAGAGAACCTGACCCAAGGCGGATTGCATGGGCGCAGCGCCAACGGGCGGCGCCAGCAAACCCGCCCGGTGCAGGGCATCGACCAAAACATCCGACTGAATCGCGCCCTCTGGCTGCTGGCCGATGGCATGCGCCAGTTGAAAGCCTGAATCCCCATGCGGCAGGGGCAGGCAGCAGCCCTTGCCGCTTTCTTCGCTGCTGCATCCCTGAATCGATAGGAGTATCACCATGAACGCCGCTACCCAAACCGAAGCCCGCGCCATCCAAGCCCCCGTGCTGGAAGCCGCCGACCCGACCAAGAACCTGATTCTTGTTCCGCTGTCGCGGCTGGTGTCGCGCCCCACTGGCCGCAACGTGCGCAAGACCCCGCGCATGTCGATTCCCGAACTCGCCGCCAGCATCCAGCGTGTCGGCCTGCTGCAAAACCTGATCGTCATAGCCGCCGCCGATGGCGAGCATTACGAAGTCGTGGCCGGTGGCCGTCGCCTCGCCGCGTTGAAGCTGCTGGCGAAGAAGCACCGCATCAGCAAGGAATGGGACGTGCCTTGCCTGCTGGTGGCCGATGGCACCGCCCGCACGGCCAGCCTGACCGAGAACGTGCAGCGCGAAGCCATGCACCCCGCCGACCAGTTCGAGGCATTCGCCGCGCTGGTGGCCGAAGGCCGCAGCATCGAAGACATTGCAGCGGATTTCAGTGTCACGCCGCTGGTGGTGCAGCGCCGCCTGAAACTCGCCAACGTCTCGCCGCGTCTGCTGGCCGACTATCGGGCCGAAGCCGTGAGCCTTGACCAGTTGATGGCCCTTGCCATCACCGACGACCACGCCGCGCAGGAAAGCGCGTTCTACGATGCGCCGACATGGCAGCGCAGTCCGCACAATCTGCGCGACCGGCTGACCGAACGCGAAATCGACGCCTACCGGCATCCGCTGGTGCGTTTCGTCGGACTGGACACCTACGAGCAGGAAGGCGGCGGCATCCGCCGCGACCTGTTCGCGGAAGGCGATAAGGGCGTGTATCTGACCGATGCCGCGCTGTTGGAACGGCTGGCGCAGGACAAGTTGGCGAGCATCGCCGCCGAGGTGAAGGCGGAAGGTTGGGCATGGGTGGATGCCACGCCCGGCATCACCCATGCCGACCTGCACGCCTTCCAGCAGGCACCGAGGGAGCGCCGGGAACCGGGCAAGCGCGAAGCGCAGCGCATCGAGAAGCTGCAAGCCAAGCTGCACGAACTGGCCGAGGCCGTGGATGCCGCGCTGGACGCCGACGACGAGGAAAAGGCCGATGCCTTGCAGGAAGAAGGCGAAGCCGTGGGCGAGCAGTTGCAGACGCTGGAAGATGGCTTGCAGGACTACGCCCCGAACGTGAAGGCCGTAGCCGGGGCGATCGTCACCATCGACCGCGACGGCGCAGCCGTGGTTCATCGCGGGTTGCTGCGCGAGGTCGAAGCCAAGGCGCTGCGCACGCTGGAACGGCTGCGGCAGGGTTTCGGCAGCGAAGGCGAAGCCGGGAACGACGATGAAGGCGAGGACGCCGAGCAGCCCAAGACCGCCGCCATGTCCGACAGGCTGGCGCAGCGGTTGAGCGCCCACCGCACGGCAGCGCTGCAAATCGAAGTCGCCCGGCATCCGCAAATCGCGCTGGCCGCGCTGGTGCATGGCATGGTGCAGACCGTCTTGCAGGAATGCCACTACGGCCACGACATGCCGCTGGGCGTGCGCCTGAACCTGCAAGACCGGCTGGACGGTCTGGCCCCGGACGTGTCGGATTCTCCCGCCGCCGTGGCGCTGCGCGAGTTGCAACAGTTGGCAGGCGAAACCTTGCCGCAGGACAGCGCCGAACTGTTCGCGGCGCTGCTGGCGAAGTCGCAAGACGAGCTGGTGCGGCTGCTGGCCGTGTGCGTGGCGTCCACGGTGGACGTGGTGACGCCTCGCGCCATGCCGCGCCAGCCCGGCGCGGAACTGGCGCAGGCCGTGGGGCTGGACATGGCTGCATGGTGGCAGCCGACCGCCGAAGGCTATTTCCGCCACATCGCCAAGCCCGCGATTCTGGATGCCGTGGGCGCGTTCGCGCCGTCGCACGTCACCCGGCTGGCGAAGTTGAAGAAGGGCGACATTGCCAGCGAGGCCGAACGGCTGGCCGATGGTTCCGGCTGGATGCCCGCCGTCTTCCGCGCCGCAGGCCCGCAGGATGCTGCGCAGGAAGAAGGCCCGGAGCAGGATGCCCCGGAGGATGCCGAGGCAATGGCGGATGAACCCGCCGAGGCGCTGGCCGCTTGACCCGCGCAGAAGGCAAGCGCCCCGGCCTCGACCGGGGCGCTTCGCTGCAAGGAGAAGCCCCCATGACCCGCACCACCACCAGCCGCCCGCGCATGGCGGCGATCTACGCGCCCGGCACGGTGCGCGCCCGCCGCTGGCACGGCGATGGCGACGTGCGCGGCTACCGTCCGGCCTCGGGCTGGACGGCCCGCGCCGACCTCACCGACGTTCACCCCATCACGGGCCGCGCCTTGCCGCGTGCCGTGTGGTGGCTCATCGAGACGAAGGAATAACCGCGTTCAGCACCGCGCCCAGGCCGTTCCGTCCTGGGCGCGGTGGACGCAGATCCGGGCGCGGCAGTGGCCGCGCCCGGTGTTCAAGGCCAACAGCCAATCAGAACGCCGCTGCCTTCGCGGCGGCGGCATCAGACGATGGCGTGCTGTTTCAGAAGCGCCTGCTCATCGCCTGACACCCAGCCGAATATCTTGGGTTCGTGGCCAAGCTGCTGGACGAGGTAGTGGACGGCGAAGTCGATGGACACCTCCGGGGCTGCACCCCGGTCATAGGTCGCCGTCCAGGCAACGTGCGCGAGGCAGTGATGTTCGTCGATGGGGTCGATGCGAACGCCGCGCAGCGTCATGTCTTTCGTGCCGAGCTGGCGGTAACGCTCGAACCCTTGGCGCATGACCTGTTTCAGTTGCTCATCGTTCTGGCCCGCCATGACCCCGGCCGGCGAGGCCGCGATGAAGGCAGCCGCGTAGGACGAGGCGACCTGCTCCATATCCGCTTCGTTTTTCAATCCTTGGCGGAAGAAGTCTTGGTATCGCTTGAAGAACTCATGGATGCGCTTTTCTTCCATCGGTGCTTCCTTGGGTACGGGCTTCGCTGTTCGCACTCGACATGGTAGGGCGTGTCGGCGCACAGCGCCGCCGGGCTTTCGGGCTGCGCCCCGTGCTTCGTGCCGAATCACGGCCATTCGGCTTCAATCCCTCACGCCTTCGCGCCTGCGGCGCTGCGCTTGCCTCCAGGGGAAAGCCCTGCGGGCTATCCCCGCCGCGCGATGCTTGGCGCCCCTCGACGCCGCCGAACCGGCTACGCCGGATCGGCCCGGCCAGCGCCCCGCCGCGATGGACGGGACGCTGATGGACACGCTGGGATTTGCTGCGGCAGGTTGTGCAGATGCGTGCCGTCCTCAACGCTGGCGGTTGCTGCCCATCACGCCACGAAGGACGGTTCACGGACAACCCGCCCGGCATCGCTATGGAGCTTCCATGCCACGCCTCAAGAGCGGCGCCGCAAGGTGCGGCAGGGGCGTTCTCGCCTGTCGTCGGGTGGTTGACCTGGCCCGCGTCAGCGGGCGGGCCGGAGAAGCCTTCGTGCGGGGATGCCGAGTCGGCCACATCTCCTTTCGGAGCGGTTCGGCCCAAGGCGTCCTTGTCTCGTTGTGAATCCTGGCAGGGGCACGGCTGCGCCTCGGGCTTCATGGCTGCAACCGTCCGGCGAAAACAATTTCCCCTGCGCTGCGCGCATTCCTCGCGGGCCAAATTCTTTTCGCCTCCCGGCTCTCCACTGCGTTTCGACCGCAAGCGGTGCAGCCAGCCCGACCCCCGCCGGGCGGATCACAACAAGGACGCGATGGGCGCGAACCTTGTTCAACCGAAAAGGAGAAGCATCATGGCAAACATCGGCACCTTCACCGCAGAGAAAGACGGCTACACCGGCCAGCTCCGTACCCTGACCTTGAACGTCAAGGTCAAGCTGGTTCCCAACGACAAGGGCGACACCGAGAAGGCTCCCGACTTCCGCCTCCAGGCGGCCGGCCACGACATCGGCGCGGCATGGAAGAAGACCAGCGAGGCCGGGCGTGATTACCTGTCCGTGACCCTCGACGACCCTTCGTTCCCTGCGCCGGTTTATGCTCGCCTCATCGAAGGCGAGGACGGCACGCACGACCTGATCTGGTCACGCAGCAAGCCCCAGGCGGCCTAACGGCCGCCCTCCGCGCCCCGCCCATCGCGGCGGGGCGCGGTGCTGTTGGTCGCCGCATTCCCGGCGCCAGACCATGCACGGCCGGCCTCTGAATGCTGTGCATGGGGAATGGGTGATGGCAGGTTGCTTTCGTTGAGCGGGAAGCCGTAGCGGCAGTGCCAAGGTAGCGTGTCGGCGCTGCTCGCGCCGCCGGGCTTTCGGGCTGCGCCCCGTGCCGGCAAGCCGTCACGGCCATCCGGCTTCAATCCCTCACGCCTTCGCGCCTGCGGC
>NZ_KV811290.1:257678-354332 GCF_001813025.1 Pseudomonas sp. HMSC066A08
CCTCACGCCTTCGCGCCTGCGGCGCTGCGCTTGCGAACAATCCCACGGCCAGCGCTATGGCGCGTCGCGCTCCTTCAGCACGGCTTCGACCTCCAGATACACCTGCGCCAGAAGCCGGTCGGCCTGCTGCACGTCGTCGCCGGCATACGCCAGTACCAACAGCGTGAGCGGATGAACTTCCATCACCTCGCACAGTTCGTCCAGCTTGCTCAGGGTCGGGCTTTTCAGGTTGCGCTCCAGGGTACTCAGATAGGTGCGGCTCGACACGTCAGAGAACGCTTCCTGGCTCAAGCCACGCGCTTTCCTGATTGTCTTTAACGCCTTCGCCAACGAATACCCAGCCGCCACCTTTGGTTCCCCTCAAAAACCAAGATGACAGCCCATTGCGCTCTATAGGGCTACAATCTATAGTGTTCATTCGGTGCCGCCGCTTCCTGCTCCGTGCCTTTACGGAAATCCGCATTTGCGGATGGCTCCAAATCCGGGGAATCGCATTCGTGTCTTTCCTGACCTGCACAATGCCGCTTCTGCGTTTCCGTGCATGTACGGATTCGACGGCTTGCGCTTTCCTGCTTTCGCACAAAAGCACGCTTCCGCTTCGCCCGTTCCACGCTTTGGCGGAAATCAGCATCCCTACATCGTCGGATTCGTGGGAGTGCTGTCCATGACCCTGCCGCTCATCACCGCCGAACAGCGCGCGCAACTGCTCGCTGCCGGCGAGGCGCGCGCCGCCGGCCAGAGCGTTGACCCGATGCCGGCGGTGCGGCTGTTCACACCCGATGCGCACGTCACCTGGCTGCTCGCTGCGCTCGACCCAGCGGATGGCGATACGGCCTGGGGACTGATCGACCTGGGGATTGGCATGCCTGCCTTGGGGACGGTGAATCTGTCCGAGCTGGCAGCCATCGTCGGGCCGTCCAAGCAGCCCGTGATGCGCGATCGTTACTTCTTGGCGGTGCGGCGACTTTCGGAGTACGTCCGCCTGGCGCAGGAAAACGGCTCGATCACAGACTGATGCACGCCAGCACATTGGAGCCAAACGGGGCGCATTGTGACTATTTTGGTCTGATTCAAGACTGGATCGGTCTGAATCTGCATTCTTGCACCAACGCAGTGCGCTTCTGATGCAAACAGTCATGATGCCGGGCGCGGCATGCGGCAGGGTGTCCCATGCTGCCCGCCATTCTTTCGGCGGCGCAGCCGTCGCATTCAAGCGATTTCAGCAATGCCCCGGAGCGAATCTGTCTTGACACCCGTAATTTCAGCTTACCCCGATTTCGATGACGACTTGATGGCGATTCGATAGCTCCCGCGTGGCGGAATTCGTGGCGACGTTCCTGATGAACGACAGGGAGGTTGCGTCATGGCCGCACCGAGCGCCGAGCACTGGTATCCGACGGCTGCCTATCTCTACACCCTGCACTTGGACGGCCCCGCGCTGGCTTGGGAATACCTGCGCAGGAATCGCGATTACCGGATCGACTGGCTGCGCCCGCGCCGGCGGCTGGAGGCCGCCAAGCGCTGGGGCCTGCGCTTTCTGGAAGATCCGGCACTGGATGCGCGCGACGCGCATCCGGCCTGGTTCCCCGACCATGATGCCGTGCTCCAGCTCCACCCGGATGCCGACCCGCCCCCCGAAGCCCACTGCTTCGAGTTCTGGCGCGTCCCTGGCCGCAAGCACCTGATCCATGACGGCAAGCGCCTGGTGCTCGTAACGCGCTGGCCTGGCTGCTGCATGCGGCTCGCGCTCGCGCCGGACCTGGCCGATGGCATGGCCTACCTCTACGCCATCCGCGCCTGCGCCACACCTTGCGCACGCTGCGGCGCGCTGGCGGCCGGGCTAGATGCCTTGGCCGTGGCCACGGCTGCCGCCCCCGCGGCGGCGGCCCGTTCCCGACCCACGCCCGCCGCGCTACTGGAACTGCATACCTTGCAGGCGCTCGACGCGAGCCTCGCGGGCGCGTCCTTGCGCGAGGTCGCCGAAGGGGTGTTCGGTGCGGATGCCGTCGTGGCCGACTGGCATGCCGACAGCGCCTTGCGTGCCCGCGTGCGCCGGCTGGTGCGTCGGGGCAATGCGCTGATGCGCGGCGGCTACCGCCGGCTCGCGCAGCTTCCGCCGCACTAGGGGGGGACGTTTCGCGTCCGCTGCAAAACGTCCCTGAACAGAAAGCCTTGCTTTCTTGAGACTGCCTCCATCCGGCCGCGCTGGTGCTGCCGGCTTTATCGAACGATGGAGGCACATCCCATGCGACCCGCTCCCTTGCGGCCTGCTGCCGCTGCCGCACCCACGCAGCCCCAACGCTACCTGACCAACGACGAGGCCGCCGACTACCTGCGCCTGTCGCCGCGCACGCTGGAGAAACAGCGCGTGATCGGCGGCGGCCCGAAGTTCCGCAAGTTCGGCCGCCGCGTCATGTACGCCGTGAGCGACCTTGATTCCTGGGCCGACCAGCGCAGCTACGAGGCCACGTCCGACCCGGAATACGCCGAGCGTCATGCGGGCGACTACCGTGATGGCCGCTGATCGTCGGCTCGCCGGTGGCTGCCGTCATGTCCAGCCCATCGCTGCCATTGGAGCAGCGAGCGAAGCAGCGCGAACAGCTCGACCTGTTCCGCGCGTTGCCGGGCGACATGGCGCCGCGCGACAGCCAGGACCTCATGGCCTTTCCGTTCTTCAGCCTGGCGAAGTCTCGGCGCGTTGCGCCGATCGACTTCCGCAGCGGCAACGTCACCATCCGCGTGGAGGGCACCATCGAGCACGGCATCGCCACGATATGGGATGCCGACGTGCTCATCTGGGCCGCCTCGCAAATCGTGGAAGCGCGCGACGCCGGCATTCGCCCGTCGCGCTGGATACGCGCGACGCCTTACGAAATCCTCCGCTTCATCGGGCGCGGCACGTCCCTGAACGACTACCTGCGCCTGAAAGCCGCGCTCGACCGGCTGCAATCGACCAGCGTAGCCACGTCCATCCGCGAGACCACCGGCCGGCGCCTGCATCGCTTTTCATGGGTGAACGAATGGCGCGAGCTGGCCGATGCCAGCGGCACGCCGCTGGGCATCGAGCTGATCCTGCCGGACTGGTTCTATGCCGGCGTGCTCGACGCCGCCCTGGTGCTGACCATCGACCCCGCGTATTTCCGGCTCAAAGGCGGCATCGAGCGGTGGCTGTATCGCCTGGTGCGCAAGCACGGCGGGCGGCAGGAGTACGGCTGGCAATTCGACTTCCGGCACCTGCACCGCAAGTCCGGCAGCGCAGCGCGCTTCTCGGACTTCGCCTACGACCTGCGCGTGCTGGTCGCACGGCAATCGTTGCCCGGCTACGTCCTCGGCATCGAGCGCCTGACCGGCGACAACATCGAACTGCTGACCTTCCGGCCCGTGTCGGCCACGGCACGGGGATAACTGCGGGAAAACGTGTGGACGGCCTCGTGCTATCAGGAGTACCGGGTATCGTGCTATCGGGAGTACGCCTATCGTGCTATCAGGAGTACGAAAACGCCGCAAAGCCAGTAACGGCGCGGGTTTGCGGCCCCTCTAACTTACCTAACTATAAATCTCTAACTTTTAGTAGAAGCGCGCCGTTTCGGTGGACAACCGCAAAACGGCACGGCCAGACCGGCTTTCCAGCAGGGAGGGCCGCGTCATGATCGTCGCGTTGTTGAACCAGAAAGGCGGCGTGGGCAAGACCACGCTCGCCACCCACATCGCAGGCGAACTCGCGCTGCGCGGCCAGCACGTCATCCTGCTGGATGCCGACCCGCAAGGCTCATCGCTGGACTGGACACAGCGCAGAAGCCAGCAGGGATTGCCCCGGCTGTTCAGCGCCGTGGGCCTCGCCCGCGAGACGCTGCATCAGGAAGCGCCGGAGCTGGCCCGCCGCGCAGATCACGTCATCATCGACGGCCCACCGCGCATCGCCGCCCTGGCGCGCTCCGCGCTGCTGGCGGCAGAGCGCGTGCTGATCCCCGTACAGCCCAGCCCCTACGACGTATGGGCCAGCGCCGAGATGGTGGCACTGATACGTGAGGCACAGGTGTTCCGGCCTGCGCTGCGCGCGGCCTTCGTCATCAACCGGCGCGTCAGCACCACCATCATCGGCAGGGAGGCGCGGCAATCGCTGGCCGAGCAGCCGCTACCAGCACTGCGCTCGGAGATCCACCAGCGCATCGTCTTCGCTGACAGCGTGGCCGCTGGCCGGCTCGCCCGCGAAACCGCGCCCGACAGCGCCGCCGCACGCGAGATCGCCGCGCTCACCGACGAACTGCTGCGGTGGCCGACATGACAGCGAAGCCACCACCACGCGGCAAGCGCGTCGGCATCGGCGCACGTCCGCCCGCGAATCCTCACGCCGAGGCGTGGATTCGCCAGGGCGATGCCGATGCGCTCAACAAGGGCGACCTCTACACGGCTCGCCTGACCCTCGACGTGACGCCCGGGCTGCGCGCGCGCATCAAGATCGCCGCCTTCGGCCAGGGCGTGACCGTGGCCGAACTGCTGCGCGGCCTGCTGGAGCGGGAGTTTCCCGACAAGCGCCCGGAGAACCTGCCATGAACGCATCCGCCTTGCCTGCCGCTAACGCGGCGATGGCTGCACCGGCTGCTGCGCCGCCGCCTTCGCTTTCGGCACTCGCCGGCCAGGCCGGCAACGTGCCGCTGACCCGCGTATCGCTCGCCTACATCGAGCCGCGATTCAAGCTCTACCTGCGATTCGGCGAACCGGCGCGCACGCTGCGGCTCGACCGCTGGCGGCGCTGCGCGGTGTTCCTGCCGCGTGCAATGTTCTGCCGCGTGCGCTGGGAAGCAAACGACTACGGCACGATCCGCTGGCAGCTCATGGTGATGCAAGTCGCCACGCCGCTGGACGACATGCAGCGCATCCCTGGCGTGCGGCCGGGCGCACGCCTGCTGCTGCACGCCGAAGGCGAAAACGCGGTGCGTGCCGTGCTGGAACGCATCGACGGCATCGACGCGCAGGGCATCGCTGCCATCGACGTGTCGCCCGCGTACTGGCGCACGCTGGGCAACCGTCTGGCGGCCCGCCTGCCGCTGCCCGAATACACCGCCGAGCGGCATGCTGCCTGGCTCGCTGGAAGGGCGCTGCCATGACGACCCAATCCAACACCACATGCACGCACGAAGCCGTGCCGCATCCTCGCTCGCGCCTGCGCGTTCGCATCGTGCTGGCGGGCTTCGCCGCTGTCGGCCTCGCTTCGCTGGCCTGGGCGGCTTTCGTGTCGCCGCTGCCACGTCTGACCTACAACCCGTCCGACAGCGTGGCGGTCGGCTGGTATCGCATCGAACCGTTCGACCCGCGCACCGCCTCGCTGCCACGTCCGCTGTCCGTGGGCAGCATCGTGCTGGTGCCGCTGCCCAACAGGGCCGCCATGCTGGCTGCGCAGCGCGGCTACCTGCCGACCCGCGTTCCGCTGCTCAAACGTGTGGGCGCGGTCGCGCCGCAACACGTTTGCATCGTCGCCGGGCAGGTACGCATCGACGGCGTGCCTACGGCCGCCGCGCTGCCTGCCGACCGGCTGGGCCGGCCGCTGCCATCCTTGCAGCTTTGCCGTCGCCTCGAAACGGGCGAGCTGTTCCTGTTGAGCGTGACCAATCCGGCATCGTTCGACAGCCGCTATTTCGGCCCGGTCAGCGCATCCGCCGTGATCGGCGTCGCGCATCCGGTCTGGCTGGAGACACGCCCGTGATGGCCGCCGATTCGCTGCACGTTGCCGTGCATCTCATCGTGCCATCGGGCATGTCGTTCCGGCTGCTACCGCCGTGTCGTCGCGCGTGCAGCGCGGGCGCATTCGCGCCGCGCTTCGCGCAACATCCGGCGCAGCCGTCCAACGTGCAGGCGTCTTGCCTCGAACGCGCCCGGCCTGCGGCCATTGGCGCGTTCGCCGGCGGGCGGGCTGCAAGCAGCACAGCGCCGCCGGGCCGCCGACGCCCGGAGCGACAGCGAAGGGCAAAGGCGGAAGGCAAGACAAAAGGACGCGGCACCGGGCCGCGTCGAAAGCCTGTCTGCACATGGGGGTGGCGCGGCACGCAGCGGCTTCGCCGCCGTGCCGCGTGGGGCGCGAGGCCCGCGCCAATGCAGGCATGTCCGCGTGCTTCGCACGACCGGACATGCCAGAGCTTGCCGAGGGAACTGCCATGAGCGACCGCCGCGACGACGATTTCCGGGTGCGCCCGAGCGCCCCGAAGAACCGGGGCAAGGGCCAAGGGCAGAGCTTCGTTTCCAAGGTGCTCAAGCAGGCTGGCAAGGCCAGCAGCGGCAAGTCGGCGGTGCGCCGTCCTGGCACTGGAGGCAACGGACAGCGTGCTGGCCAGCGGCCCGGCTCGCGCCTGGGACGCGGCCATACGGCGGCGCGTTTCGCCGGGGCGAAGCTGACCCCCATGTCGCGGCGCGTGACGATCAAGACCCTGCTGGTCAATCAACGCAATGCCAGCCCGCAATCGCTCGCCAAGCATCTGCGCTACATCGAGCGCGACGGCGCCGGCCGCGATGGCGAACCGGGCCGGGCCTACGGCCCGCAGACCGACGAGGCCGACCTCGACGCCTTCAAGGAGCGGGCCGCCGACGACCGGCACCATTTCCGCTTCATCGTCTCCCCGGAGGACGGGGCCGAACTGGACGACTTGCGCACCTACACCCGGCATCTGGTGAACCGCATGGAAGCCGACCTGGGCACGCGGCTGGATTGGGTGGCGGTCGATCACTGGAACACCGATAACCCGCACACCCACCTGATCGTGCGCGGACGCGACGACACGGGCAAAGACCTCATCATCGCGGGCGACTACATCGCCCACGGCTTCCGCCATCGCGCCGCAGAACTGGCGACGGAATGGCTCGGGCCGCGCACCGAGCTGGAGATCCAGCAGACCTTGCAGCGCGAGGTGGAACAGGAGCGGTGGACGAGCCTCGACCGCACGTTGCAGCGCGAGGCCAGCGAGGATGGCCGGGTGCAGATCGAACGCTTCAACGAACCCCGGCTGCAACGCCAGCGCCTGCTGCTGATCGGCCGCCTGCAACGCTTGCAGCGCCTGGGCCTGGCCGACGAGACGCAGCCTGGCACCTGGGCCATCCATGCGGACGCGGAGAAGACCTTGCGCGCCCTGGGCGAGCGCGGCGACATCATCCGCACCATGCAGCGCGCCATGAGCGGCCAGCCGCGCGAGCTGGCGGTGTTCGAGCCGGGCGAGGATGGCCGAACCGTCATCGGCCGCGTGTCCGCCAAGGGGCTGGCCGACGAGCTGCATGACCGCGGCTATCTGGTCATCGACGGCGTGGACGGAAAGGCCCACTACGTCGCGTTGAACGCCCGCGACGAGCTGGCGAACTATCCCACCGGCGCGGTGGTGGAAGTGCGCGGTTCCGCCGAGGTGCGGGCGGCCGACAAGAACATTGCTGCGCTGGCGAGCGATGGCCTGTATCGCGCCGATCATCACCTGGCGATCGAGCAAGGCCGGGCCAAGGCCGGACGCGACCCGCAGGAAGTCGTCGCGGCCCATGTCCGCCGGCTGGAAGCACTGCGCCGGGCCGGCATCGTGGAGCGCGTGGTCGAAGGATTATGGAAGGTGCCGGACGACCTGGCCGAGCGTGGCCGCCAATACGACGCGCAGCGGCTGGGCGGCGTGGCGGTGGAGCTGAAATCGCACCTGCCCATCGAGCGGCAGACCCGCGTCATCGGGGCGACCTGGCTAGACCAGCAGTTGATCGGCGGTGGCCGAGGGTTGGGAGACCTGGGCTTTGGCAGCGAGGTCAGGACCGCGCTCCAACAGCGCGCCGATTACCTCGAAGAACAAGGGCTGGCCCAGCGGAAGGGGCAGCGCGTGATCCTGGCGCGCAACCTGCTGGCGACACTGCGCAATCGGGAGCTGGAGCAGGCCGCGAAAGGCATTTCCGCCGAGACCGGCATGGAACATCGCCCGGTCGCCGACGGGCAGCGCGTCGCTGGCATCTACCGGCGCAGCGTCATGCTGGCGAGCGGGCGCTACGCGATGCTCGATGACGGCATGGGGTTCAGCCTGGTGCCGTGGAAGCCGGTGATCGAACATCGCCTGGGCCAGCAGCTTGCCGCGACCGTGCGCGGCGGCGCCGTGTCTTGGGAGCTGGGGAGGCAACGAGGCCCCGCCGTGGGCTGATCCCTTGTCCCGGCGACCATCGCCTTGACTCCACGAACGTCGGACAGCCAGCGATCCGTCAGGCGGCTGCGCCGCCTCGCTGGATGCGCCACAAGGCCAACGTGCCGGCGCCCATCAAGGCAGCAGCGAGACCGAACCCGAACACTGGCGAAACCGCCGTCCAGAGCAAACCGACCGTCGCGCTGGAAAGGAATTTCGCGCCGCCATTGACCGTGCCCAGCGCGCCGTAGCTGGTCGCCAGCGTTTCGGAACCCACCATGTCGGCCGTCACGGTGGATTCCAGGGCCTCTTGCACCGCGACGTACAGCCCGGCGGCAACGAAGACGCCAGCGAGCAGCGGCACGCTGGCGGTGTGGAACCAGAAGGCCAGGACCATCAACACGGCCGTCAGTGCGCCGAGCGCGTATCCCACCACGAGCAGCGGCAGCGAGCCGATACGGTCGGCCCATGCGCCGATGGGATAGGAGGCCAGCACCTGAACCACGTTGCGGCCGACGTACAGCAGCCCGGCGACCTGCGCGGCCTGTACGACGCCGAGCGACGACGTGAGCAATTGCGTCGCCCCGAGAATCAGCAGGCTGTGCGAGAAGTCGCCCAAGCCGAATATCCCCACCGCGCCCAGGTAGCGCTTGAAGCGTCCCGGCAGGCCGCGCAGCGTGCTCCACAGCCGCAGGCCCGGATTGGGCGAATGCTCCGGGTCTTTGACCAGGGCCAGGAATGCCAGCACGGCCAGCACGCCCGGAATCACCGACAGCCAGAGGACGAAGCGAAACGGCCCGGCCGCATCGTCCCAATGCAGGGACTGCGCCCAGCCCAGCACGGCCACGCCCAGCAAGGGGCCGATGACCGCGCCGATGGTGTCCACCGCGCGGTGGAAGCCGAAGGCACGGCCTCGCGTTTGCGGGCTGACGGCTTGGATCACGATGGCGTCGCGCAAGGGGCCGCGCAGTCCCTTGCCGAACCACGACACCAGCCGTCCAAGCAGCAGCAGCGGCCAGCCCGCCGCCAGCGCGATGAAGACCTGCCCCACCGGCGTCAGCGCATAGCCGACCAGCACGAGGCTCTTGCGGTGGCCGAGCTTGTCCGCGATGTGGCCCGACACCATCTTGGTGAAGCTGGCGACGGCATCGGCAATGCCCTCGATGATGCCCAGCGCCGCCGCCGGGATGCCCAGCACGGCCAGGAAGCCGGGCAGGATCACCGTCGTCGTTTCGTAGCAGAAGTCGCCCAGGGCGCTGGTCAGTCCCGCGCCGGCGACGGTGCGATTGAACCAGCCCTTCGTCGTGGCGGGGGCTTCGGGAGCCGCTTCTTGTAATTCATTCTGCATGGAGGGCAATTCGTGATGTGGGTCGTTAAGCGGCCGCAGGCGCAGGCGCGCGGCCAGTGTCGGGGGCAGCATGGGCAGGCTCCGAGGTCATTGCGGTAACTCGAAGCGTGCGAGGACGGGGTAGTGGTCCGAGGCGCCATCCGTGGCCGGCGTGCGGATCACCTCGTAATGCCGCGCCGCCTGGGCGAGCGAAGCGGAGGCCAACAGGTAGTCGCAGCGCATCGTCGCAAACTCGGTGCCCGTGAAGCCGGCCGTGGGCACGGTTGCCACCTTGGCCGGGTCCAGCCGGTGGCCTAGATCGACCCACCCAGCCGCCTCCAGATGCGCCAGCACGCTGCGGTCGGCGCTTTGCAGATCGTCGGCCAGGTAGCGGGCGCGATGATGCGCCGGCAGCGCGTCGAAACCTTCCGGCTCGGGATCGTGCGGCGAGGCCGAATTGAAGTCGCCAGTGACCAGCGTGAGCCGGTCCGGGGCGGCCTGCACCGCCAGGTAAGCCGCTTCGCGGCGTCGTACCTCGGGGCCGTTGGGGCACAGGTGCGCGCTGATGAAGGTGATCGGTTCGCTGCTGCCCGGCACGGCCACCTTGAGCGTTGCCAGCGCGTGGTGGAAGTGCGCGCCATCCGCGTCGAAGGCCAGCGGGCGCAGCGGCTCGCGGATGAAGATGGCGACGTTTTGGCCGGTGCGTGGCGCGATGGCGAGAAAGCCGCGCATGCCGATGCGATCTTCCGTGGCATACAGCCACGCGCCGCCATTGGCATCGAAGCCCTTGGCTTCCTGCATCAGAAACACATCGGGCCGCACTTGGTTGATAAGGTCGATTTGCGCCTGGGCACGTGCGTCGTTGGCGCCATCGCGGCCGGCGAACAGGGTGTTGTAGGTCAGGACGGTCAGTTTCATTGCGGCTCCTTTCAGCGGTTTTCGTCGTGTGACTCGAAGACCCGCTGGGCATAGGCGTCGAGCAGCGCCTCGCAGCGCTGCAGGCGCTGCTGCGCCTCGGCGGCCCGCGTAGCGCCGTAGAAGTCGAGCTTGCGAATCTTCTCCAGCCACGTCTGGAGCTTCTTGAGGTCGGCGTCGTTTTCTTCGAGTTCTGCGTAGGTGAAGTGGCTGGCCGCCGTCTCCTTGGCAATCTCCGCGTCGAAGTCGTCGCATTTGGCGATGAATTCGGTGTATTGCTCATCGCGGTCGGCCTTGAAGCGCGCCACGACTTTTTCCTCCTGGGACTTGTCCAGCGCGACGGTCTCCAGCAGCACCGACTCCCCGGCAATTTCGTCGATTTCGTTCTCGATGATCTTGAGGCGGCGAGTGTGGTCGTCGGTCTTGGGTAGCAGGCAGACGCCGTTCTGCAAGTAGATGGCTCCCATGCCCTTGAGCCTGCGCCAGATAGCGATGCGCTTCTTGGCGGGTTCGGCGGGCACCTTGTACGTGAGCAACAGCCAGTTCTGAATTTTCATGCGAACAATCATAATGAAACCACCGTAACAAATCAACTGTTTCAATAAGGCATCCCTGTTGTTCTGGATACACACGTCCTATGAAATCAATGTGGACGCGCCAACGGGGATGCGGTAAATTACGTGGTAGGAGATGGCGTTCCTCCTTTAACCGCAGCGATTTCTTAGCTGCTGATGACGCCTACAGACACCTGACCACGGTCGGGGGCTGTAGGCGCTCGCGTTCACATCCCTTGCCGTTGGTCAGCCCGATTCATTTCGAGCAGACATGACCAATGCGCCGATTCCGTCCCGAACAACTTGAGCTGCTGCCCTACATCGGCAAGTGGCTTGTCATCGCCAGCCTGGTTGCCTTCCTGGCAGGCACCGCTTCCGCCTTCTTTCTCGTGTCCCTGGATCGCGCCACCGCGTGGCGCGAGGCGCACCGCTGGGTCATCTGGCTGCTGCCGGTAGCCGGCTTCGCTGTCGGGTGGATCTACCACCTGATGGGCAAGACCGTCGATGGCGGCAACAACCTCATCATTGACGAGATCCACGACCCCAAGAAGGTCGTGCCGCTGCGCATGGTTCCGCTGGTGCTGGGCGGCACCGTCGTTTCCCATCTGTTCGGTGCCTCGGTAGGCCGCGAGGGAACCGCCGTGCAGATGGGCGGCGCGCTGGCCGACCAGTTCACCCACCTGTTTCGCATGAAGCACGAGGACCGGCGCATCCTGTTGATGGCCGGCATCAGCGCCGGCTTCGCGTCCGTGTTCGGCACGCCGCTGGCCGGCGCCGTGTTCGGTCTTGAAATCCTCGCCATTGGGCGCATGCGCTACGACGCGCTGTTCCCGTGCGTCGTGGCCGGCATCGTCGCCGATCAGGTCTGCTTGGCCTGGGGCGTCCACCACACGCACTACGTGATGGGCGAAATCGTGCCCATCAGTTTCTGGAGCGTGATGGCGGTGGTCGCGGCCGGGATCGTGTTCGGCCTCGTGGGCATGTTGTTCGCCACGGCCGCCCACAAATTGAGCGCGTGGGTCAAACGCCTGATTCACTACGCGCCGCTTCGGCCCGCTGCTGGCGGCATCGTCATCGCCACGGCGGTGTGGGCGCTCGATGCCTACAGCTACATCGGCCTGGGCATCCCTGACATCGTGCGCTCCTTCCAGGAGCCGATGGCGCCCTGGGACTTCCTCGGCAAGATGGCGTTCACGGTCGTCTCGCTGGGCACGGGATTCAAGGGTGGCGAAGTCACGCCGCTGTTCTACATCGGCGCGACGCTGGGCAACGCCCTGGCCCCGCTGCTGCAATTGCCGTTTCCCATGCTGGCCGGCATCGGCTTCGTCGCCGTGTTCGCGGGCGCTGCCAATACGCCCATTGCCACCACGCTCATGGCGATGGAACTGTTCGGCGCGGAAATCGGCCCGCTGGCCGCCGTCGGCTGCATCACGGCCTATCTGTTCTCCGGCCACACGGGCATCTACCACGCGCAGCGCGTGGGCCACAGCAAGCACAGCAAGCACCGCAACGCCGTTCCCGAAGAACTGCGCATTGCCGACCTCGCGCATTTCCGCAAACAGAAGGACGAGTCGGCGAAAGAAGTCCCGCCGGCGCCGGAGAACAAGGCCGAAACATCCGTCACGACCAAGGAAAACGCCCAATGACCTCAAAAGCCAGTCAGCAGCATATCGCCGCCTTGCGGCTGTATTTCCCGATCGCCACCAAAGCCAAGGTCACGCGCTTCTGGCATCACTTGAGCGCGCCGGCGCTGGCACATCATCTGCTGACGGTCGCCAAGCAGGCCAACATCGTGCAGGCCATGCTGCATCAGGTCAGCTCCGGCTACCTGCCGGGCGAACGCATGTCGCACCACCATCCCGAATTGACCGGCATGCGGCATCCGCAATGCCTGGAGCTGCTGGATACCGAGGAGCGCCTGCGCGAGTTCATGCACGAGCACGCCGAGGAACTGCGCAAGGTGCATGCCGTGCTGTTCCTGTGCGAATTGCCGCTGGGTCGCCACCGCGCCGCGCATGCGACACATGCCAGCAAGGCCAGCTAACGATGGCTGGCGCCTACGCAATCCTCGCGGTGAGCATCGGGTCGGTGATCGGCGCGCTGATGCGCTACGGCCTGAGCTTGAGCATGAACGCGCTTGCGCCGCACATCCCAATGGGCACCCTGGCGTCCAACCTGATCGCGGCCTACATCGTGGGTGCCGCCATCGCCTATTTCGGCTCGGAGCCGAACCTGTCGCCGGCCTGGCGGCTGTTCGTCATCACCGGCCTGGCCGGCGGCTTATCCACCTTCTCGACGTTCTCGGCCGAACTGCTGACGCTGCTGCGCGACGGCCGCCTGGGGTGGTCGGCCGGCATGCTGGCACTGCACGTGGGCGGCTCGCTCGCGATGACGGTGCTTGGCATGGCCACGGTTTCCCTCATTCGCCAACCATGACCCAAGGAGCTGCTATGAAAGGCTATCAACTCACGTTCTTCACGGGACAAGACCGCAGGCACCGGCACACGCCCATTGGCGAGTGGTTACTGAAATTCGCCAAGGAACAAGGCGCCGTCGGCGGCACGCTGGTCGGCGGCGCGGAAGGATTCGACCACGCCGGGCGCTTCCATTCCGCCCATTTCTTCGAGCTGGCAGACCAGCCGCTCGCAATCACCGTCTCGGTGGACGAGGCGGCCTGCCAGCGCCTGATGGACGCGCTCGCCCAGGAAGAAATCAACCTGACCTACGTGAAAGTACCCGTCGAGTACGGGCGCGTGGGGAAGGCTGCGAAGTGACCGGCATGCCATGCCGGAGGTGTTCATTACTCATACACAAGGAGAGCCATCATGTTGACTGTTCGCAATCTTCCCCCTGAACCCACTTTGTCCGACTGGTTCCGGGACAACAACAATCTGCTCGCTGGACTGATCTTGTGGGCGGCTGTCCTGTTGTGCATTGCCGGTGCGGCTCCGCGCTTGGTCGAGTCCGCTTGGTACAACGTCAGCTTCGTCGAAGGCGGCTTGATGTACGACCGCATGCCGGATGAAGCGGCGTGCCGTGCCAGCGTGGCGGACAACACCACCGCCTGCCTCTCGGGTGCGGAACTGGACGGGAGCGGTTCCGGCCATTGAGAACACCTCATGTTGAGCAGGGGCCGCGGCATTGCTCCCGATGCCCCGGCGCCCTGCGCAATGTACTTCCGCCTTTTGCATCGGAGTCAGCTATGGAGTCTGCGATCCAGACGATACACGCCCGCGAAATTCTGGATTCACGTGGCAATCCCACCATCGAGGTGGATGTGCGGCTTACCGGCGGCGCGACCGGCCGGGCAGCCGTACCTTCGGGCGCATCGACTGGCATCCATGAGGCGGTCGAGTTGCGCGACGACGACCCGCACCGCTTTGAAGGCAAAGGCGTGCGCAGAGCCGTCGCGCACGTCAACAAGGCCATCGGAGCCGTCTTGCATGGCCTGGACGCGCAGGATCAAGCCGCCATCGACCACGCCCTGATCGCGTTCGACGGCACGCCGAACAAGGCCCGGCTCGGGGCCAACGCCATCCTGGGCGTCAGCCTGGCCGTCGCGCGGGCTGCGGCACAGACGGCCGGGCTGCCGCTGTTCCAGTACCTGGGCGGCGCGCAAGCCTGCCGTATGCCCGTGCCCATGTTCAACATCCTCAACGGCGGCGTGCATGCCAACTGGCAGGGTACGGACTTCCAAGAATTCATGATCGCTCCGGTTGGCGCGGCAACCTTCGCCGAAGGCGTGCGCTGGGGTGCGGAGATTTACCATCGCCTACGCGCCACGTTGAAAGAACGTGGCTACTCCACGGCGGTCGGCGATGAAGGCGGCTTTGCTCCCGCCCTGAAGCACAACAGCGACGCGGTAGAGCTGATCCTCGCGGCCATCGAGAGCGCCGGCTACACGCCCGGCGAGGATGTGGTGATCGCGCTCGATCCTGCATCCAGCGGCTTCTATGAGAACGGCCTGTACCACCTGCGCAGCGAAGACCGCCATGTCACGGCGGAGCAGATGGTGGAGCTGTATGCCGACTGGATCGCCAGGTATCCCATCGCCGTGCTGGAAGACGGACTGGCGGAAGACGACTGGACTGGCTGGAAGCTGCTGAATCAGGCGCTGGGAAGCAGGATCGAACTGGTGGGTGATGATCTGTTCGTCACCAACGTGGAACGCATCGAGCGCGGCATCCGCGAGGACGTAGCCAATGCGGTGCTCATCAAGCCCAACCAGATCGGCACGCTCACCGAAACCCGTGCCGCTGTGGATACGGCCTATCTGGCTGGGTGGGGTACAATGGTGTCGCACCGCAGCGGCGAAACCGTGGACAGCTTCATTGCCGACCTCACCGTGGCGCTGGGCACGGGCCATCTCAAAACGGGCGCGCCATGTCGTGGCGAGCGCGTCGAAAAGTACAACCAGCTCATGCGCATCGAAGAAGTGCTGGGCAAGGCCGCCGTCTATGCCGGACATGCCGCATTCGTGCGGTGACTGATCTTTTAGCTACATGGAGCAGACCTTATGACGACCATCATCCTGACACGCCACGGCCACGTGGATTGGATTGCCCCCGAACGTTTCCGCGGACGGGCCGAAATCCCACTGTCCGAGCTGGGACAGCGGCAGGCCAAGGCCCTCGGCCAGCGCGTGGCCCAAACATGGAAGCCCGACGCGATCTACACCAGTCCGCTGGGCCGTTGCGTGCGGACTGGCGCGGAGATTGGCGAAGCAACGGGCGCCAAGCCTGAAGTTCTCGATGACCTGGCCGACACGCACTACGGCGAATGGCAGGGTCTCACGCATGATGAAGTGCGCGCCCGCTGGCCGGAGGAACATCGGATCTGGTTCGAGGCGCCGGACCTCGCCGCCATCCCCGGCGGCGAAACGCTCGCTCAGGTTCTGGTGCGTGGCATCAGCGTGCTGCAACGGGTGTTGAAGAAGCACAAGGGCCAGACCGTGGTTCTGGTCGGTCACGACAGCATCAACCGGGTGCTCCTGACGCATGCCCTCGGCTTGCCCTTGTCCCGCTATTGGCGGATCAAGCAGGAGCCGTGCTGCATCAATGAAATTTCCATTGATGGAGAGACCTTCACCATCCAACGCATCAACGAAAGCCATCACTTGATCGATGTAGGCCGATGAAGTGATCTAGGCGCCAACGACAGGGACGCGATAGATGGAGATTCGACACCTACGCTGCTTCTTGGCTGTTGCGGAAGAACTCCACTTCGCCCGTGCAGCGGAAAAACTGCACATCGAGCAGTCGCCGCTTTCACGCGCGATCAAGGAGCTGGAGGAAGAACTCGGCGTGGTGCTGTTCGCCCGTACCACGCGCAGCACGCGCCTAACCCGCGCCGGCAAGCTGTTTCTTGAGCATGTGCCGCGCGTCTTCACGGCATTACAGCAGGCCCGTGACAGCGTGAAGGCAGCGGCCAACGGATTTCATCGGCAGTTGCGAATCGCCTTGTCCGATGGCATTACGCCATCGCGCCTGCCCGCTTTGCTGGCACTCTGCCGGCAAGAAGAACCCGAGGTCGAGATTCGGCTGTTCGAGGTGCCGCTGTCGCAGCAAATCAAAGGGCTGAACGACGACCTTTACGATGTGGGATTCGCGCGCTCCGATGAAGTCGGTGATGGAGTCGTCGCCTTGCCGGTCTGGACCGACCCGCTGGTGGTGGCAGTGCCGGCACGACACGATTTGCTCAAGTACAAGAGGATTCCGCTGGAGGAAGTGCTGCGCTTCCCGCTGGTGCTCTGCGATCCACAGGCATGCGAGGGGCACGCGCGGCAGGTCGAACGGGTACTGCGCCGCGTTGACATGGAACCGCTGGTTGCCGAGCGTGTAGCCTCCTGCGACTTGATGATGGTGCTGGTATCCGCAGGCTTCGCCCTGGGCCTGACTGGAGCCTCGCACATCGCGGCCAGCCGGGAGCAAGGCATTGTCTTGCGCCCGCTGGCTGGCCGCTCGCCGGTGCTGACGACCTATCTGCTGCGCCCGGAAGGTGAACCTTCGGAAACGCTGGCCCGATTCATCGAGCGCGTGCAGTCCATCGAATCGCCCGAAGCCAGCAGGCCCGCTCCCGCATTGGAGCGCTATCCCGACAACTTGGAGGAACCCAATCCATGAAGAAGACACTCCCGCTTTTACTGGCTGTGGCGTTGACGGCCTGCGGCCAGTCCGAGACGCCCCGGAATACAGACCTGCCGACCGTTGAAGAACTGGCATCCAATCCCGAACGGCTGAAAGAGCTGCGCCAGCAGTGCAAGCTGGAGCGCGCCAAGCTGGGCGACGAACTGTGCAACCGCGTGGCCGAAGCCACGCGCAAGCGGTTCTACGGCGATGGCAACGTGCCCTACACGCCGCCGAAGGAATCGCCGAAGTTCTGATCGTCGGCACGTCGCCACGAATCTTCCGTTTTTTCGCTCAACACGCCGCAACGCGCCTTCGCTTGCGGCGTTTTTCTTTTCTGCGCCCCTGCGCGAACCCTTGCTTTTTGCTCGACCTTTCTCCCGATAACGGTCTTTGACCGGCGCCGATCCGACTCCGATCCTCACGTGTGCGGCACGTTGTTGTGCCGCTTCTGAATGAGGAATCAACGCAGGAGAAATCGGAGGCCAGTCAATGCAAGCTCAGGGCGTGCTGTTCGGGCAGATCGCCGTCGTTTTCGGCATCGTGACCGCCGGCGTATGGAGTGCAACGCAATGGACAGCCGCCGCCCTGGGCTATCAACTACGCCTTGGCTCGCCGTGGTTCGATTTCCTTGGAACGCCCGTCTATCACCCCTGGCGGCTCTTTGAGTGGTGGTTCTTCTTCGATGCCTACGCGCCGCATGTCTTCGACATTGGCGGGGCTATCGCAGGTGGCAGCGGCTTGGTGGCCGTTGTCGTCGCCATCGCCATGTCGGTGTGGCGCTCGCGGCAATCGCGCCTTGTCACCACCTATGGCTCCGCGCGTTGGGCAACTGACGAGGAAATCAAGCGCGCCGGCTTGACGCAGACTGCGGGCGTCTTCCTGGGCCGGATGCTGGGCAGGCTCCGTTACTACCTGCGGCACTTCGGCCCCGAACACATCATCGCCTTTGCCCCCACGCGCACCGGCAAGGGCGTCAGCATGGTGATACCGACGCTGCTGTCCTGGCTTGCATCGGTGGTCATTCACGACATCAAGGGCGAGAACTGGAAGCTGACTTCCGGCTGGCGCAGCCGATTCAGCCACTGCCTGCTGTTCAACCCCACCGATCCGGCATCTGCTGCCTACAACCCGCTGCTGGAAGTGCGGCGCGGCGTACATGAAGTCCGCGACGTGCAGAACATCGCGGACATTCTGGTCGATCCCGAAGGCGCGTTGGAGAAGCGCAACCATTGGGAAAAGACCTCGCACGCGCTGCTGGTCGGCGCGATCCTGCATGTGCTCTATGCAGGCGAGGACAAGACGCTGCGCGGCGTCGCCAACTTCCTCAGCGACCCGGCTTGCCCGTTCGAGCTGACGCTGCACCGGATGATGACGACGAAGCACCTGGGCGATGCACCGCACCCGGTTGTTGCATCCGCTGCGCGGGAAGTGCTCAACAAGTCGGACAACGAACGCTCCGGCGTGTTGAGCACCGCCATGTCTTTCTTGGGCCTGTATCGCGATCCCACGGTGGCCGCAGTCACCTCGCGATGCGACTGGCGCATCGCCGACCTTATTTCCGCCGAACGGCCTGTGTCGCTGTATCTGGTGGTGCCGCCTTCGGACATAAGCCGAACCAAGCCACTCGTGCGCCTGATCCTCAACCAGATCGGCCGCCGGCTCACCGAGTCCCTTGATGGTTCGGATGGCATCCAGCGCAAGCGGGAACTGCTGCTGATGCTCGATGAGTTCCCCGCGCTGGGCCGACTGGACTTCTTCGAGACGGCCCTTGCGTTCATGGCCGGCTACGGCATCCGCAGTTTCCTCATCGCGCAGTCGCTCAACCAGATCGAAAAGGCTTACGGCCCGAACAACTCCATTTTGGACAACTGCCATGTGCGGGTCGCGTATGCGACCAACGACGAACGCACGGCCAAACGCATTTCCGAAATGCTCGGCACCGCCACCGAACTGCGGGCGCAGCGCAACTACGCGGGCCATCGCCTGGCACCGTGGCTCGGCCACCTCATGGTGTCGCGTCAGGAGATGGCTCGACCGCTGTTGACGCCGGGCGAGGTGATGCAGCTCCCCCCCGACGAGGCGGTGGTCATGGTCTCCGGCCATCCGCCGATCAAGGCGCGCAAGCTGCGCTACTACGAAGACGAGAACTTCACGCGCCGCGTGTTGCCGCCGCCCACGCTCGCGGCCGGGCAGTACGCCGACGCGCCGCCATCGCGGCCCGACGACTGGAGCGGCTTGGCGATTCCTGCCGTTCCTGCCACACCAGCCGCGGCATCCACCGATGCCCTGGGCGGCACCGATGACGGCGGCCCGCGCCGCCAGCCCGAACTCTCCGAAGCCGTCGCCTACGACCCCGAGCCGGATGCACAGGCTTCCGACCTGGCATTGCTCGACGACGACGACCTGGCGCTGCCGCTTCCCGGCCAGCTCGACCCGGCCATGCAGCGCACGGCTCGGCTGGCTTCCCTCGACCCTAACGACGGAATCGAGCTATGAGCCAGTACCGCCTCAATCTTTTCATCCAGCACGAGCACGCCAAGCGCCTGGAAGAACTGGCCGCCAAGAAAGGCGTGTCCAAGTCGTCCATCGTCGCCGCGGCGCTGGCGTCCTGGCTGTCGCCTGACGCGGCCGACCAACGCGAGGCCGCCATCGCCAAGCGGCTCGATCGCCTGTCGCGCCAATTCGAGCGCCTGGAGCGCGACCAGAACATCCAGATCGAAACACTGGCGCTGTTCGTCCGCTACTTCCTGACAGTCAGCACGCCGGTTCCCGAAGCGCATCAGGAAGCGGCCCGCGCCCAAGGCAAGGCCCGTTTCGAGCAATTCGTCGAACAGCTCGGCCGCCACCTGCTGCGTGGCCGCAGCCTCGTGCGCGACGTGGTGGAAGAACTGCACCCGGACACCGCGCGGATGGATGACGCGGCGGCGCTGGCCGAAGCCCAGGAGCGTGCCTCATGAGCGCCGTTCCGCAACTTCCGCCCGAGCCTCGTTCGTCCGCCGCCACGTCGCTGGATCGCCGCATCCAGATGCTGCGCACAGCGATGGGTCCGCTGATCGCCGCTGCGCTGGAAGACCCGGACGTGGTGGAAATCATGCTCAACCCCGACCGCACGCTATGGGTGGATCGGCTGTCGTCGGGCCGTGCGCCGTTGGGCGTGGAACTGTCGGAAGCCGATGGCGAACGCATCATCCGTCTGGTCGCGGCCCATGTCGGCGCGGAAGTGCATCGCGGCCAGCCGCTGCTGACCGCCGAGCTGCCCGAGACGGGCGAGCGCTTCGAGGGCATCTTGCCGCCGGCCGCGCCCGGCCCGGCGTTCGCGCTGCGCAAGCGCGCCGTGAGCATCATCGGCTTGGATCGCTATGTGGCCGACGGCATCCTGACCGCCGGGCAGACCGAGTTCATGCGCCGCGCCGTGCGCGAGCGGCAGAACATTCTGATCGCAGGCGGCACCAGCACCGGCAAGACCACGCTGGCGAACGCGCTGCTGGCCGAGATCGCGGCCACCGGCGACCGCGTGCTGGTGCTCGAAGACACCATCGAGCTGCAATGCGCGGCCCGCGACCATGTGCCGCTGCGCACTCGTGCTGGCGTCGTGACCATGACCGAGCTGGTGCGCGCCACGATGCGCCTGCGCCCCGATCGCGTGATCGTCGGCGAGGTGCGCGGTGGCGAAGCCCTCGACCTCATCAAAGTGTGGGGCACGGGGCATCCGGGTGGCATCGCCACCATTCACGCGGGTTCCGCGCTGGGCGCGCTGCTGCGCCTCGAACAGTTGATTCTCGAAGTGGCGGTGAACCCGCCGCGGGCGCTGATCGCCGAGGCAGTCAACGTCGTCGTCCACATCGCTGGCCGTGGCCGCAAGCGCCACGTCGAAAGCATCGCTCGTGTCGTCGGCTTCGACGGCACCGGCTACCGCCTGGCGGATGCACTGGAAACACCGTTTCCCGAGCTGCCGCCGCTTCCTTCCCCGTCCCCTGACCAACCTGGAGAACTGCCATGACGCAGACGAACGCTGCTGCTTTCCGTTTTTCCGTAAATCCGGCTTCGGGCCTCGCACGCCTGCGGCGCCTCGCTGCGCCGGCACATCACGGCCTGCTGCTGGCCGCCCTCATGCTGATGACGGCCGGCACGGCGAAGGCCGCCGGTTCTTCGATGCCGTGGGAAGGCCCGCTGCAATCCATCCTCGACTCCATTCAGGGGCCGGTCGCGCGCATCGTGGCGGTCATCATCATCATCGCCACGGGCCTCGCGCTGGCCTTCGGCGACACGTCGGGCGGCTTCCGCAAGCTCATCCAGATCGTGTTCGGATTGAGCATCGCGTTCGCCGCGTCCTCGTTCTTTCTGTCGTTCTTCAGCTTCTCCGGCGGGGCCGTTGTATGAGCACGGCCAGCGACCTTCCGGGCTTCGAGGTGCCGCTGCATCGCTCGCTGACCGAGCCGATCCTGCTGGGCGGTGCGCCGCGCACGGTCGCCATTGCGAACGGCACGCTGGCCGCCGCCGTCGGGCTGGGCCTGCAACTGTGGATTCCCGGCCTAGTGCTCTGGATCGTCGGCCATTCGCTGGCGGTGTGGGGCGCACACCTCGATCCGCAGTTCATGCAGGTCTTCGCCCGCCACATCAAGCACAAGCCGCTGCTGGACGTGTAGGGAGATGCCGCGATGCTGAACCTTGCCGAATACCGCCAGCGGCCCGCGCTGCTCGCCGACTGGCTGCCCTGGGCCGGACTGGTGGCGCCGGGTGTCGTCTTGAACAAGGACGGCAGTTTCCAGCGCACGGTCCGCTTTCGCGGCCCCGACTTGGACAGCGCCACGCAGGGCGAATTGATCGCCACCTCTGCGCGGCTCAACAACGCACTGCGCCGGCTGGGTTCGGGCTGGGCGCTGTTCATCGAGGCCGAGCGCCGGCCGGCAGCGGATTACCCGCACTCCGAATTTCCCGAGCCGCTGTCCTGGCTGGTCGATGAAGAACGCCGCGCCGCCTTCGAGGAGTCAGGCCATCACTTCGAGAGCGGCTATCACCTGACGCTGGCCTATCTGCCGCCCGAGGAATCGCGCGCCCGCGCGGCCAAGCTGCTCTACGAGAACGCGCCCGGCGACGGCGTGGACTGGCGTGGCCGGCTCGATGCCTTCTTGGCAGAAACGGATCGCGTGTTCGACCTGCTCGACGGCGTGATGCCGGAGATCGCCTGGCTGGACGACAGCCAGACGCTGACCTACTTGCACGCGACCGTCTCGACGCGGCGCTACCGCATCGGCGTTCCCGAGGTGCCGTTCTACCTCGACGCGCTGCTGGCCGATTCCGCCCTGGTCGGTGGTCTTGCGCCTACCTTGGGCGACCAACACCTGCGCGTGGTGTCGGTGCGTGGCTTTCCGACCTCGACCTGGCCGGGCCTGCTGGATGACCTCAACCGCCTCGGCTTTGGCTACCGTTGGAGCACGCGCTTTCTCTGCATGGACAAAGCCGAAGCGGAAAAGGAACTCGGCCGTCTGCGCCGCCAGTGGTTTGCAAAGCGGAAGAACGTCGTCGCGCTGCTGCGCGAAACGATCTTCCAGCAGGAAAGCCCACTGGTGGATACCGACGCGAGCAACAAGGCCGCCGACGCCGATGCCGCCTTGCAGGAATTGGGCAGCGATCAGGTCGCGTTCGGCTACCTCACCGCCACGGTGACGGTGCTCGATGCCGACGCGGCCGTGGCCGACGAAAAGCTGCGCATGGTGGAGCGCGTCATCCAGGGCCGGGGTTTCGTGACCATCCCCGAAACGCTCAACGCCGTCGATGCGTGGCTGTCGTCCATTCCTGGCAACGCTTACGCCAACGTGCGCCAGCCCATCGTCTCCACGCTGAACCTGGCGCACATGATGCCCTTGTCGGCGGTGTGGGCCGGTCCCGAGAAGAACGACCACCTCGACGGCCCGCCGCTGATCGTCACGCGCACCGATGGCGCCACGCCTTTTCGGTTGGTCACGCACATCGGCGATGTGGGGCATATGCTGGTCGCCGGCCCGACGGGCATGGGCAAGTCGGTCTTTCTGGCGATGCTGGCCTTGCAGTTCCGCCGCTATTTCGGCTCGCGGATTTTCGCGTTCGACATGGGCCGTTCGATGCGCGCCACCATCCAGGGCCTGGGCGGCGAGCACTACGACCTCGGCGCCGATGGCGGCATCGCGTTCCAGCCGCTCGCCCGCATCGACCGGGAAGGCTACCGCTCCTGGGCCGCCGAATGGGTGGAAGGCCGCCTGCTGCATGAAGGCGTGACCGTCGGCCCGGATGAGAAAGCGGCCATCTGGTCGGCGCTGGGCAGCCTTGCCGGCGCGCCGCTGGAACAGCGCACGATGACCGGCCTTTCCGTGCTGCTGCAATCGAACGCGCTGCGCCAGGCACTCGCGCCTTATGCCCTGGGCGGCGCGCACGGCAAGCTGCTGGATGCCGACCATGACCGCCTGGGCATGGCCGACGTGCAGGGCTTCGAGATGGAAGAACTGATGCACAGCCCGGCCGCCGTGCAAGCAGTGCTGCGTTACCTGTTCGCCCGCTTCGACGAGCGTTTCGATGGCGCGGCCACGCTGCTGATTCTCGATGAAGCGTGGCTGTTCCTCGATGAGCCGTCCTTTGCCGCCCGCATCCGGCAATGGCTCAAGACGCTGCGCAAAAAGGAGGTCAGCGTCATCTTCGCCACGCAGTCGCTGGCCGACATAAAGGACTCGACCATCGCGCCCGCGATCATCGAGAGCTGCGCGAGCAGAATTTTCTTACCTAATCCGCAGGCCACCGAGCCACAGATTCGCACGATCTACGAGGGCTTCGGCCTCAACAGCCGGCAAATCGAAATCGTCGCCACCGCACAGCCCAAGCGCGATTACTACTACCAATCGCGCTTAGGCAATCGCCTGTTCGACCTCGACCTGGGGCCGGCTGCGCTGGCGTTTGCCGCCGCTTCTACACCGCAAGACCAACGCGACATAGATCGCGTGCTGATGCAGGCCGGCGCCCCCGGCTTCACCGGCGCGTGGCTGCGCCATCGCGGCCTTGATTGGGCGGCGGACCTGCTGCCCGAGTTCCCCGGCCTCGCGCCGGCTTCCGCTTCCTTCCTTTCTCACCCACTGGAGAACCTGCGATGAAAGTTCATACCCCCAAACTCGCCGCACTGGCCGTTGCCTGCACGCTGGCCTTCGGAGCTGTGCAGCCCGCGCATGCGCTTTTCGGTGTTGGCGACATCGTGCTCGACCCAACCAACCTGGTGCAGAACACGCTGACCGCCATTCGCACCCTGGAACAGATCAACAACCAGATCCAGCAGCTTCAGAACGAGGCGCAGATGCTGATGAACCAGGCGCGCAACCTTGCCAGCCTGCCGTCCAGCGTGGTCAACCGTCTGCGCACCAACCTGGCGACGACGCAGCGGCTGATCGACGAAGCCAGGGGACTGGCCTACGACGTGGCGAACGTGGATCGGGAATTCGCCCGTCTGTACCCGGAGCAGTACGCCGCCACCGTGAGCGGAAATCAGATGTACGAGGACGCCCAAGCGCGCTGGAAAAACACGCTCAACGGCTTGCAGACCACCATGCGGATGCAGGCCCAGGTGTCGCAGAACCTGGGCGAAGACGAAAGCGTGCTGGCCGACCTTGTGAGCAAGAGCCAGTCGGCCGAAGGGGCGCTCCAAGCGATGCAGGCGATGAACCAGTTGCTGGCCTTGCAGGCCAAGCAGTCGATCCAATCGCAGCGGCTCCAGATCACCCAGGACCGGGCGACCTCGTTGGAGCTGGCGCGGCAGGCGGCGGCTACCGAGCGCGCCCGCGAGGTGCGGCGGCGCTTCCTCGGCACGGGCACGGCCTACACGCCGCAGCGCGTGGACTTCTATTCCAACTGACGGGAGACGGCCATGCGATGCGTCCTTGCCCTCTCGGTTTCGTTGCTGGCTGTGCTGCTGACCGCATGCGGCCAGCAGCCAGCCGGGGACCTGGCCGATACGTTGAGTGCCGACCCCGTGCGGCTCAAGGCACTGCGCGCGCAATGTGCGGCGGATCGGCAGGCCGCAGGCGAGGACGCCTGCCGCGCTGCCGCCGAAGCGTTCCGACGGCGTTTCTTCGCCGGCCAGGCCGGGCCGGACGAGTACCAGACGCTGGCCGATCTGCCGCCGATTCCGCCGAGCTTCGATGAACCCATCGGGGAGGACGCGCCGTGAATGACGTAACCATCATCGACCGCTTCCTCGACACGTTCTCGCGCTACATCGACTCCGGTTTCGGTCTGCTGCAAAGCGAAGTCGCGTTCCTGACCGCCACGCTCATCGTCATCGACATGACCATCGCCGGTTTGTATTGGGCGATGAGCCACGCCACCGGGCAGGGCGAGGACGTGATCGCCAAGCTGCTGCACAAGGTGCTCTACGTCGGCGCCTTCGCTTACATCATCAACAACTTCAATCTGCTGGCCGGCATCGTGTTTCGATCGTTCGCCGGGCTGGGCATCACGGCCACCGGCTCGGCCATCACGATGGAGAACTTCCTGCAACCGGGGCGGCTGGCGAAGACCGGCATCGACGCGGGTGCGCCGATTCTGGAGCAGATCGGGGACATGGCCGGGTTCCCCGAGGTGTTCGTGAACCTCGACCCCATCGTGGTGATGTTCATTGCCTGGCTGGTCGTGGTGCTTTGCTTCTTCGTGCTGGCGATCCAGCTTTTCATCACGCTCATCGAGTTCAAGCTGACCACGCTCGCCGGCTTCGTGCTTGTGCCGTTCGCACTCTGGAACAAGACGAGCTTCCTGGCGGAAAAGGTGCTCGGCAACGTGGTGTCGTCGGGCATCAAGGTCTTGGTGCTGGCCGTCATCGTCGGCATTGGTTCGGGCCTGTTCGCGGAGTTCCAGGTTCATCCCGATGAACCCTCCATCGACCATGCGCTGGTCATCATGCTTGCGTCGCTATCGCTACTGGCTTTGGGAATATTCGGGCCGGGTATCGCCACGGGGCTGATCTCCGGCGGCCCGCAGCTTGGAGCCGGTGCGATGGCCGGCGCGGCGCTGGGCGCCGCCGGTACGGCTGTCGCCATCGGCGCCGCAGCGACCGGCGTAGGCGGTGCTGTGGCGGCCGGCGCTCGCATGGCACCGGCCGCCGCCAAGCTGGCCGGCAGCGGTGCGCGTGCCGCCACGTCGGCAGCCGGCAGCGCACGATCGGCGTTCCAGGCCGGGTCCGCCGCCGCAGGTGGCGGCGCCAAGGGCGCGATGGCTGGCTTGGGCAACGTCGCCAAGACTGGCGCACAAGCCGCCGGCCGCAGCGCGGCATCCCGCACGTCCGCCTTCGCTCAGAAGATGACCGGCCCATTCCGCGCCGGATGGAACGGCACGGCTACAGAAGGCGGGACCGCTTCCGGCGGCGGTGCTGCGGCAAGAGCCGCTGCATCCGGGCATGGCGATGCCGGCGAAGCCGCCGGCGGTTCCGCCAATGCGCAGAAGCAAGAACAACCCGCCTGGGCCAAGCGCCTGCACCGCCGCCAGCAGATCACCCATGCCGCGACCACCGCTGCACACACGCTGCGCGGTGGCGACGGTGGCGGCTCCGCGCAAGGCCCCAGCCTGCGCGATTCCGATTCATAAGGAGAAACGACCATGCGATTCAAGCGACCGCAGGTGCGCTATGCCGACACGCCGCAGCCTGCCACCCCCTATCAAGCCGCAGGCCAGGTGTGGGACGACCGTATCGGTTCGTCCCGTGCTCAAACGAAGAACTGGCGCCTTATGGCCTTCGGCTGTCTCGGACTGGCACTGCTGCTGGCGGGCGACCGCATCTGGCATTCCACGCAGTCGCTGGTGACGCCCTACGTCGTGGAAATCGAGCGAGGTGGTCCTGTTCGCGTCGTGAGCGAGGCCACCACGCCGTATCGGCCGTCCGACGCGCAGACCGCCTATCACATCGCGCATTTCATCACGCTGGTTCGCTCGCTCTCCATTGACCCCATCGTGGTGCGACAGAACTGGCTCGATGCCTACGACTACACCACCGACAAGGGCGCGGCCGTGCTCAACGACTATGCCCGCACCAATGACCCGTTCGCCCGCATCGGCCGCGAGTCGGTGACGGTGCAGATCACCAGCGTCGTGCGCGCAAGCGACACGTCTTTCAACGTGCGCTGGACGGAACGCCGCTACGTCAATGGCGCGGCCGCCGGGCTGGAGCGATGGACGGCCGTGGTGTCCGTCGTCCTGCAAACCCCACGCACCGAAGAACGCCTGCGCCGCAACCCGCTGGGCATCTACGTCAATGGCCTGTCGTGGAGCCGCGAGCTGGATTCTTCCGAAGGAGCCAAACCATGAACCTGCCTTTCCGCTTTTACGTTTTGCCGATGGTGCTGCTGGCCCTGTCGGGCTGCGCCACGCAGGGCAAGCCGCCGCCCGTGATTTCGCTGGATGAGCCGGTGCAAGCCCAGCCGCTGCCCGAACCGCCCAAGCCGGTGGAAGTCGTCGCCATTCCCGAGCCGCTGGCGCTGCCGGCGCAGTTGAAGCCGCTGCCGGAGGTGGACGAAGCCAAGCCCGCGCCGGAACCGGCCGACGAAACCATGCGCGTTTCCCGCGCGAACGCCGAGGCACGCATCGCACCCACGCGCGAGGGCTACGTCAATGCGATTCAGGTCTGGCCGTACACCGATGGCGCCCTCTATCAAGTCTATGCCGCGCCGGGGCGCGTCACCGTGGTGTCGCTCCAGCCGGGCGAGGAACTGGTGACGGTTGCTGCTGGCGATACCGTGCGCTGGATCGTCGGTGACACATCCAGCGGCAGCGGAGACGAGCTGCGCGTCAACGTGCTGGTCAAGCCCATCCGCTCCAGCCTCAAGACAAATCTTGTCATCACCACCAATCGCCGGACATATCTGCTCGAACTGACCTCGACGGAAAAAGCGTGGATGGCCTCGGTATCCTGGGACTATCCGAAAGACCGCATGCTGGCGTTGCAGCGCCAGGCACAGGCGGCGCAGGCGACCGCGCCGGTGGATACCGGCCTGTCGCTGGAACGCATCCGCTTCCGCTACGCGATCAGCGGCAGCAATCCGCCTTGGAAGCCGCTACGCGCCTTCGACGACGGCGAAAAAGTCTATATCCAGTTCCCGCCGGGCATTGCGCAAGGCGAGCTACCGCCCTTGTTCGTGATCGGCGCGCAAGGCGACGGGCAACTGGTGAACTACCGTTTCCGCCCCCCTTATTACATCGTCGATCGGCTGTTCGGTGCGGCTGAACTGCGCCTGGGCGGGGACGGGGGTGACATGGTGCGCATCGAGCGCACGGATGGCACGCGGGGGAACTGACCATGAGCCAGGATGAAACCCCGGATGTGCCCATTCCCGACGCTGCGCCGAAGGTCGCGCCGGAGAATGTGGCGCTGCGGGCGCAGCCGCGCCCGGTGACGCGCCTCAATCGGCGCACGTTGGCACTCATGACAGGCGGCCTCGGCATCGCCGTGCTGGGCGCCACACTTTGGTCGTTGCAGCCGGCGCATCGGCGCGGAGCCAACGAGCCGGCCGAGCTATACAACGTAGATCGCGTCTCGCGTTCCGAAGGACTCGACCAGCTCCCGGCCGACTACTCGAAGCTGCCACCGGCCTTGCCGCCGGAAGTGCCCGAGTTAGGGCCGCCATTGCCGGGCGATCTTGGGCCAGCCATCGTGAGGTCGCAGCAGCCGGCGGTGGCCAGCTACGCGCCGCCCGGCCAAGACCCGGCGGCGGCCGAGCGCGACGCGCGGCGCAAGGAGGCCGAAGCCGCGGCGGGTTCCTCGGTGTTCTTCCGCACCAGCACGCAGAATGCGGCGCCGGTGGCGCAGTCGCAGGTCGCCGCTGCGCCGAGCTTCACCGCCAATGCGGCCTTCGACCCGCTGGCGGCCGGGCCAGCCTCGACGGCGGCCCAGCCTGCCGATCCGACCGCCGTACAGAACCGGCAAGACCAGAAAGAGGCATTCCTGAAAGGCGCCTCCACGGAAACCCGCAATTCCGGCAACCTGACGCTTCCGGCATCGCCCTATCAGGTGATGGCCGGGACAGTCATCGCCGGGGCACTGGTGACGGGCATCAAGTCGGACTTGCCGGGCGATGTGATTGCCACTGTGACGGAGCCGATCTATGACACGGCCACCGGGCGCTTCCTGCTGATCCCGCAGGGTTCGCGCATCCTCGGCCGCTACAACAGCCAGGTCAGCTACGGGCAGAGCCGCGTTCAAGTCGTCTGGAACCGGATCATCCTGCCCGACACGTCTTCGCTCACGCTCGACAACCTGGCCGGCACTGATCCGGCCGGCTACGCCGGCCTGGAGGATGGCGTCGATTGGCATTGGGATCGCATCTTTGCCGGCGCGGCGCTGACCACGCTGCTGGGCGTCGGTGCCGAGCTGGCCGCGCCGGAGAACCGGCAGGACGGCGATCGCGTCATCATCGCCGGCCGCGACAGCTTGCAGGACAGCGTGAACCAGGTCGGCCAGGAGATGACCCGGCGCAACCTCAACATCCAGCCCACCTTGACCGAGCGGCCGGGCCTGCCGGTTCGCATCATCGTCAACCGGGATCTGGTGCTGCGCCCCTACCAACCGCTGTTCTTCAACCGAGGGACTTCACGATGAGCATGACCAAGAAGCTGCGGCTTGGACCGCTGCCGAAGACCGAGAACGTCAAGCTGACCTTTCCCTGCCCGGCCAGCCTGAAAGCCGACCTCGACCGCTACGCCGCGCTGCACGCGCAGGCGTATGGCGAAGCGGTCGATGCGGTCACGCTGATTCCGCACATGCTGGAGGCATTCATGGCGGGGGATCGGGGGTTCAGGAAGGGAACGACAGTCAAACCCGCGCCACCGAAACAACCATAACGAAACCGTGCATCGACCTGACAAAGCGCAGCCCACAGGCTGCGCTTTTGCTTTGGGAGGCAGATTGAGGCAGTTCGGGGGCTATGATAAAAATGCGACGGTGCCCGCTGCGACGCTCCTACGCTTGTCACCGCGAAGCGCCTATGCAGCACCTAGCGCGAAAAGCAGCAGGGGCGCGCGACGGCCGAAATCTAGCCAAACCCGTTGTCCCATAAGACCTTTCGCACCGCTGCATGTCCGCATCAATGGCTTGACAGCGGACATTTTTTAATGCGTGGACGAAGGGCCGAAATAGCAGGCAGGGTTCGGAAGCGATGCATGCCCCTCTCGCGACGCGGAGGGGCGGCGGGGAGGGTCAGGCGGCCTTCGGTTCCGGTTCGAACTGGTCGCGGTACTGCTCGATGAGGTGCAGGTTATTGTGCTGCCAGGGGTGGAAGTCCTTCTTGTAGAAGTCCAGGTAGACGCCCACCAGCGAGCGGAACACGCCGTCCTTGCCCCACAGCCACTTGATGCCGTCGCGCCAGACCTTGAAGTTCCACAGCAGGCCGTCGCGCTTGAGCATGTGGACCAGGCCCTTGGTGGTGTCGAGGGCGAAGAAGAAGGTGCCCTGGACCATCGCCCGGCGGCGCAGCCTGGCCTTGCCGTTGACCAGCATGAATACGTCGTAGGCCACCGCCTTGTGCTCGGTTTCCTCCAGTGCGTGCCAACGCCACAGGCGGGCCATGGTCGGGTCGGCGCCTTCCAGCCACCTGGGGTTGCTCAGCAGGCCGTCGGCCATGATCGCGGTGAGGTGCTCCAGGGCCGCGGTGGCCGCCAGTTGCCGCGACGGGTGCAGTTTCTGCTGGGCGAAGCGGATGCGCCGCTTGGCGCCGCCTTCCAGGCGGTCGATGTCGTAGCCGAGGGCGCGCAGGCGGTCGCTGTAGACCAGGTGCTCGCGGCTGTGGTGGCCTTCCTGGCCGATGAAGCCACGGATCTGCTGCTTCAGGGCCGGGTCCTCGACCCGTTCGCGGTAGTGGCGCACGGAGTCGATGAAGAAGCGCTCGCCATCGGGGAACAGCACCGACATGGCGTTGAACATGTGGGTCTTGAAAGCGTCGCCGCTGTGCCAGTGGCGCGGCATCGGATCGGGCAGGTCGAAGTCCAGATGACGCGGGCGGATCTCCAGACCTTCGGGGGTGGTGCTGGCCATAGCGGCTCCCTGTGATGGTGAAGGACCATGGGATCGACTATCGCTTGCGGGGGGTAGCCTCACAAGGTTATCTTCTGCCAACTTTCCGGTCATATCCGGCCAGCGGTCAGAACAATAAACAGCCATGAAACAACCGCTCAATTTCACCGCCGAACTGGTGCCGGTGGCCTATGCCGAGGCACTCCTCGATCTCGTCGCGGAGTACGGCGTGTCCCGCCAGGCGCTGTTCGACGCCGCTCGGGTACGTCCCGAGGTGCTGGACAGCCCGAACGGCCGCCTGTCCTTCCTCGACTTCAACCAGCTCACCTACAGCGCCCAGGCCCTGTGCGGCGAGCCGGCGCTGGGGCTGGTGCTCGGCCAGCGCCTGAACGTCTCCGCCCACGGCATCCTCGGCTACGCGGTGCTGTCCAGCGCGAACCTGGGCAAGGCCATCCAGTTCGCCCTCAAGTACTACCGGGTGCTCGGCCTGGCCTACGAACTGGAACTGGTGCTCGATGACGGCCGCGCCGAGTTGCGCGCGGTGGAGTCGATGCCGCTGGGCGCCGCCTCGGTGTTCGCCGCCGAGGGCCTGATGGCGACGCTGTATTCCATCGCCTGCTTCCTGGTCGGCGAGCCGTTGCAGGACGTGCGGGTCGGCTTCGCCTATCCGCCGCCGGCCCATGCCCGGCGCTACGCCGAGGTGTTCGGGGTGGCCGCGGAGTTCGAGCAGCCCTGGCACTGGCTGAGCATGCCCAGCGAGTACCTGGAACGACCGATGGCGCTGGCCAACCCGGCCACGGTGCAGATGTGCGAGCAGCAGTGCGAGGCGCTGCTGGCCACCCTGGACGTCCAGGAAGGCCTGCTGACCCGCGTGCGCCGCCTGCTGCTGGCGCGTCCCGGCGACTTTCCCGATCTCGAACAGGCCGCCCGCGAACTGCACACCAGCGGGCGCAGCCTGCGCCGGCACCTGTCGTCGTTGGGCACCACCTACCAGCAGGTCCTCGACGATGTGCGCAAGCGCCTGGCCCTGCAATACCTGACCACCACCCAGCTACCGCTGTACGAGATCGCCCTGTTGCTCGGCTTCAACGACTCGTCGAACTTCCGCCGGGCGTTCCGCAAGTGGACCGGCAAGCTGCCCAGCGACTACCGCGAAGCGCCCTGAGCCGACGCCGGTGGTCCTCGGCAGCGGATGGATGTGCCATGCTTGGCGTTTCATAGAAATCCATGGCGCGCTTGCCGCGCCGACCGTGATCGGAGTCTTGCATGTCGACATCCCCCGCGCTGATCCGCGAAACCTTTCCCGTCGGGCCTTTGCAGTGCAACTGCACCATCATTGGCGATCCGCTGACCAGGAAGGCCATCGTCGTCGATCCGGGCGGCGACCACGAACTCATCCTGCAGCGCCTCGACCGCCTCGGCCTGCAGGTGGTCAGCATCATCCATACCCACGCGCACCTGGATCACTTCCTCGCCTCCGGCGAGATGAAGAAGCGCACCGGCGCCAGCCTGCACCTGCACAAGGACGACCAGTTCCTCTGGGACAACCTGGAGATGCAGTGCCAGCTGTTCGGCGTGCCCTACACGCCGGTGCCGGCGCCGGACCGCTGGCTGGCCGACGACGAGGAGCTGGCCTGCGGTTGCGGAGTGGCACTGCACACGCCGGGGCATACGCCGGGCTCGATGAGTTTCTGGTTCCCCCGGGCGAAGCTGCTGATCGCCGGCGACACCCTGTTCCGCCGTGGCATCGGCCGCACCGACCTGTGGGGCGGCGACTCGGCGGCGATCCAGCGTTCGATCAGGCAGCGCCTGTACAGCCTCGACGAGGACGCCACGGTGGTCGCCGGCCATGGCCCGGACACCACGCTGGGCGAAGAGATGCGCGAGAACCCCTTCGTCAGGGGCTGAAAAGGATTTTTCCGAGCATCGGGAATTTTGCCACTTGGCTATGCTCTAAGATATCGGCCGCCCCTCACGCAGGGGCGTTTCAGTACCTCGAGGAGTAGTTTTCCCATGTTCACCTCCCGTTGCCTGCCTCTGGCCGCAGCCGTCACCGCACTGGCGCTGCTTGCCGGTTGTGCCAACAACAACCCCTACGACACGCAAAGCCAAAGCCAGGGTGGCATGAGCAAGACGGCCAAGTACGGCGGACTGGGTGCGCTGGCCGGCGCCGTCGCCGGCGCCGCGATCGACCACAACAACCGTGGCAAGGGCGCGCTGATCGGCGCTGCCGTTGCCGGCGCCGCCGCCGCGGGTTATGGCTACTACGCCGACAAGCAGGAAGCCGAGCTGCGTCGGCAGATGGAAGGCACCGGCGTGGAAGTGCAGCGCCAGGGTGACGACATCAAGCTGATCATGCCGGGCAACATCACCTTCGCCACCGATTCGGCGAACATCGCCCCGAGCTTCTACGCGCCGCTGAACAACCTGGCGAACTCGTTCAAGCAGTACAACCAGAACACCATCGAGATCGTCGGCTACACCGACAGCACCGGCAGCCGCCAGCACAACATGGACCTGTCCCAGCGTCGTGCGCAGAGCGTGGCGGGCTACCTGACCGCCCAGGGCGTCGACGGCACCCGCCTGAGCACCCGCGGCATGGGCCCGGACCAACCGATCGCGAGCAACTCCACTGCCGACGGTCGCGCGCAGAACCGGCGCGTCGAGGTCAACCTGCGACCGGTTCCGGGCGCCCAGGGCCCGGCGCAGACCCAGCCGCAGTACTGATCGCGGCCTGGACGAAAGAGCCCGCCATTCGGCGGGCTTTTTCATGGGGTGCTGTCGGCGCTCTTCGTCCTACGCCTTGGCGTTACCGGGAAACTCGCGGTGCAGGCTGTCGAGCAACTGGTCCTTGCGCTCCCACAGCTGGTTGACCCATTGCTGGAACTCCGCGCGGTAGCCGGCGTCCTGGTCGTAGCTCTTGCCGACGAACTGGCGCGGGATGTCCAGTTCCTCGAAGCGCACCACGACGTCCTTCAGGCGTCCGGAAAGCAGGCACCAGAAGGTCGGGCTGCCGTCCGGGTAGTGGATGGTCACGTTGACCAGGGTCTTCAATTGCTCGCCCATGGCGTCGAGGACGAAGGCGATGCCGCCGGCCTTGGGCTTGAGCAGGTGGCGGAACGGCGACTGCTGCTCGTCGTGCTTGGCGCGGGTGAAACGGGTGCCTTCGAGGAAGTTGAACACCGCTACCGGGATGCGGCTGAACTTGGCGCAGGCCTTGCGCGTGGTCGCCAGGTCCTGGCCTTTCTTCTCCGGGTGCCTGGCCAGGTAGGCCTTGCTGTAGCGCTTCATGAAGGGGAAATCGAGGGCCCACCAGCACAGGCCGATGATCGGGACCCAGATCAGTTCCTGCTTGAGGAAGAAGCGCAGCAGCGGGATGCGTCGGTTCAACTGGTATTGCAGGACGAGGATGTCGACCCAGCTCTGGTGGTTGCTGGTGACCAGGTAGGAGTGTTGGTACTCCAGGCCCTCCAGGCCCTGGACGTTCCAGCGGGTGCGCTGGACCAGGTTCATCCAGCCCTTGTTGCAGGCGATCCAGCCTTCGGCGATCAGGCTCATGATCTTGCTGCACAGGCGCTGGGCGGCGGCGAACGGCAGGAGCAGCTTGACCAGGGTCATGCCGAACAGCAGGCAGGCCCAGCACAGGGTGCTGGACACCAGCAGCAGGCCGGCCAGGGAGCCGCGCAGGAAATGGGGTAGAAACGACAGCATCAAGGAGTCCTTGTACGTAGGCGCCCGGCCAGGGCCGGGCGCGTGGAGCGGGGCGTGGTCCCGCCGTTCACATGGCACATCCTCGTGCCTGGCCGAAGCCAGTGCCGCCCATTGGGCGGCGTTCCTTCAGGCCGGGGCCTGGGCGTCCGCCTGGATGGCGGTGAGGGCGATGGTGTAGACGATGTCTTCCACCAGCGCGCCGCGCGACAGGTCGTTCACCGGTTTGCGCAGGCCTTGCAGCATCGGCCCGACGCTGACGCAATCGGCGCTGCGCTGCACCGCCTTGTAGGTGGTGTTGCCGGTGTTCAGGTCGGGGAAGATGAACACCGTGGCCTGCCCGGCCACCGGGCTGTTCGGCGCCTTCTGGCGGCCGACGCTGGCGATGGCGGCGGCATCATACTGCAAGGGTCCGTCGATCAACAGGTCGGGTCGCTGCTCGCGCGCCAGGCGGGTGGCTTCGCGAACCTTGTCGACATCGACCCCGGAACCGGAGTCGCCGGTGGAATAGCTGATCATCGCGACCCGTGCCGGGATGCCGAAAGCCTGCGCCGACGCGGCACTCTGCACGGCGATCTCGGCCAGGTCACTGGCCGAAGGATCGGGATTCACCGCGCAATCGCCGTAGACCAGCACCTGGTCCGGTAACAACATGAAAAACACTGACGACACCAGGTTGTAGCCGGGCGCGGTCTTGATCAGTTGCAGCGCCGGGCGGATGGTGCTGGCAGTGGTGTGGATGGCGCCGGAGACCAGGCCGTCGACCTCGTCCAGGGCAAGCATCATGGTCGCCAGGACCACGCTGTCCTCCAGTTGCTGCTCCGCCATCGGCGCGTTCAACCCCTTGCCCTTGCGCAGTTCGACCATCGGTTCGACGTAGCGCTGCCGCACCAGGTCCGGGTCGATGATCTCCAGGCCTTCCGGTAGCACGATGCCCTGGGCCTGGGCCACCGCCTGGACCTCTTCCGGCTTGGCCAGCAGCACGCAGCGGGCGATGCCGCGCGCCTGGCAGATCGCCGCCGCCTGTACGGTGCGCGGCTCGCTGCCCTCGGGCAGGACGATGCGCTTGCCGGCCTTCTGCGCGCGTTGCACCACCTGGTAGCGGAACGCCGGCGGCGACAGGCGCAGTTCGCGCGGCGTGCCGCAGCGCTGCTTGAGCCATTCGAAATCGATGTGCCCGGCGACGAACTCGGTGACCCGCTCGGCGCGCTCGCGGTCGTCCACCGGGATTTCCTTGTTCATCCGGTTCAGGTTGGTCGCGGTGTCGTAGGAGCCGGTGGCCACCGACAGCACCGGCAGGCCGCCCTGCAGGGCGCCGCGGCAGAGTTCCATGATCCGCGGGTCGGGCGGGAAGTCGCTGCACAGCAGCAGGCCGGCCAAGGGTACGCCGTTCATCGCGGCCAGGCTGGCGGCGAGGATGATGTCGTCGCGGTCGCCAGGGGTCACCACCAGTACGCCGGGCTTGAGCAGTTGCACGGTGTTGGGCACGGCGCGGGCGCATAGCACGATCTTCTGCACCCGGCGCTGTTCGTAGTCGCCGGCGTTGATCACCCGTGCGCTGAGCAGGTCGGCGATGTCGCGGGTGCGCGCGGCGTTGAGTTCGTCCTGCCAGGGAATGCAGCCGATCAGGCGGAAGTCGTCGCGCAGCAGCGGCGAGTGCTCGGTGAGGCGCCGGGCGAAGTCCGCCACGCCGTCCTCGGCGCTGGCCGCGTCGGCCTCGCCGCGGACCTTGTTGAGGATCACCCCGAGCACCTTCGGATCGCGCGGGCCGCCGAACAGCTGGGCCTGGATCTCGATACGGTCGGTCAGTTCGGTGAGCGTCTCGTTTTCCGGCGCGGAGACCAGGATCACCTCGGCGTCGAGGCTCTTCGCCAGGTGGAAGTTGACCCGCGCGGCGTAGCTGGCGTGACGGGTCGGCACCATGCCTTCGACGATCACCACGTCCTTGTCGGCGGCGGCGCGCTGGTAGAGGCTGATGATCTCTTCGAGCAGTTCGTCCAGTTGGCCGTCGCCGAGCATCCGCTCGACCTGGGCCAGCGGCAGCGGCTTCGGCGTATCCAGGCCGTGGGTGCGCGCCACCAGTTCGCTGGAGCGCTCCGGGCCGAGGTCGCCGGGATGCAGCTGGGCGATGGGTTTGAAGAAGCCGACCTTCAGCCCGGCGCGTTCCAGGGCGCGAAGCAGGCCGAGGCTGATCGAAGTGAGGCCGACGCCGAAACCGGTCGGGGCGATGAAGAAGGTATGCATCTGGGCTCCTTAAGCCGTGCGTTTGGCCTCACCGCCTGGTCGGGCGGGGGCGTCGATCCAGTTCAGTCGAGCAGGGCCAGCGTGTCGAGGGCGATCTGCCGCTCTTCGTTGGTCGGGATCACCAGTACCCGCGGATGCCCCGCGGCCTGGATCGGCCCGGCGACGCCGCGCACGCAGCGGGCGTTGGCCTCCTGGTCGAGGCGCAGGTCGAACAGCCGCAGGTGGGCGGCGGTCTTGGCGCGCACCAGCGGCGAGTTCTCGCCGATGCCACCGGTGAAGATCACCCCGTCCAGTTGCGGCAGGGCGCAGCTCATCGCCGCCAGGGACTTGGCCAGGCGGTAGCAGAACACCTCGATCGCCAGGGCCGCGCCGGGGTGGCCCTGCTCGCGCTCCTGCTCCAGGGTACGCATGTCGTTGGACAGGTCGGAGAGGCCGAGCAGGCCGCTTTCGTTGTTCAGCATCGAGTCGATGCGCTCCAGGCTCCAGCCCAGGGTCCGCGCCAGGTGGCTGTGCAGGTTGGGGTCGACGTCGCCGCTGCGGGTGCCCATCACCAGGCCTTCCAGCGGGGTCAGGCCCATGCTGGTGTCGAGGCTCTGGCCGTTGACGATGGCGCAGGTCGAGCTGCCGTTGCCGAGGTGGGCGCTGAGCCAACTGCTGTCGCCGACCGCCAGCCCGGCCATTTCCGCGGCGCGGTGGCTGACGTAGCGGTGGCTGGTGCCGTGGAAGCCGTAGCGGCGCACGCCATGCTCGCGGTAGAGGGCTTCCGGCAGGGCGTAGCGGTAGGCGTGTTCCGGCAGGCTCTGGTGGAAGGCGGTGTCGAACACGGCGACGTGGGGCAGCTTGGGAAACAGCGTCATCGCCGCCTCGATGCCTTGCAGGTTGGCCGGATTGTGCAGGGGCGCCAGTGGCGCGGTGGCCCGGATCGCCTCGACCACCCGGTCGTCGATGCGCGTGGCATGGGTGAACAGCTCGCCGCCATGCACCACCCGGTGGCCGATGCCGTGGAGCTTGCCGCCCGCGGCGTTCTGCACCATCGGCAGCAACTGGGCGAGGGCGGCGCGGTGGTCGGCGTTGGGAATCATCAGGCTGTCGCTGTCGCCGCCGCGCTTCCAGCGCAGCACCGCATCGCGGCTGCCCAGGCGCTCGGCGAGACCGTGCAGGGGAAACAGGGAGTGGGCCTCGTTGACCAGGGCGAACTTGATCGACGAACTGCCGCAGTTGATCACCAGTATGTTGCGTGAGGGCATCACTGCTCCTTGGTCTGCTCTTCTTCTTCCCGGGCACACCAGCCGCAGCGAAATTCGCGGCCGAGCTGTCTGTGCCGCTCGTTTTCGTCAAGGACCCAGGCGCGCGATTGCCAGGGCGGTTGGTGGCGCAGGTGTTGAGTATGGCCACAGGACAAGACTGCCACCCAATGGCCTTCCTCGTCCTGATGAAAATCAATCACCCGCGACGGCGCTCGCGCGCCCCGTTCATCAGGGGCGCGGTCGCTTTCGGGGCTATTGATGCGTACACTTACGCATTCATCTTCTTTATCGAAAAGGTTTCGAACCATGCAGATCGCGGCCAACAAGGCGGTTTCCATCGACTATACCCTGACCAACGACGCCGGGGATGTCATCGACAGTTCCGCTGGTGGCGCGCCGCTGGTCTACCTGCACGGTGCCGGCAACATCATCGTCGGCCTGGAGAAGGCCCTGGAAGGCAAGAACGTCGGTGACGAACTGAGCGTCGCCATCGAGCCGGAAGACGCCTATGGCGAATACAGCGCCGAACTGGTCGCGACCCTGACCCGCGAGATGTTCGAAGGCGTCGACGAACTGGAAGTCGGCATGCAGTTCCACGCCTCGGCTCCGGACGGCGGCATGCAGATCGTCACCATCCGCGACATCGACGGCGACGACGTGACCGTCGACGGCAACCATCCGCTGGCCGGCCAGCGCCTGAACTTCAAGGTCAAGGTAGTCGACGTGCGCGAGGCCAACGCCGAGGAAATCGCCCACGGCCACATCCATGGCGAAGGCGGTCACCACCACTGATCGGCGTTCATTCGCCGATTGATGGCCTGGGCCGTCCGCCGGCGGAACTGCTAAGCTGGTATAGCGAAAGGCGCCTGTGGGCGCCTTTCGCGTCATGCGCCATGCCTGGGCTCTTTACCCCGTCCCTGGGGATGCGCCGCAGCCAGGGTTCTTGCCTGGTGCGGGGCTTGGCACGTTGTGTCGCTGAATGCGCAAGGAGTACGTCATGAGTGCCTTTCACGATCTCACCCTGCAGGGGTTGGATGGACAGGACCTGCCGCTTTCCCCGTTCAAGGGCAAGGTGCTGCTGGTGGTCAATGTCGCCTCCAAATGCGGCCTGACACCCCAGTACGCCGGCCTGGAGAATCTCTACCAGACCTACCGCGAGCGCGGTTTCGCGGTGCTCGGCGTGCCCTGCAACCAGTTCGCCGGGCAGGAGCCGGGCAGCGAGGCGGATATCCAGTCCTTCTGCAGCCTGAACTATGGCGTCAGCTTCCCGATGAGCGCCAAGGTCGAGGTCAACGGCAGCGCGCGGCATCCGCTCTATCGCCTGCTGGCGGGCGAGGGCGCGGAGTTTCCCGGCGACATCACCTGGAACTTCGAGAAATTCCTGCTCGGTCCCGACGGTCGCGTGCTGGCGCGTTTCAGCCCGCGCACGGCGCCGGACGACCCGGCCCTGGTGCAAGCCATCGAGAAGGCCCTGGGTTGATCTCCCGCGGGACGCGTTCGCGTCCCGCCGCTTCCTTTCCTGTCTTGCGCCGCTTCATGACGCAACGCGATAAGCCTCTGCCTGTAACGCTTGATCACCGCCGTTGATAATGCTGGGCGGACGAGACGACCGGTCATATTCTCTCGTTCCATGACTAGCAACCGACTCGACAAGCGCGAACTGATCCTGGCCAAGGGCTCCGAGGTCATGACCCGACGTGGCTACCACGGCACCGGGGTGCTGGAGATCGTCCAGGCCGCGCGCATCCCCAAGGGCTCTTTCTATCACTACTTCGATAGCAAGGAAGCTTTCGCCCAGCAGGCCCTGGAGCACGTCTACGCGCCGCGCCTGGCGCGCTACGCCCAGGCCCTCGGCGATAGCCGCTTCAGCCCGCGCGAGCGGGTGCTGCGCTACTACGGCGAGCTGCTGGAGCACTTCGCCCGCCAGGAAAAGCCCGAATACCACTGCTTCATCGGCAGCCTGAGCTTCGAGATGGCCGAGCTGTCGCCGCCGATCGCGGCCAAGGTCGAGTCGATCCTGCAGGCTTCCGCGCGAATCCTCCAGGACTGTCTGGAGCAGGCGCGCGAGGCCGGCGAACTGGCCGCCGACGAGGACTGCGCGAGCCTGGCCGGCTTCATCGGCTTCGCCTGGCAGGGCGCCCTGGCGCGCTTCAAGGTCGGCGCCGGCCTCGCTCCGCTGAATGCTTTCATGTCGCGCCTGGAGCTGCTGCTCCGCGCCTGATACCTGCCCGAACCTCCCATTCCCCCTCAGGAGTCCGTCCATGAGTGCCCCCGTAGAAGCCCTGTTCCAACCGTTCCGCCTCGGCGCCCTGGAACTGCCCACCCGTGTGGTGATGGCACCGATGACCCGCAACTTTTCCCCCGGCGGCGTACCCAACGCCAAGGTCGTCGAGTACTACCGCCGGCGCGCCGCCGCCGGCGTCGGCCTGATCGTCAGCGAAGGCACAACGGTCGGCCACAAGGCCGCCAACGGCTATCCGAACGTGCCGCGCTTCTATGGCGAGGACGCCCTGGCCGGCTGGAAGCAGGTGGTCGACGCGGTGCATGCCGAGGGCGGGCGCATCGTTCCGCAGCTCTGGCACGTCGGCAGCGTTCGGCGCCTGGGCGTGGAGCCGGACGCCAGCGTGCCCGGCTACGGCCCGATGGAGAAGGCCAAGGACGGCAAGGTGCTGGTCCACGGCATGAGCAAGGCCGACATCCAGGACGTCATCGCCGCCTTCGCCCAGGCCGCCCGCGACGCCCAGGCGATCGGCATGGACGGGGTGGAGATCCACGGCGCCCACGGCTACCTGATCGACCAGTTCTTCTGGGAAGGCAGCAACCAGCGGGACGACGAGTACGGCGGCAGCCTGGCCAATCGCTCGCGCTTCGCCGTCGAGCTGGTGCGGGCGGTGCGCGCGGCGGTCGGCGCGGATTTCCCGATCATCTTCCGCTTCTCCCAATGGAAGCAGCAGGACTATTCCGCGCGCCTGGTGGAAACCCCGGAGGGCCTGCGCGAGTTCCTCGCGCCGCTGGTGGAGGCCGGCGTCGATATCTTCCACTGCTCGACCCGCCGCTTCTGGATTCCCGAGTTCGAAGGCTCGGAACTCAACCTGGCCGGCTGGACCCGCGAGCTGACCGGGAAGCCGACCATTACCGTGGGTAACGTCGGCCTGGACGGCAGCGAGTTCCTGCAATTCTTCGGCAAAACCGACGAGGTGGCGCAGCCGGCGAGCATCGACGGCCTGGTGGAGCGCCTGGACAAGGGCGAGTTCGACCTGGTCGCGGTGGGCCGCGCGCTGCTGGTGGATCCGGAATGGGCGGTGAAGGTCCGCGAGGGGCGTATCGGCGACATCAAGCCGTTCAGCCGCGAGGCCCTGGCCAGCCTGGTCTGAGGCCGCGTCCGCGGCGCACCGGCCCGGCGCCGCGCCGGCAAGGAGATCCCACCCCTCGGGGTGGGATTTTTCATGCCCGTGATTTTTCCGAAAACCCGCCGTGCGGCCGGCTGACTTCAAAGTCCGAAACGGGCATTGTATGACCGCCAACACAACAATAGGCCGAGAAACGGCCAGAGGAGCGAATCCATGCGTATCGGCCTAGTGGTCGACGCGACCTGCGACCTGCCGCCCGAATTCCTCGCCGCCCACGGCATCCGCGTGATGCCGATCGGGATCCGCCTGGGCGAGCAGCGGCTCATCGATCGACGCGACCCCGACACCACCCTGAGCTTCTACCGCGACCACCTGCCCAAAGTCGGCAGCAAGGACGGCAGCCAGCCGCTCTCCGCCGCCGAGTTGCAGCAATGGTTCCTCGACGAACTGGTGACCGACTTCGACTACGTGGTCTGCCTCACCGTCGACAGCCTGCGCAGCCCGATCTTCGAGCACGCCACCCAGGCTTCCTTCGGCCTGCTCCAGCATTACCACGAGCGCCGCCACGAGGCCGGCATCGCCGGTCCCTTCACCCTACGCGTGCTCGACAGCCACTCGGTGTTCGCCGGCATCGCCTGCCTGGCGGCCGAGGGCACGCGCCTGCTGGCGCAGGGCAGCCACCCCAACGCGCTGCGCACGCGCCTCGAACAGCTCAGCCAGCAGACCTGCACCTACCTGGTCGCCGACGACCTGGGCCACTTGCGCCGGCGCGGCTTCCAGAAAGGCGATCGCAGCGGTTTCGTCGACCGGGTCAAGGGCGCGGCGCTGGGGTTGGGCTCGCTGCTCGACGTCAAGCCGGTGTTCAGCCTGGCCGATGGCGAGGACAAACCGGTGACGCTCTCGCCGAGCTTCGAGAAGTCGGCGGAGAAGCTGTTCGGCTATGCCCTGGCGCGGGTACAGGCGGGTGAGTTGCTGGCACCGCAACTGGCTCTCAGCTATGCCGGCGATCCGACCGCGCTGCGCGATCTGCCGGGCTTCGCCGCGCTGGAGAACGCCTGCCGCGAGCGCGACATCCACTTGCACCTGGGCATGCTCAGCCCTACCGGCGGTATCAACCTGGGCGCCGGGGCCATGAGCCTGGGCTTCATCGCCACGCCGAAAGCCTTTGCCTGAGACCTACTCGCGGCTGCGTGGCAAGGCTCCGCCGTCCTCTGCCGGCGGCCGCTCGGGCTTCGACCGAGCGGGCTGGACCAGCGGACTGGCGCAGGCGTCCTCCAGGTAGTTCTGGAAGTGCTCGACAATACTGTCCCAACCTTGCCGGCTGGCGTGTTGGCGGGCGTTGAGACGGACCCGGCGCAGGCGTTCCTGGTCGTCCAGCAGCCAACTGGCGACTTCGACGAAGCCGCTCTTGTCGCCCGGCGCGGCGAGCACGCCGTTGTGCCCATGGCGGATGTGCTGGCCGGCGGCGGCCTGGTCGAAGGCGACCACCGCGAGGCCGGCGGCCTGGGCTTCGAGGACCACGTTGCCGAAGGTCTCCGACAGGCTTGGGAAGAGGAACAGGTCGCCCGAGGCGTAGTGGGCGGCCAGGGTTTCGCCGCGCTGGACGCCGCAGAACAGCGCTTCGGGGAGGTCGCGTTCGAGGTGCTTGCGCTCCGGCCCGTCGCCCACCAGTACCAGGCGCAGCTTCAGTTGCGGATGGGCGGCGCAGAGCGCGCGGAAGGTGCCGCCGAGCAGGCCGAGGTTCTTCTCCGCCGCCAGCCGGCCGACGTGCAGCACGGCGATGTCCTGTTCGCCCAGGCCCCAGCGCCGGCGTAGTTCGGGATCGCGCCGGGAGGGATGGAAGAGTTGGCTGTCGACCCCGCGGGAAAGCAGGTTGAGACGTTCGAAACCGCGCCGCTGCAATTCCATGCGCTGGCTGCCGCTGGGCACCAGGGTCATCTGCGTGCGGTTGTGGAACCAGCGCAGGTAGCCGGTGACCAGCCGGGTCAGCGGACCGAAGCCGTAGTGCTCGCTGTACTGCTGGAAGTTGGTGTGGAAGCCGCTGACCGCCGGGATGCCCAGGCGCCGCGCGGCGCGCAGGGCAGAGAAGCCGAGCGGGCCTTCGGTGGCGATGTAGAGCACGTCCGGGCGCTGGCGCTTCCAGCAGCGCAGCAGCTTGTGCAGGCTCGACATGCCCCATTGCAGGCCGGGGTAGCCGGGCAACGGCCAGCCGCGGGTGAGCACCAGCTCGGCGTCGCTGCGCCGGCCGTCGTCGCCGGGCTGGCGTGGGCGCACCACCTGGACCCGATGGCCAAGCTGCTGGAGGCCGGCATGCAGGCGACCCAGGGTATTGGCGACGCCGTTGACTTCCGGCGGGTAGGTTTCGCTGATCAGGGCGATGCTTAGAGGTCTGCTCATGACGTCAGTGTCGACCGACGCCGTGTAGCGGATGTGAAGTTTTGGTGACGCTTGCGTGACGGCGCCCCTGTCGGGGCGCCGTGGATTTCAGCGTTGCAGCAGGCGCGGGTTTTCCTCACCGAAGATCTGCTTGCGCAGGGCCTTGAGGCGTTCGTCGATGGCGGCGTGACGCTGCTCCTCGCCGTCGACGCTGGCGAGCACCTCGGCGATCACCTTGTCCGACTCTTGTGCGTATTCGCGCAGTTGCTCTTCCTCGCCAGGCGTCGGCGCTTGCTGCTGGACGGAGGCGTTGTCCTTGAGCGCCATCCAGATCTCGAAGTCGAGCGCCTCGCGGCGCCTGGCATCGGCCTCCACATAGGGCGTCAGACGCTGGATCTCCTCGAAGGTCTGGCGCGGATCGGCGCCGACCGCCACCTCGCGCTTGAGCTGTTCGATCAGGCCTTCGGCGGCCTGCTTGCGTTCGATCTCGGACATCTGCCCGGCGTTGCGGCCGAACTCGCCGAGTTGCTGTTCCAGGTTGTCGGGAGCGGTGGCTGTATTCATCTCGGGGGCTCGGGAAGGAATGGAAGGTTTTGCCGCCGGCGTGGCCTGCGGGGGAGACGCGAAGGGCGCGACGGGCGCCGGCTCCGATGGGTAAAACAACAGGACGGCGCCGATGGCCGTGCCGCAGAGCACCAGGGCCAGCAAGGTCCAGGTCAGGGTAGGTCTCATGCGATGGAGTCCTCGCTTCAGGTCGCTGCGATGTCGAGCAATGGATCGCTCCTGCTCGGCTTGCCGGTCTCGACGTGTCCGGCCAGGCGGCGGAGATAGTTGGCTTCCGTATTGCTGGCGGTCACGCTGAGGTCGTACCAGCCCTGGCTGCTGCGTAACAGCCACACTTCACTGATCGCCTGGTTCGGTTCGAGTTCATAGCGACGGCTGCCTTCCCGGGTATAGGCCGGGTTGGGCGTCACCGTCACGCTGCACGGCAGGCGGCCGAGATTGCGGATGTTCAACTGCAGGTTGCCGTTGCGTTGATAGGTGACCGATACCTCGGGCCGCGCCATCTGCGCGGCGAGATGCAGGTTGCCGTGGAACTCGCGGAAGAAGCCGTTGGGGCCGTGCACTTCGAAGGCGTAGCGGCCGTTGGCGTCGAGCAGGTCGTCGAGTTCGTCGTTGAGAGTCCGGCCCAGTTCCTCTCCGCTTTCCTGGACCACCGGATAGCTGGTCACGGTATAGAAGCGCGGATTGCCGACTTCCCGCGGCTGCACCTGGAATACCGCAGCGGAGTGTCCCTGCGGATTGCCCGGCAGGTTCATGCCGTCGTTGCCCAGGGTCAGGCGCAGCCTGCCGGCGGCGATGTCGAGGGCCAGCGTGGCGTGCAACTGGTAGGGCACCGCGAGGGTAGGGCGCTGGCCCTTTTCCTGGCCGGGCAGGCTCTTGGGCTCGTAGGACCAGTACTTGGGGCTGGGCCGGTAGAACTGCTGCCAGTAGGCGTCCTCCTTGCGCGCGTCGCTCTGCGGGACGTTGGTCAGGTCGGGGGCGACCTGGGTATCGCCTGCGCCCTGGAAGTCGAACAGCGAAGTCAGGTCGCCGCAGACGGCACGCCGCCAGGGCGAGATGTTTTCCTCGACGACGCCGAAGCGGCGTTCGAGGAAGCGCAGCACCGAGGTATGGTCGAACACTTCGGCGCTGACCTTGCCGCCCTTCGACCAGGGCGAGATGGCGATCAGCGGGACGCGGTGGCCGAGCCCGATGGGCAGTCCGCTGGATGCCTCGATCTCGCCGGCGGTGCTGACCGTGGAAAGGCCGACGCCGTCCTTCCACGGCGGCACCGGGGCGCTGGCGTGGTCATAGAAGCCGTCGCCCTCGTCGTAGTTGAGGATGAACACGGTCCTGGCCCAGACCTCGGGGTTGCTGGTCAGCGCGTCGAGCACCCGGGTCACGTAGTACTCGCCGAACGAGGGACCCCACCAGGGATGCTCGCAGTAGCAGTAGGGCGCGACGATCCACGACACCTGCGGCAGCGTGTTCTCCTGCACATCCTTGCGCAACTGGTCGACGCCGCGGGCGAGCATGGCGCGCTGCCAGAGGTCCGAATCGCGCGGGGCGTTCTTGAAGTTCCTGAACCAGGCGAGGGCGTTGCAGTCATAGTTGTTCTGCTCCTGGAGCCGGTATTTCCAGTAGGCGTCGACGTACAGGTACCAGAGCGACGAGGAGCGGTAGCCGCCTTCCTGGTAGACCCGCCAGTCCACGCCAGCGGCGCTTAGCCGCTCGGGATAGGTGGTCCAGTCCACCGTGCCGCTGGCGCCGATGGTGCCGTCGCCCATGTCGTTGCCGATGTGTACGTCCTTGCCGTCGCCGCTGGGGGCGGCGCGTCCGCTCATGTGGTAGAGGCGGTTCGGATTGGTCGGGCCCATCATCGACTGGTGGTAGGCCTCGCACAGGGTGAAGGCGTCGGCCAGGGCGTAGTAGTAGGGAATGTCGCCGCGCTTGAAGTAGCCCATGGCTTCGGGGTACTGCACCGCCATCCACTTGTCGTTGCGGCCCTGGTTCCAGATCGCGTGGAAGGCCGACCATTCATGGTTCTGCGAACTCACCCACTGGGCGCTGGTGACCTTGGTATCCCAGTGATAGGGGGAGAACTCGTACTTGTAGTTCTGGTACCAGACCGGCTTGCCGTCCTGGCGCTTGAGCGCGCGAGGGTCGTTGAAGCCGCGGACGCCGTTGAGGTGGCCGAAGTAGTGATCGAAGCTGCGGTTCTCCTGCATCAGGATGACCACGTGCTGGACGTCCTGGATGGTTCCGGTGCGGATGTCCGGCTCGATGGCCAGGGCGCGCCGAAGGGTCTCCGGGAACAGCCCGGAAAGGCCGGCCAGGGTAGCGGCCTGGGCGCCGTGCTTGAGAAAGGTTCGACGGCGGAATTTCCAGTTTTCGGTCATCGTTTTATTTCCCGGGTGGTTTTTTGATTTCCATCAATCTGCGTACTTCTTGTTTCGAGATGATTAATCGTCTTCGCTGTTTTTCCGGCAGGGAATACAGCGAGCCGATGGTTTCATGGCAATAATTTTCTGGTTGATTCCGAAAGCGACTTCGATATGACCTTGAGCGACAACTTGAGAAGTTTTTCGGGATAAATAGAAAAAGGGCATGGATATGGAGTTCCATGCCCTTCCCGGTTGAATGAAAGCTCACTTTTTCGTGTGCTGGGTATCACACTTTATTTGACGACTTCCATGTGTCATAAAGTTGGCTGGCGAATCTCGAAACCTTGGCTGGAGTCCGCTAGGGAGCGGTGCCGAGCACCTCGAAGGAGCGAGTCGAGCCGCCGATTTCGCTGATCTTCTGGGTCCAGAAGTTCTTCGCGTTGCCGTAGTGCCTGATGTAGTAATGGCCGGGCTCGGTCCCTGGTGGAATGGACCAGTTGATAGTCGCTTTCGAGGCAGATATACCCACTCTCTCCCAGCGGTACTGAGTATCCCAGTCATTGTCGGTGGCAATGGTCACGGGCGTCTGTTTGCCATCCTTGCCGATACTCACCACTTCCAGGAAAGTCTTCTCGGTGCGCAAGTCATTCTTCGGATGTCCGGTCACGAAAGCGACGGTCACCTTGTCGCCGATGCGATAACTTTCCCTGGGTTGTTGCAATACGTCGCCGAAGGACTTGCCGATATAGGGATCATCGGCCACTACTCCGGTCTGGAAGTTCATCTGGCAGCAGGACAGGTCCGGCGCTATCGCCGAGGTTTCCACCGGCAGGCGTTCGCGCAGCGCCACCGCCATGTCGACGAACAACTGCTGGTAGGCGGCCTGGGTCCAGGGGCCGTAGAGGGTCGAGCCGCCTTCGTATTCCTGGGCGGCGTATTCCTCGCGGGTGGTGACGTAGCTGGCATAGGCATTCGCGTAGCCATTGAAGATCACATGGCGGATACCGGCCGCTTCGCTGGCCGCCTGCACCGCGCGGCGGATCCGCACCCCGGCCATCACGGTGAACTCGGCGGGGGCGCCGAGCAATTCCAACTGGCCGATGCGGAACATCTGGATCGGCAGCACCGTCGGCGTCCAGGGGTAGGGTTTCTTGTTGCCGGTGTCGGCGAGGATGGTCTTTTCTGCCTGGCATTGCACCAGCTCCTGCGGCGGCACGCCGGTGAGCAACCCGCCAAGGGCCGAGAGGAACGGATTGTTGCCTTCCTCCAGCCCCAGCGGGCCTGGCCCGTCTTCGGTGCTACCGGCGGCCAGGCTGGTGCCGATGGCCGCGGTGCACAGTTGGCGCGGCTGGCCGTCGGTGAACTCCGGGCGGATCGGCAGGCGGGTGAAGTCGACGAAACGGAAGCGCGAATCCAGTTCGCCGAGCACTTCCTCCTGGGCCTGGCCGGCGATCTCGTAGGCCTTGGCGAATTGGCGCAGACCGATCTCGCGGGTGTTGTCGAACTCGTTGTCGAAGGGACCGGAGCCGGGCTTCAGGTTCAGGTTGGGCGACAGGTTGCCTGCATTGGTCTGGGCGAAGGCGGCGACGAAACCGCTCTTGCGGCTGACGTCGTGCTCCCAGTGATAGGAAGCGTAGCCCTTGTTGTCCGGGGAGATCAGGTGATTGGCGTTGGTCATCGAGGTGCTGTGCACCGGGAACCAGCTGATCGCGCCGGCCAGCTCGCCGTTGGCGTCGACGAAGCTGAGCACGCTCATCTGCGGGTCGATGCCATCCTCGTAGCCGGCGATGTCCGGATTCTTCAGGTGCGACAGCAGCGAGCGGTTGCGGCTGGCGTTGCGCAGCTCGCCGCTGCCGTAGAACAGGCGGCCGGGCTGCAAGCTGGCCTGGGCCCGCTCGATGGAGCGGACGATGCCGTCGACGATGGCGTTGAAGGTCTTCTCCTGGAAGCCGAGCACCGACAGGTTGTACATCGCGTAGTGGGAGAAGCCGCCCGGACCGGAGTGGGTGTGGGTGGCGGCGAGCATCACGTTGTTCTCGTCGTAGACCCCGGGGTACTTCGCCTTGAGCCGCTCCAGGACCTTCAGGTGCACGGCCTGGAAGATCATCCCCAGGTCGGTGTTGACGTAGACGAGCCGGCGCCCGCTGGCGGGCTCCTCGATGACGAAGGCACGCGCCCACTGGCGCATGTGGATGCCGGCGGTCTTCTGTTCGAGGGAGGAGTAACCCATCATGCCGACTTCGGCGGCTTCGCCGGTGATGTCCGCCTTGCCCAGGCCGAAACGGTAGGGCAGGTCGTCGGCTCGCAAGGGCTGGGAAAGGAGCAGGAGGACACAGGAAAGCAATAGCGTGGTGAGCGCGGAACGTGACATGGCGACCCTCTTCTTGTTTGCCGCTGGTGGGCTGGGGACGGTGGTCATCGAAAGCGGGCCGGAGCCTGCTTCGCCTGGTTGCCACTGTAGTGCCAGGATGGCGGAGTCGAGGGGGGCGTAGCGGACAGGAAGGGGGTGAGCGCCGGCCATCCTGCATGGACGGCGAGGCAGGCGGGTAAAAAAAGGCCGCCTGCGTGGGGAAGCACCGGCGGCCAGTCGGTTCGGCAGCGTCGAGCCGGTCTGCAAGGGCTGGCGCAGGTCTCGGCTGCGGCCTGCGCCGACGCTCCCGAGGGCATTCGTAGTGTGCCCGACGCCGGCTGTCAGGGCGCTGACGCCCGCCTGACAATGCCGACAGCGGACACCGGGCGCATGCTTATTTCACCAGTGCCTTCTCGCCTTCCTCGCGGACCCAGAACAGGGTGGCGCCGGCGACGGCGGCGGGCATCATGACCAGGTTGACCAGCGGGATCAGCAGCGCCAGGTAGGTCACCCCGCCGAAACCCATGCACGCCCAGCGCTTGCTGCGCAGCCAGGCGAGCATCTCGTTCCAGCCGAGCTTGTGGTTGTCCGCCGGATAGTCGATGTACTGCACCGCCATCATCCAGATGCCGAAGAGGATCCACAGCGGCGTGGCGATCAGGTTGACCCCGGGCACGAAGCTCAGCACCAGCAGCACCAGCGCGCGCGGCAGGAAGTAGGCGAGCTTGCGCATCTCGCGACCCATGGTGCGCGGGATCATCGCCAGCAGTTCGGCCCAGCTGAACGGCGGGAAGTCGTCGCGGCCGCGAACCACCACCTCGACCTTTTCCGAGAGGAAGCCGTTGAACGGCGCGGAGATGATGTTGGCGACCATGGTGAAGGTGAAGAACACGATCACCAGCACCAGCAGGACGAACAACGGCCAGACGATGTACTGCAGGAAGCTCAGCCAGTCGGGCAGGCTGGGCATCAGCAGGTCGACCCAGTGGCTGAACTGCTGCATCGCGAAGCCGATCAGCAGGGCGAACACCAGCAGGTTGAGGGTCAGGGGGATCAGCACGAACAGGCGCAGGCCGGGACGCATGATCAGCTTCAGGCCTTCGCCGAGGTATTGCGGGCCGCTCAGGGCTGGCATAGGGAATGGTTCTCCGATGGGATGCGGGCTGAAACCTTAGCAGACTGGCGAAAGCCCGCGACAGAGCCTGTTTGACCGCGCATTTCAGGCTGGCGCCTGGTACAGGCAATAGTGGTTGCGCTGGCGCTTGGCCTCGTACATGGCGCTGTCGGCGGCACGGACCAGTCCTTCGGCATCGCCGGCATGCCGTGGGTAGAGAGCGATGCCGATGCTCGGGGTGACGAAGTCGATGCGTTCGCCATTCAGCGCGATCGGTTGGACCAGCGCCGCCAGCAGGCGTTCTGCGAGGCGCTGCGGATTGTTTTCCTGGCTGTCCTCGAGGAGCACGGCGAATTCGTCGCCGCCCAGGCGGTAGGCCTTGTCCGGCTGCCGCAGGGTGCTGCGTACCCGTTCGGCGACGGCCCTGAGGAGGGCGTCGCCGATGTCGTGGCCGAAGCGGTCGTTGACCTCCTTGAAGCGGTCCAGGTCCAGGTACAGCAGCGCCAGTTCGCTTCCGCCGGAGCCGGCGCGAAGCAACGCCTGGCCGAGCTGTTCCTCGAAGGCCTTGCGGTTGCCCAGACCGGTCAGCGGGTCGCGGTAGGCCATTTCCAGCAATTGCTGCTGGTAGGCGATCTGGTCGCTGACGTCGCGGACGATGCCGCGGTAGCCCCGCAGTTCGCCCTGCAGGTCGTGGATCAGCGAAACCGTGGCCTCGAAGTAGCCGAGGCTGCCGTCGGCGCGCTGCAGAGGGATGGCGAAGGTCTTGCCTGCGCCGCTCTGCATGGCGCGCTGGAAGGGTTGGCGGGCACGCGCCAGGTCGTCTTCGCCGAGCAGCTCGTAGTAGGGATGGCCGATCAGCGCTTCGCGCGTCTGGCCGAGCAGTTGGCAGAGCGCGGGGTTGACGGTGAGGATCACGCCGTCGACGTCCATTTCGAAGTAGCCGTCGCGCATCGACTGGAGGATCGCCCGGTCGCGCGCCTCGCTGTGCTCCAGGCGCTCGAGCATCTGGTTCATCTCGCCCGCCAGTTGTCCCAGCTCGTCGTTGCCGAAGTCGCTCAGGCGTATCGAGTGGGCGTTGCGCCCGACTTCGGCGACCTCCCGGTTGAGCCGTTGGACCCGGCGCAGGACCCACAGCTCCAGGGCCAGGTAGCCGACCAGGAAAGCGCCCAGCGCGACCAGCAGGGAGGCGCCGAGGAAGAAGTTGATGGCCTTCTCGCCCTGGATGTAGAGCAGGCGTTTCTTGGTGATGTCGAAGCGCAGCTGCGGCTCGCCGCTGGAACTCAGGTACTGCACCGAGACCTGCTGGACATGTTCGCCGATGAACCGCCGCGGGCTGAGCAGGGCCTGGTTGTGGGTACTGCCGCTGCGGCTGCGCAGCGGCTTCCAGGTGGAGTCGGTGGCGATATTGGGCATCGGTTGCAGGTCGGCCTGCATCTGTTCGCGGAGGTTGGCCAGGCGTTCCCGGTCGAGGAAGTAGCCGGCGAGGATCGCGCCCTTCGCCGGCGCGCTACCCTGGTTGTTGCTGATAGGCACGCTGACCAGCAGGGTCGGCAGGTTGTCGACCAGCAGCAGCTCGCTCAGGCTGTGGTCGGTGCGTCCGCGAAAGTCCAGCGCGCCGAGGCGGATGGCGCGTTGCTGCAGCGCCTCGAGCAGGGCCTGGTCGCTCGCCGAGGGGGCGCCGAAGAGCACGCGCTGGTCGGGCGCGGGCGGGGACCACTGCTTCAGTTGCAGGTGACCCCGGTCGTCGAGGAACAGGACGAAGTCGAATCCCAGGTCGTCGAGCATCTCGTGGTCGAGGTTTTCCTGTTCGAAGGTCTCGTTGGGGCGCTGGATGAAGTCGTAGCTGGCATCCCACCAAGCGTAGGTGCGAACGATGTCCAGGTGGCGCTTCAACTCGAAGTCCAGCCGGTTGTGCAGGACGGTGGCGCCCTCCTGCAGGCGTTGCTGGTCCTCTCGGTCGAAACGGCTCAGCAGGATGCTTTCCGACAAGAGCCAGATACCGCCGAGACTGGCGGCCAGCAACGGCAGGAACAGCCAGAGCAGGCGTGTGCGTAGGGGCATGCGGTGAGGACGGGTAATGGGCGACAGCATGAGTCTAGCCGCAGGTTGAGAGCATAGGCCGACTCTATCGTGCGAATTGAAATTCGACATTTCAACGCATCGTCGTGGCTGGGTAACCTGCGCTGCATATTCTTCCGGGAGCCTGGCATCGCCGGGCGGAACCCAACCTTCTAGGAGCCTCGCGATGAGCGTACTGGTCAACAAGCAAGCCCCCGATTTCACTGCCGCCGCGGTCCTCGGCGATGGCTCGATCGTCGATGCCTTCCAGCTTTCCAGCCTGCGCGGCAAGTACGTCGTACTGTTCTTCTGGCCGCTCGACTTCACTTTCGTCTGCCCCTCGGAAATCATCGCCCACAACAACCGCATGGATAAGTTCCGCGAGCTGGGCGTCGAGGTGGTCGGTGTCTCCATCGACTCGCAGTTCACCCATCACGCCTGGCGCAGCACGCCGGTGGAGAAGGGCGGCATCGGCGCGGTCGAGTTCACCATGGTCGCCGACGTCAAGCACGAGATCACCCGCGCCTACGGCATCGAGCACGAGGACGGCGTGGCCTTGCGTGCTTCGTTCCTGATCGATCGCGCCGGGGTGGTCCAGCACCAGGTGGTGAACAACCTGCCGCTGGGGCGCGAGGTGGACGAGATGGTGCGCCTGGTAGAGGCCCTGCAGTTCACCGAGGAACACGGCGAGGTCTGCCCGGCCGGCTGGCGCAAGGGCCAGAAAGGCATGAAGGCGAGCGCCGAGGGCGTGGCCTCGTACCTGGCCGAGAACGCCGAGGCGCTGTGATCCCGATGCCGGGCGCGAAGTGTGCCCGGCCGACCTTTTCCCGGGGCGACCGCTCCTTCCAAGCCTTCCCCATGTGCTTTGGTGGCCCCGTTTTTATTCGCGCCGACCCTGAGGTCGGCAGGAGTCCGACGAGATGCCCGATACCCTCCGCCACGCCCGAGTGATCATCCTCGGTTCCGGTCCCGCCGGTTACAGCGCGGCTGTCTACGCCGCGCGCGCCAACCTCAAGCCGCTGCTGATCACCGGCATGCAGGCCGGCGGCCAGTTGACCACCACCACCGAGGTCGACAACTGGCCGGGCGACCCCCACGGCCTGACCGGCCCGGCACTGATGCAGCGGATGCAGGAGCACGCCGAGCGCTTCGAGACCGAGATCGTCTTCGACCACATCCATGCCGTGGACCTGGCCGGCAAGCCGTTCACCCTGCGCGGCGACAACGGCACCTACACCTGCGACGCACTGATCATCGCCACCGGTGCCAGCGCGCGCTACCTGGGGCTACCGTCGGAGCAGGCGTTCATGGGCAAGGGCGTGTCGGCCTGCGCTACCTGCGACGGTTTCTTCTACCGCAACCGCGAAGTGGCGGTGATCGGCGGCGGCAATACCGCTGTCGAAGAGGCCCTGTACCTGGCCAACATCGCCAGCCGGGTGACCCTGGTGCATCGTCGCGAGACCTTCCGCGCCGAGAAGATCCTCCAGGACAAGCTGCAGGCGCGGGTCGCCGAGGGCAAGATAGTGCTCAAGCTCAACGCCGAGGTCGATGAGGTGCTTGGCGACGCGATGGGCGTCACCGGCGTGCGCCTGAAGACTCGCGATGGCGGCAGCGAGGAGATCGCCGTGGATGGCATGTTCGTCGCCATCGGCCATACTCCCAATACCTCGCTGTTCGAAGGGCAACTGGCCCTGAAGGACGGCTACCTGGTGGTCAACGGCGGGCGCGAAGGCAACGCCACCGCGACCAACGTACCGGGTGTGTTCGCCGCCGGTGACGTGGCCGACCACGTCTACCGCCAGGCGATCACCTCGGCCGGCGCCGGCTGCATGGCCGCGCTGGATGTGGAGCGCTATCTCGATTCGCTCTGATGAGAAGACAGCCCTGAGTGCTGCGTGCAAGGAAGGCCCCGCTTCGGCGGGGTTTTTCTTTGTTCGTTCGGAAAGCCGCGGGCAGTGGGTCGTCCGGTTACGTATCCGCCGGCGGTGGACATCGAGGCCGAGCGGCGTGCCGGCAGAACACGACTTAAGGACGGCGGACCGCGAATAGAGCAATTGCTCTAGCCGGCCTAGAATCCAGACGCTTCATCCTTCCCACGACAAGACAATAGAAGGAGCGTCATCCATGTTTCTCAGCCCTAGCGCGATCTGCCTGCTCGGCCTGATCGCCTGGACCCTGTTGCTGGTCTTCCTGCTGGTCAGCCAGCGCGGCCTGTTGGTACTCGGCGGGCGGATGGCGGTGAACGCCTTCGCCGCCGATGGCAGCAACACGCCTGGCGGTTTCGGCCAGCGGCTGGTGCGGGTCCATGCCAACTGCGTGGAGAACCTGCCGCTGCTGGCCGGCGCGCTGCTCTACGCGATCGCCAGCGGGCAGAGCAGCCTGACCGACCCGCTGGCGCCACTGGTACTCGGCGCCCGGTTGTTCCAGTCGCTGATGCACCTGGTCAGCACCTCCGCGCTGTTCGTCTGGCTGCGTTTCGCCGGCTTCTTCGTGCAGTTGCTGGTGCTCGCCTGGTGGCTGCTGCTTCTTGCGGGGCTGGCCTAGCGGCGCGGCGCCGGCTCAGTCGCCGGAGGCCAGTTGCTCGGCGAATACCTCGCGGTCGACGTTCGCTCCGCTGAGGATCAGGCCTACCTTCAGCCCCTTCAGGCGCTCGCGCTCCTGCCAGGCGGCGGCCAGCGCCGCCACCCCGGCGCCCTCGGCGACGTTGTGGGTGGTGGTGAAGCACAGGCGCATGGCCGCGCCGATCTCCCTGTCGCTGACCCGCACCAGGCGATCGGCGCCGGCCAAGATCATTTCCAGCGCGCTCGGGTCCGGCGTACTGCACGCCATGCCGTCGGCCAGGCGGGTGTCGACCGGGTGGCTGATCGGCGTGCCGGCCTCGAACGACAGGGCGTAGGCCGGCGCATGGGCGGACACCACGCCGACGATGCGGGTCTTCAGGCCCAGCGCGTCGCGTGCGGCGATCAGGCCGCAGATGCCCGAACCCATACCGATCGGCACGTAGACCTCGTCAAGGTCGGCCAGCGCGGCGAACAACTCCAGGCTGTAGCTGGCGACCCCGGCCACCAGCCAGGGATGGAACGCCGGAATCAGGTGCAGGCCTTCGTGCCGGGCGCGCTCGGCGGCGTATTCGCGGGAGGCCTGGAAGTCCTCGCCATGCTCGATCAGCTCCGCGCCGAGGCTGCGCATCGCCGCGTTCTTCTCACGGCTGTTGCCGTGCGGCACGACGATGATCGGCTGGATGCCGTAGCGGCTCGCCGAAAAGGCCACCGACTGGCCGTGGTTGCCGCGGGTGGCGCTGATCACGCCGGCCGGTCGCTCGCCCTGGTGCGCCAGGTGGTGGAAATACACCAGGCCGCCGCGCAGCTTGAAGGCCCCCACCGGCAGGTGGTTCTCGTGCTTCATCCACACTTCGCAACCGAGTGCCTCGCATAGCAGCGGCCAGCGTATCTGCGGCGTCGGTGGCAGGCTCTGGTGGACGATGGCGGCGGCCTGTTGGAGGGAGGCGAGAGAAAATGGCATGCGTGGTTTCCCCGTGCTGGTGGTCGGACCAGCCTAGGGAGCGCACGGCAGATTGAACAGGCACACGTAGCCAGGGTTTCGCCGGGAGACTGTACCGTTGTGCGGATTCGCCGTCTCGCTGTGGGTGCCTGGCGGCGAAAACGACTGCCGCCCGGAGCGGGCGGCAGTCGAGGGCGTTATAGCAGGGTCCAGGCGTCCTGCCAGGCCATGCCCTTGCCCGGGGCGTAGTAGAGATCCCAGCCCTTGCACCAGCCGGAGTTCGGGTAGGGCTTGCACTGGTAGCGCTTGCCATCGGTACCGCGCACTACGGTCCCGGCGTCGTATTGCTGCAGGCCTTGCGGATAGTCGAAGTCGACCTTGCCGTCGCCGCCCGGCTGCTCGCCGCCGCCCTCGACCGGCAGTTCGATGTCGACCTGGAAGCGGTAGCCGGCCTGGCGCACGTAGACCTGGTTGTCCTGCGAGCTGGCCACCGGGCTGACCGCCCCGTAGGCATCCAGTACGCCGACATTGACCAGGGTGGAGTCCTGGTTGACCTTCTGCGCCAGCGCCAGCGGCCATTGCTTGGCACCGTTGTTGCCCTGGGCCAGGGTCAGGCTGTGACGCTGGGCGTCGCGGCCCTGGGCATCGAACAGACGCAGGGTGACGGTAGCACCGGCCGGCAGGTCCTGCTGCGCGCGCAGGTTGCCCAGCGCTTGCCAGGGGTTGGCGACGGCGCCGCTGAAGCTCACGTCGATGCAGGCGTAGAAGGCTTCCGGGCTGTCCGAGCGCTGCCAGACGTTATAGATCACATGCTTGCCGGTCTTGCCCTGGGGCAGCGGGCAGTTCATCCGGTAGGTGCCGTTCTCCAGCTTGACGCTGGTGATCGAGCAGAACGGCGCGGGTTCCAGGTCGCTCCAGGCTAGCGGCTTCTCGGGGTTGTAGCCGTCCTTGGTGATGTAGAAGTCGAAGTAGCGGGTCGCGTGCGGCGCGCTGGCCTTGTAGACGAACTGGAAGTTGCCGCTGGCGTCCGGCGCGATGGCAGTGCTGGGCCAGTCGCTGCGAGCCAGGTTCAAGCCCTTGAACAGAGCCTTGCCGGCGCCGCAGAGCTGGCCGTCGGGGACCACCGCCTGGTGGTTGCCGTTGGCGTTGCCCTGGTTGACGCCATTCCAGTCGTACAGCGCCTGGGTACCGCCGGCGGCGACGGCGGCCTTGCAGGCGGCCGACTTGGGATTCTCCGGACCTTCGAGGAAGCAGCCGTAGACCCGACTGGGCGGCGTTTCCATCGAGCCGTGGGCATGGGCTGCCTGGGGCAGGAGCAGGGCGAGGGTGAGTGGCAGGAGTGCCAGGGTGGCTGAGTAGTGTTTCATGACAAGTCCTTTTTTCCAGAACCGGATTCATTTCGAAGCGGGCTGATCCTAGCCCTCGGTGCCGGTTTGAGGTCCCTACCAAATGTGACGGGCCGGTCAGATTCGCTACCCATTCCTGATGGATGTCGCGGAATGCAAAGCGGTCGGCACCCGCACTGTGAGCCGGTAGAGGCAGGCAAAGGGCTGCTATGGGGCGGGGAAGGGAAGCCGGCGGGAAGGTGGCGGACCTGTCAGAACGATCAGTGTCCGCGCCCGGCCGCAGCCGGGCGCGAAGGGAACTAGACCTGGCTGCCGAGCTGTTCGGCGCGACGCAGCCAGCCCTGGCGCTGTTCCTCGCTGGAACTGCGCATCGGCGCGAATTCTTCCAGGCGGCGGGTGGCGATGCCACAGGCGCCGAGCACGCTGCGCACCATCTGCCGGTGCGCCGGCGGGCCCTTGAGGAAGCGCAGCCGCGACAGCGGCTGGTCGTGGCAGACCAGCAGGTCGGCGCTGCGCCCGCCCAGCAGTTGCTCCCAGTCCTTGTCCTGGGTGCCGCGATAGCGGAAGGCGAAGCCCGGTTGCAGGGCGCGGTCGAAGAAACCCTGCAGCAGCGCCGGCAGGCCGCCCCACCAGACCGGGTAGACGAACACCAGGTGCTCGGCCCAGTGGATCTGCCGCTGCGCTTCCAGCAGGTCGGGTTCGAGCACCTGGCTCTGCTCGTAGCCTTCGTGGAGGATCGGGTCGAAGGCCAGCTCGCCCAGCTTCAGTTCGCGCACCACGTGATCCTTGCTGCGCGCGCCCTGGGCATAGCATTCGGCGAGCAGGTGGCAGAAGCTCTTGCGCTTGGGCGAGCCGACGATCAGCAGGATGCGCTTGCCGTCGCCTTCCAGCGGGGTGGCGCCGGACTTGGCGGTTTCAACCATGGTGGCCGGCCTCCAGCATCTGCTCCGGCCGCACCCATTCGTCGAACTGCGCTTCGTCCAGGTAGCCCAGTTGCAGCGCCGCGGCGCGCAGCGTGGTGCCTTCGGCGTAGGCCTTCTTGGCGATCTCGGCGGCCTTGTCGTAGCCGATGTGCGGGTTCAGTGCGGTGACCAGCATCAGGCCGCGCTCCAGCAGGTCGGCCATGCGCTGGGCGTCCGGCTCCAGGCCGGCGACGCAATGCTTGTTGAAGTTGCGGCAGCCGTCGGCGAGCAGGCGGATGGATTCCAGCAGGTTGTAGACGATCACCGGCTTGAACACGTTGAGTTGCAGATGGCCCTGGCTGGCGGCGAAGGAAATCGTGCTGTCGTTGCCCATGACCTGGCAGGCCAGCATCGACAGCGCCTCGCACTGGGTCGGGTTGACCTTGCCGGGCATGATCGAGCTGCCCGGCTCGTTAGCCGGCAGCTTCACCTCGGCGAAGCCGGCGCGAGGGCCGGAACCGAGCAGGCGCAGGTCGTTGGCGATCTTCATCAGGGCCACCGCCAGGCTCTTCAGGGCGCCGGAGAGGATAACCAGCGGCTCGTGGCCGGCCAGGGCGGCGAACTTGTTCGGCGCGGCGACGAAGGGCAGGCCCGATTCGGCGGCGATTTCCGCGGCGATGGCGTCGGCGAAGCCCTTCGGCGCGTTGAGCCCGGTGCCCACCGCGGTGCCGCCCTGGGCCAACTGGTAGACCGCCGGCAGTGCCGCGCGGATGGCGCGCTCGGCGTAGTCGAGCTGGGCGACGAAGGCCGAGAGTTCCTGGCCGAAGGTGATCGGCGTGGCGTCCATCAGGTGGGTGCGGCCGGTCTTGACCAGGCTGGCGTGACGCGCCGACTGTTCGGCGAGACCGCCGGAAAGCTCGGCGATGGCCGGCAGCAATTGTTCGTGCACGGCCTTGGCGGCGGCGATGTGCATGGCGGTGGGGAAGCTGTCGTTGGAACTCTGCGCGCGGTTGACGTGGTCGTTGGGATGCACCGGCGACTTGCCGCCGCGCGGATTGCCGGCCAGTTCGTTGGCGCGGCCGGCGATCACCTCGTTGACGTTCATGTTGGTCTGGGTGCCGCTGCCGGTCTGCCAGACCACCAGCGGGAAGTGTTCGTCGTGGCGGCCTGCGAGGACCTCGTCGGCGGCCTGTTCGATCAGCCGGGCGACTTCCGGCGGCAGTTCGCCGAGGTGGTCGTTGACCCGCGCGGCGGCTTTCTTGATCAGCGCCAGGGCATGGATCACGGCGAGCGGCATGCGTTGGCCGCCGATGGCGAAGTTCTCCAGCGAGCGCTGGGTCTGGGCGCCCCAGTAGGCGTCGTCGGGCACCTCGATGGTGCCCAGGCTATCGGTTTCGGTCCGGCTCATGAGTGTTCTCCAGGGTGCGTATCCGGCAGTTTAGGCCTTCGCTCCCGCCTTGGGTTCCGCTGCCGTCGCTTCCTCGTGGGCATTTTTCGCCGCGCTGCGGGTCGGAAATAGATTGCCCGCCGCCGCCGTCACCAGCGCGCGCGGGTCGAACCGATCCAGCCGAGGGCGCCGTCCACTGGCACGCAATCGCCGTCGTCGTGGCGCAGGGTGCCGTTGAAACGGCCGAACCACTGGCGGGTATTGGCATAGAACAGGCCGACGCTGGGCCGCGCCTGGTGCAGCTGTTCGGGACGGAAGACCAGCTCGACGCGACCGCAGGCGCTGTCCAGGCGCCATTCGGCCAGCGGGTCGCGAGGCTCGCGGATGTGCACGTCGTCGAGCACGCGGCTGAGCTTGCCGCCGAACCACAGGGCGTTCTCGCGCAGGTCGCTGGCTTCGGTCCAGCCGGTGCCGAAGTTGCCGGCAATGCCGCCGGGGGCGGCGAAGGCGGCGCGGGTCCAGTAGGTATGCAGCGGCCAGACGCCGCGGCCGAAGTCCAGCGCGGCGAAGCTCTGGCCCGCCTGGCAGTCGTAGCGCCGGCGGCCGAGTTGCAGGCAGCCGCTGATCGGCAGGCCGAGCTGGCGGCTGCAGGCATGGAAGGTGTGTTCGCCCATCGGCACCACCAGGTTCACCGACTCCAGGTGCGACGGTCGTCGCACTTCCAGCGCCAGCTCCAGCGGCAGGCCGCCGAGGTCCGGGGCCTGGCCGGTGACGCGCAGGCGCCCGGGCTGTTCGTCGAAGCGCAATTGCAGGCGGGGATGCTCGAAGGCATGGCTGGCCTGCGGCTCGTCGGGCAACTGGCAGCCGAGGCCGAAGAAGCGGATCTGCGTGTGCGCTACCGCCTGGCCGCTGTCCAGGTCGAGGAAATAGGCGGCGCCGTAGGTCAGGTAGTCGAGGTCGGCGATGGTCAGCGAGAGCATCCAGCCGGGGCTGACGATACACCAGTGGTTCCAGCGCTTGCGCCGGCCGAAGTGGCCGGGGATGTGGCAGAGCACCCGCGGCCGGGCGGACCAGCCGACCGCCCGGGGATCGAGCCGGCCGAGGCCGTCGCAGAGGTTGCGCAGGGGCGGGGGCGATACGGCGAGGGTATCGGCGGCGGTTCCGTTCATCTAACACATCCATGTGACAGGCTGACGCAAGCATGCCGGCTGCGGAAGGAGGGCGGCAAGTACCCACTACAGAACTGATAGTAGACGGCATGGGGCGGGCTGGCGCCGGATAGGATTCTCCCGATATTCGGCGCTGCGCTTGAGCGGATTTCGAACTTAGGCGCAGAATGTCGGGTCCCACGGACACATCTACCCAACCTCAAGGATTTTCCATGACCCGTCTTCGCCTCATCGGCAGCGCCGTGCTGCTCAGCCTCAGCTCCATGGCCATGGCCGATTCCGCCAGCCAGGCCGAGCAATTCCTCAAGCTGGTCCATGCCGACAAGCTGACGGTCCCGGTCTATGCCCAGGTGCAGCAGATGCTGGCCCAGCGCTTCGCCCAGGCCAAGGCGCCGGAGAGCAAGAAGGCGGTTCTCGAGCGTTACCAGGCCAAGGCCAATGCCGAGCTGGACCGCGCCATCGGCTGGGACAAGATCAAGCCCGAGCTGATCAAGCTCTACACCACCAACTTCACCGAGTCCGAGCTGAAGGACCTGAACGCCTTCTACCAGTCGCCGCTGGGCAAGAAGGTGCTGGAGAAGATGCCGCGCCTGACCGCCGAATCCGCCCAACTGACCCAGGCCAAGCTGCAAGGCGCCGTCGAGCCGGTGAACAAGCTGATGGCCGACATGGACAAGGAACTCGGCGTCGCCGCGCCGGCCCAGAAGAAAAAGTGAGCCGTGATTCGCGATGAGCATGCGTGACCGTATCCAGACCGCCCTGCAGCCCCTCGATCCGCAACACGTCGAGGTGCTCGACGAGAGCCACATGCACAGCCGCGGGCTGGAGACCCACTTCAAGGTGGTGCTGGTCAGTCCGCAGTTCGCCGGGTTGAACGCGGTGAAGCGGCACCAGAAGGTATATGCCACCCTCGGTGGGTTGATGGGCGAGTTCCATGCCCTGGCGCTGCATACCTTCACCCCGGAGGAGTGGAGCCAGGCCGCGGTGCCGGCTTCGCCGACCTGCCGCGGCGGGAGCAGGCACGACATACCCTGAGACGGCGTCCGTCGCGGCGGGGTGCAGAGCCTGCCCCTGCTGCGCTAGACTACGCACCCAGCGCCGGCCTTCCGCCGGCGTTGTCGTTTCCATGGCGCCAGCGGCTGGCGCTTTTCGTTCCGGTCCGCCCTTTACGCGGGCGACCACCTGGAGGCTATATCCCCATGACATCCATCGTCGTGGCGGCGCTGTACAAGTTCGTGACTCTCGACGACTACGTGGCGCTGCGTGAACCCCTGCTGCAAACCCTGCTCGACAACGGTGTGAAAGGCACCTTGCTGCTGGCCGAGGAAGGCATCAACGGCACCGTCTCCGGTAGCCGCGAAGGCATCGATGCGCTGTTCGCCTGGCTGCGCAGCGATCCCCGGCTGGCCGATATCGAGCACAAGGAGTCCTACTGCGACGAACAGCCGTTCTACCGCACCAAGGTCAAGCTGAAGAAGGAAATCGTCACCCTCGGTGTGCCTGGCGTCGATCCGAACAAGCAGGTCGGCCAGTATGTCGAGGCGAAGGACTGGAACGCCCTGATCAGCGATCCGGAAGTCCTGCTGATCGATACCCGCAACGACTACGAGGTGGCGATCGGCACCTTCGAGGGCGCGGTCGATCCGAAGACCAGGTCGTTCCGCGAGTTCCCCGAGTACATCAAGGCCCACTACGACCCGGCGCGGCACAAGAAGGTGGCGATGTTCTGCACCGGCGGCATCCGCTGCGAGAAGGCTTCCAGCTACATGCTCGGCGCCGGTTTCGAGGAGGTCTTCCACCTCAAGGGCGGCATCCTCAAGTACCTCGAAGAGGTGCCGCAGGAACAGAGCCTGTGGCGCGGCGACTGCTTCGTATTCGACAACCGCGTGACCGTGCGCCACGATCTTAGCGAGGGCGAGTACGATCAGTGCCACGCCTGCCGCAACCCGGTCTCGCTGGAGGACCGCCAGTCCGAGCACTACGTGCCCGGCATCAGCTGTCCGCACTGCTGGGACTCGCTGAGCGAGAAGACCCGCGCCGGCGCCCGCGAGCGGCAGAAACAGATCGAACTGGCGCGGCAGCGCAACCAGCCGCACCCGCTCGGTCGCGATCCGCGCCAGTCCACGCTGGAGAACTGAACCTTGGCCAAGGCCCGCCTGCTGTACGTGATGGACCCCATGTGTTCCTGGTGCTGGGGCTTCGCCCCGGTCGCCGAGGCGCTGTCCCGGCAGGCGGCCGCCGACGGCGTCGCTTTCCACCTGGTAGCCGGTGGCCTGCGCGCCGGCCACGGCGCGGCGCTCGACCCGAATACCCGCGGCTACATCCTCGGCCACTGGCAGACCGTGCAGCAGACCACCGGCCAGCCGTTCCGCTTCGACGACGCGTTGCCCGAAGGCTTCGTCTATGACACCGAGCCGGCCTGCCGGGCCCTGGTGGCGGCGCGCAGCCTCGACGAGGAAAGCGCCTGGCCGCTGGTAAGGGCGATCCAGCGGGCGTTCTACGCCGAGGGTCGCGATGTCACCCAGGCGGCGGTGCTCGCCGGCCTGGCGGAAGCGGTGGGGCTTCCGCGCATCGAGTTCGCCGCGGCCTTCGACAGCGGCGAGGCGCGTGACGCCACCGCCGCCGATTTCGCCTGGGTCCAGGACCTCGGCATCGCCGGGTTCCCGACCCTGCTGGCCGAGCGCAACGGCCAACTGGCGTTGCTCACCAACGGCTACCAGCCGCTTGCCGAACTTTCACCCTTGCTCGGCCGCTGGCTGGAACGGGGCCGGCATGAGTGAGCGCGGAGACCGCCTGAGCTGGGCGGAGATTCGTCGACTCGCACTGCGCCACAAGAAAGCCCTGTTGTTCGCCAACCTGGTGGCGGTGCTGGCCACCCTCTGCACCGTGCCGATTCCCTTGCTGCTGCCGCTGCTGGTGGACGAAGTGCTGCTCGGCAAGGGCGACGGCGCGTTGCGTTTCATGGACCGCCTGTTGCCCGCCGACTGGCAGGTGGCGTTCGGCTACATCGGCCTGATGCTGGCGGCGACCCTTCTGTTGCGGGGGGCGGCGCTGGTGTTCAACGTACTCCAGGCAAAGCTGTTCGCGCGGCTGTCCAAGGACATCGTCTACCGCATCCGCCTGCGTCTGATCGAGCGCCTCCGGCATATCGCCCTGGGCGAATACGAAACCCTCGGCGGCGGGTCGATCAGCGCCCACCTGGTCACCGACCTGGATACCCTGGACAAGTTCGTCGGGGAAACCCTCAGCCGCTTCCTGGTCGCCTTGCTGACGCTGCTCGGCACCGCCGCGATCCTGGTCTGGATGCACTGGCAGCTCGCCTTGCTGATCCTGCTGTTCAACCCGCTGGTGATCTGGTCCACGGTGCAGCTGGGCAAGCGCGTCAAGCATCTCAAGAAGCTCGAGAACGATAGCACCGCGCGCTTCACCCAGGCGCTCACCGAGACCCTCGAGGCGATCCAGGAAGTCCGCGCCGGCAATCGCCAGGGCTATTTCCTCGGCCGCCTCGGCCACCGCGCCCAGGAGGTCCGCGACTACGCCGTCGCCTCGCAATGGAAGAGCGACGCCGCCGGACGCGCCAGCGGCCTGCTGTTCCAGTTCGGCATCGACGTGTTCCGCGCCGCGGCGATGCTCACCGTGCTGCTCTCGGACCTGTCGATCGGCCAGATGCTCGCGGTGTTCAGCTACCTCTGGTTCATGATCGGTCCGGTCGAACAACTGCTCGGCCTGCAATACGCCTACTACGCCGCTGGCGGCGCGTTGCAGCGGATCAACGAGTTGCTGGCGCGGGCCGACGAGCCGCGCTACCCGCCGCTGCGCGATCCGTTCGCTGGCCGCACGACCGTTGGCATCGAGGTGCGCGGGCTGGATTTCGCCTACGGCGAGGACAAGGTCCTGGAGCAGTTGGACCTGGACATCGGCGCCGGCGAGAAGGTTGCGCTGGTCGGCGCCAGCGGCGGCGGCAAGAGCACGCTGGTGCAACTGCTGCTCGGTCTCTACAGTGCGCAGCGCGGCAGCATCCGCTACGGCGGGGTGCCCCTGGAGGAAATCGGCCTGGACTGCGTGCGCGAACATGTCGCGGTGGTCCTCCAGCATCCGGCGCTGTTCAACGACAGCGTGCGGGCCAACCTGACCATGGGCCGCGAACGCAGCGACCAGGCCTGCTGGCGGGCTTTGGAGATCGCCCAGTTGGCCGACGGCGTGCGGCGCCTGCCGCAGGGGCTGGACACCGTGGTCGGGCGTTCCGGGGTGCGCCTGTCGGGTGGTCAGCGGCAGCGCCTGGCGATCGCCCGGATGATCCTCGCCGAGCCCAAGGTGGTGATCCTCGACGAGGCCACCTCGGCCCTCGACGCCGCTACCGAGTACGCCCTGCACCAGGCGCTAGGCGACTTCCTCGAAGGCCGCACCACATTGATCGTGGCCCATCGGCTGTCGGCGGTGAAGCAGGCCGACCGGGTCCTGGTCTTCGATGGCGGGCATATCGCCGAAGACGGCGATCACCAGCAACTGATCGCCGAAGGCGGCCTCTACGCCCGGCTCTACGGACATCTGCAACAGATGTGAGGCGCCAGGCTGTCGCCTGGCGGTTTTTCTCGTATATTCCATATAAGACATCCGGTTTTTATTGGCTGCGGCAATAAAAAACGCTGTCTGTTCCGCCAGGCGCAGGGCAGGTTCGGCAAACAGCCACTAGACTCCTACTGTTTGCCGGGTGTCCGCCTCCTCCAGCGTGGTGGCTGCCGGCAGGCAAGGCCTCGGGAGTTCTGCGACGGGATCTTGAGCGGCCGACAGGTGATGCAGTCAGGGGCGACGGAGACGGCGCCCGATCGCTTAGCGCCAGTTTGAATGGTAGATGGAATGAGGCAGAACCGGACTCTCGACAAGCCCCGCCTGCTTGGCCTGGTATGGCCCTTCATCGTCGTGGTGCTGCTGCAGGCCATGCTGGCGGGCGGCAGTCTCTACGTCCTCTCCGCGGTGCGCAGCTATGTCGGCGGCGAAAGCCTCTGGTCGAAGGGCCAGAAGGATGCCATCTACTACCTCACCCTCTATGCCGACTCACGCGCCGACGAAGATTTCCGCCGCTACGAGGAGGCCATCGCGATCCCCCTCGGCGACCGCGAGATGCGCCTCGCCCTGGACCAGCCCGACCCGGACATCGAGGCGGCTCGCCAGGGCATCCTCAAGGGCGGCAACCATGCCGACGACGTTGCCGCGATCATCTGGCTGTACCGCAACTTCCACGACTTCAGTTACTTCGAGCGCGCCATCGAGCTGTGGCTGGTGGGCGACAAGTACGTCATGGAACTGATCGATGTCGCCGGCAAGATGCGCGCGGGCATCGGTGCCGGGCAGGCCAGCGCCGAGCAGGTGCAACAGTGGAAGACCGAGATCCACGCGATCAACGAGAAGGTCACGCCGGCGGCCAAGGCCTTCAGCGACGCCCTTGGCGAGGGCTCGCGGGCCTTGCTCAGGCTGCTGCTGGTGGCCAACCTGACCACCGCCAGCGTGCTCATCCTGCTGGCGTTCCTGCGGACCCGGCAGCAACTGATGCAGCGCCAGGAAGTGGAGAACGCCCTCGATGCCGAGCGCGAACGGGCCCAGATCACCCTGGCCTCGATCGGCGACGGAGTGATCACCGCCGATACCCAGGGGGGTATTTCCTACCTCAACCCGGCCGCCGAGCAGATGACCAACTGGACGCTGGACAAGGCCCGCGGCCTGCCCCTGGCGTCGCTGTTCCGGATCGTCGACGAAAGCTCGCGGGAGGAGGGCATGCTGCTGATCGAGCAGATCCTCAGCGGCGAGATCGACGGCGGCCGCGAGCATTCCAAGCTGGTTCTGCGTCACGACGGCAGCAGCGTGCCGGTGACCCTGGTGGGCGCGCCGATCCACCGTGGCGGCGAGATCACCGGGGTGGTCCTGGTGCTTCACGACATGACCCGCGAGCGCCAGTACATGGCGCGCCTGTCCTGGCAGGCGACCCACGATGCGTTGACCGGGCTGACCAACCGCCGCGAGTTCGAGTATCGCCTGCAGATAGCGCTGGAGCGCCTGGAGCGCAACAGCGGGCGGCACGCCCTGATGTTCCTCGACCTGGACCAGTTCAAGCTGGTCAACGACACCTGCGGCCACGCCGCCGGCGACGAACTGCTGCGCCAGGTCTGTACCCTGCTGCAACAAGGCTTGCGCGAGGGCGACACGCTGGCGCGGCTGGGCGGCGACGAGTTCGGCATCCTGCTGGAGAACTGCCCGGCGGAAAAAGCCGTGGAGATCGCCGACCATCTGCGCAAGACGGTCCAGGACCTGCACTTCACCTGGAGCGGGCAGCCGTTCAACTGCACCGTCAGCGTCGGCCTGGTGCACCTGCTGCCGGGTATCTCGACCCTCGAGGAGGCGCTGCGCTCCGCCGACATGGCCTGCTACATGGCCAAGGAAAAGGGGCGCAATCGGGTCCAGGTGTTCCATCAGGACGACGTCGAACTGTCGATGCGCTTCGGCGAGATGACCTGGGTCCAGCGCATCCACCTGGCGCTGGAGGAAGACCGCTTCAGCCTCTATGCCCAGCCCATCGTGCCGCTGGGCGAAGGCGCGGAGGAGGGCTTGCACGTCGAACTGCTGCTGCGCCTGCGCGACGAGGGCGGGCGCCTGGTGCCGCCGCTGAGCTTCATACCCGCCGCCGAGCGCTACGGCCTGATGACGCTGATCGATCGCTGGGTGGTGGAGAATGCCTTCCGCACCCTCGTCGAGCGGGCACAGGACCCTCGCGCCGAGCCGATCGGCACCTGCGCCATCAACCTCTCCGGCGCGACCATCGGCGACGAGTCGTTCCTGCAGTTCCTCACCGAGCTGTTCGCCCGTTACCGCATTCCGCCGCAGACGATCTGCTTCGAGGTCACCGAAACAGTGGCGGTTGCCAACCTGGCCAACGCCATCCGCTTCATCAACGAGCTCAAGGACACCGGTTGCCGTTTCTCCCTGGACGATTTCTGCGCCGGCATGTCGTCCTTCATCTACCTCAAGCACCTGCCGGTGGACTACCTGAAGATCGACGGCAGCTTCGTCAAGGACATGCTCGAGGATCCCATCGATCGCGCCATGGTCCAGGTGATCAACCATATCGGCCATGTGATGGGCAAACGTACCATCGCCGAGTTCGTCGAGACCGTCGAAGTGATGGAAGCGCTGCGCGAGATCGGCATCGACTATGCCCAGGGCCTGGCCATCGGCGCGCCCCTGCCGTTCAGTCGCCAGCCTCCGGGGGCTGGACTGGATGCCCAGGGCCTGTGGCCGAGCCTGGGACAGAACCTCCGGTAGGTGACCGCGGGGCGAAGAAAGAGTAGTTTCGCTGCTATGAGGCCGTTGCCGACAAGAAGAGAAGGGAGACGGGTGTGAGCGAGTTCTTTGATCGTACGGGCCCCTTGCAGGAGGCGGGAAGCTATCCGCAGTGGGCGCAGCAACTGATCGTCGACTGCCAGGCGAGCAAGGACCGGGTTTCCGGCCACGAGCTTTACCGGCGCATGCGCGACGCCGAGCTGAGCCCGGCGCTGATGCGCCTGTACCTGATCGGCGGCTGGCCGGTGGTCGAGCAGTTCCCCTTGTACATGTCGCAGAACCTGCTGAAGACCCGTTTCGCCCGTCATCCCGGCGAAGACATGGCGCGCCGCTGGCTGATGCGCAACATTCGGGTCGAACTCAACCACGCCGACTACTGGCTGCACTGGGCCGAGGCCCACGGCGTGAGCCTGGCCGAGATCCAGGCGCAAGACGTGCCGGCCGAACTGCACGCGCTCAGCCACTGGTGCTGGCACACCTGCTCCAGCGACTCGCTGGCGGTGGCCATGGCCGCCACCAACTACGCCATCGAGGGCGTCACCGGGGAGTGGTCGGCGCTGGTCTGTTCGAACGGCGTCTACGAAAACGCCTTCCCCAAGGAAGGCCGCAAACGCGCCATGAAGTGGCTCAAGCTCCACGCGCAGTACGACGATGCCCACCCGTGGGAGGCGCTGGAGATCATCTGCACCCTGGCCGGCACCAATCCCGGCGCCGAGCTGCGCCGGCAACTGCGCGACGCGATCTGCAAGAGCTACGACTACATGTACCTGTTCCTCGAGCGCTGCATGCAGCTGGAGGAGGCGCGCAGCGCCCGCAAGCTCGCGGTCGGCGCGGAGTAGTCTCGCGTGCAGGGGAATCCCGGCGCGTTCCGCCGGGATTCCCCCCGCTCCTCAGGGCACCAGGATGATCTTCTCGCAGGTGCCTTCGTTCACCGCCCGGTACTGCTCCACGCCCTGCTCCAGCGGGACTTCCCGCAGCCCGTCCGGCAGCGGCAGGCGGCCCTGGTCGAACAGCTTGCCGAAGGCGTCGAGGAAGCCTGCGCAGGCTTCCACGCCATAGAGCAGCGAGTTGATCCCCACCACCGAGCCACCGCGACGGTAGAGGTTCAACGCCGGCAGGCGCACATGGCCGTCGGCCGGTGCTGCGATGATCGCCAGGCGACCGAAGGCGGCCAGCGCCGGGACCGCCGCCTCGAGCCAGAAACCGGTCGTATCGAAGATCACCTCGGCCCCGCCGGGGAAGATCCCTTCCACCTGTGCCGCCAGTTCGGCCGGCTCGCCCAGCAGCAGCGCGCTGATGCCCTGCGCTTCCAGCGCCTGGCGTTGCTCCTCGCGTCGCACCGCGCCGATCGCTTCGGCCCCCAGGGCCTTGGCCAGCGCCAGCGCGGCCTTGCCGACCGCGCCGTTGGCGCCGATTACCAGGAGCCGGGTGCCGGCCTTGACCTGGCTGCGTTGCAGGGCGTCCCAGGCGGTGCTGTAGGGCACCCCGCAACTGGCGGCCTGGGCGAAGCTCAGGCTTTCCGGCTTGAGCGCGACGCCGGCGGCCGGCAGGGTCAGGAACTGCGCGTGGCTACCGTCGCGGAAGAATCCCGGTTCCCGCCCGGTGCCCCAGACTGCCTGACCGAGCAGGACCTTCGGTCCCTCCACCACCACCCCGGCGAAGTCGCGGCCCGGTACCCGGGGCAGGGTGGTATAGGGGAAGCGGCCGAGAACGTTCTTCACGTCGCTCGGATTCAGCCCGGCGGCGCGGATTTCCACCCGCACCTCATCGGCGGCGGGAAGCGGGTCGGGCATGTCCACCAGCTTGAGGGCGGCGAGGTCGCCGGTACGGTCGAATTGCAGTGCTTTCATCGGGGGCTCCGTGTCGTCGCGGGCGATCAGTGCAGCCACTGCTGCAGCAGGTCGCGGCCAAGGGGGAAAAGCTGTTCGCCGAGCTGCATGCCAAGCAGGCCGACCAGGGCGATGGCGGGTGGCGCCGGCGAGCGGAAGTCGAGGACGGCGTAGAGCACGCCGACCAGCAGGCCGATGCCGAGGGAGATCAGGTAGTTCATGGCGGCTGACAGGGACGGTGAACGATGGCACCAGTCTAGTTGGCCGATAAAATATCTATCGGCCAATAACTAACGAATACCGGTCAAGGCTGGAACGGCTGGTGATGCTCGGCCCTGTACTCGGTGGGAGAGACGCCCAGCTCGCGGCGGAACATGTCGCTGAAGGCGCTCGGCGTATATCCCAGGGCATGGGCGATGCCTGCCACCGGACGGCCATCGATGAGCGCGGCGGCGGCGGTCGCCAGCTGCACCTGCCGCCGCCAGTCGGCGAAGCCCATGCCCAGGCTGCGCTGGAACAGGCGCGAGAGGGTCCGCACGCTGGCCCCGGCGTCTTCGGCCAGGCGCTCCAGGCCGATGTCCAGGGAGGGATTGGCCATCACCGCCTGGCACAGCGCGAGCAGGCGCCTGTCGGAGGCGTCCGGCAGCGGTACGCGGAGGCTGGAACGGCGCGCGCGGCCGAGTTCGAGCACGGCGAGATCGGCCAGCGCCCCATAGTAGTGGGGGTCGCTCTGTCGTTCCTGCTCCACCAGGCTGACGATCAGCTCGCGCAGCAGCGGGCCGACCACCAGCACCAGGGTGCGGTCCTCCAGGCCGCGGGAGAGTTCCGGGCTCAGGTAGATGTTGCGCATCTGCAACTCGGAGGCGACCCGCACCGCATGGCGCAGGCCCGGAGGCAACCAGACCGCCCGTTGCGGCGGGACCGGCAGGGCCTCGTCGGGCGTCTCCAGCCACATCATCCCGGACACCGCATGGAGCACCTGGCCCCAGGCGTGCTCGTGGGCATCGACGCGGTGCCCGGCAGGATAGCTGCGGGCGACGCCGCGCAGGGGCCGGCGGCTGTCGCTCAGGTCGGGTGGGGCGGGTCGTGCCATGGGAATGCCGTTGCGGAGGAAAGATGCAGGTTAACCGCTTGACGCGGATCATGCAGCGCCGGCTTTCAGCGCAGCCGTGACAGCGCTGCTGGCAGCTTTTCGCACCGCCCTGTAAAGATAATTTTACGAAGACCGGGCGTTCGCCATGCATGCCGCCGGCGCGTAAGGAATAGTTGCCAGAAACCGTGCGCCGGGCCCTGCGCCGGGCCCTGTCGACGGCTTGTCCGCCGCGCCGCCACGGGGTGAGATGAAAGCATCTCCCATGTCGCCGGCCGCCTGGACCGGCGGCGGTCCATTCAACAAGAACAACGAGGAGGCCGGATGAACGCCGTGGCCAAGATCGAACAGCACAATCCCATCGGTACCGACGGATTCGAATTCGTCGAGTTCACCGCCCCCGACGCCAAGGGCATCGAGCAGCTACGCCAGCTGTTCAACATGATGGGTTTCACCGAAACCGCCAAGCATCGTTCCAAGGAAGTCTTCCTGTTCCAGCAGAACGATATCAACATCGTGCTCAACGGCAGCCCGACCGGGCATGTCCACGAATTCGCCCTCAAGCACGGTCCGAGCGCCTGCGCCATGGCCTTCCGGGTGAAGAACGCTTCCCAGGCCGCCGCCTACGCCGAATCCCAGGGCGCCAAGCTGGTGGGCAGCCACGCCAACTTCGGCGAGCTGAACATCCCCTGCCTGGAAGGCATCGGCGGTTCGCTGCTGTATCTCGTCGACCGCTACGGCGACCGCAGCATCTATGACGTCGACTTCGAGTTCATCGAAGGCCGCAGCGCCAACGACAACTCGGTCGGCCTGACCTACATCGACCACCTGACCCACAACGTCAAGCGCGGCCAGATGGACGTCTGGTCCGGTTTCTACGAGCGCATCGCCAACTTCCGCGAGATTCGCTACTTCGACATCGAAGGCAAGCTCACCGGCCTGTTCTCCCGCGCCATGACCGCACCTTGCGGGAAGATCCGCATCCCGATCAACGAGTCGGCCGACGATACCTCGCAGATCGAGGAATTCATCCGCGAATACCATGGCGAAGGCATCCAGCACATCGCCCTGACCACCGACGACATCTATGCCACCGTGCGCAAGCTGCGCGACAACGGCGTGAAGTTCATGTCGACCCCGGACACCTACTACGAGAAGGTCGACACCCGCGTCGCCGGGCATGGCGAGCCGCTCGAGCAACTGCGCGAACTGAACCTGCTGATCGACGGCGCCCCGGGCGACGACGGCATCCTGCTGCAGATCTTCACCGATACGGTGATCGGCCCGATCTTCTTCGAGATCATCCAGCGCAAGGGCAACCAGGGCTTCGGCGAGGGCAATTTCAAGGCCCTGTTCGAGTCCATCGAGGAAGATCAGATTCGCCGTGGCGTGATCTGATCCCGCTGCCGCCAGCCTCTTCCGGGGCTGGCGGTTTTCCTTGCGCTCCGCGTTTCCGTTCCAGCGGCGCCGATCGCGCCAGCCTTGCCCGCACCGCCGAGCCACGAGCCTGGCGGCCCATTCACGTCACGTACAACAACAAACAGGTGACGCATGATCCGTGAGCCCTTCCTTCGTCCTGCCGACCGCCCGCCGCCACGCGCCCCGCATGGCGTCCGCCGTGCGCCTGCCGCCTGAGCCGCACGGCCCCGTTTCGCCTCCGACAACAATAAATTTCCACTTGCGTGAGATAACTCAATGGACGGCCAACATCCGCATTCGGGCGAGCTCAAGCGCGGCCTGAAGAATCGTCACATCCAGTTGATCGCCCTCGGCGGCGCCATCGGCACCGGCCTGTTCCTCGGCTCGGCCGGGGTGCTCAAGTCGGCGGGCCCGTCGATGATCCTCGGCTACGCCATCGCCGGCTTCATCGCTTTCATGATCATGCGCCAGCTCGGCGAGATGATCGTCGAGGAGCCGGTCGCCGGCTCCTTCAGCCACTTCGCGCACAAGTACTGGGGCGGCTTCGCCGGCTTCCTCTCCGGCTGGAACTGCTGGGTGCTGTACATCCTGGTCGGGATGTCGGAACTGACCGCGGTCGGCAAGTACATCCACTACTGGTGGCCGGAGGTGCCGACCTGGGCCACGGCGGCGTTGTTCTTCGTCGTCGTCAACGCGATCAACCTGGCCAACGTCAAGGCCTTCGGCGAAGCCGAGTTCTGGTTCGCGATCATCAAGGTGGTGGCGATCATCGGCATGATCCTGCTCGGCTGCTACCTGCTGTTCAGCGGCAGCGGCGGTCCGCAGGCTTCGGTGAGCAACCTCTGGGCACACGGCGGTTTCTTCCCCAACGGAGTGAGCGGACTGGTGATGGCCATGGCGATCATCATGTTCTCCTTCGGTGGCCTGGAAATGCTCGGCTTCACCGCGGCCGAGGCGGACAAGCCGAGGACGGTGATCCCGAAGGCGATCAACCAGGTGATCTATCGCATCCTGATCTTCTACATCGGCGCCCTGGTCGTGCTGCTCTCGCTGACGCCCTGGGACAGCCTGCTGCAGACCCTCAACGCTTCCGGCGATGCCTACAGCGGTAGCCCGTTCGTGCAGATCTTCTCGATGATCGGCAGCGGCACCGCCGCGCACCTGCTGAACTTCGTGGTGCTCACCGCCGCGCTGTCGGTGTACAACAGCGGCACCTATTGCAACGGCCGCATGCTTCTCGGCCTGGCCGAGCAAGGCGATGCTCCGCGCGCGCTGGCCAGGGTCGACAAGCGCGGCGTACCGGTACGCGCCCTGGTGGTATCGGCGTTGGTGACCTTCCTCGCGGTGGTGGTGAACTATGTGATCCCGCACCAGGCGCTGGAGCTGCTGATGTCGCTGGTGGTGGCGGCGCTGGTGATCAACTGGGCGATGATCAGCATGGCGCACCTGAAGTTCCGCGCGCAGATGGACCGCCAGGGCACCCGCACGCACTTCCGCGCGTTCTGGTATCCGTACGGCAACTACCTGTGCATGGCCTTCGTGGTGTTCATCCTCGGCGTCATGCTGCTGATCCCCGGCATCCAGGTCTCGGTCTATGCCATCCCGGTCTGGCTGCTGGTGATGTGGGCCTGCTACCGACTCAAGGGAGCCCCGCGGCCGATGCCGGGCCTGCGGGTGAAGCCGGTCACCGAGTGATCGATGGGGCGCCGGCGCGGAGAGGAGAGGGGAGTGCTCCTTTGCGCGTTCCGGCGGCCCACAAGACTTTTTCTAGGGGCGCCTGTCGTTGACGCGGCAGGTGCCGAGTTCCTACAGTGGCAGCGCCATTTTTTCTCGTTAGAGGGATTTCCATGAAAAAAGCGCTCTGGCTGCTTCTGGCTGCCGTTCCCGTGGTCCTGGTCGCCTGCGGCGGCAGCGACGACGACAAGCAGACCGCCCAGGTCGATTACCTGGCCCTGCCGGGGGATGCCAAGCTGGATACCCGCAGCGTCGACTACAAGTGCGAGAACGGTCGCAAGTTCACCGTGCAGTACCTGAACAAGGGCGACAACAGCCTCGCCGTGGTGCCGGTCAGCGACAACTCGACGCTGGTCTTCAGCAATGTGATTTCCGCCTCCGGCGCCAAGTACGCCGCCGGCCAGTACATCTGGTGGACCAAGGGCGAGGAAGCCACCCTCTACGGCGACTGGAAGGGCGGCGAGCCCACCGACGGGGTCGCCTGCAAGGAGCGTTGAGTTCGACCTGGCGTCTCGCCGAAATGAAGGAACCCGGCCGCGGCCGGGTTTCTTTTTGCCTGCTTTTCCGCTCGGCAAAGGGGTTATGCTGGCAGCCCCGTTGGTCCACCGTGCCGCCCCATGCTGATCATCTCCAATGCCGTCCACCTGCCCGACCATGAGATCGAGCTGAATGCCATTCGCGCCCAGGGGGCTGGCGGGCAGAACGTCAACAAGGTCTCCAGCGCGGTGCACCTGCGCTTCGACATCCAGGCCTCGTCGCTGCCGCCGTTCTACAAGGAGCGCCTGCTGGCACTGAACGACCAGCGCATCAGCAGCGACGGTGTGGTGGTGATCAAGGCCCAGCAGTACCGGACCCAGGAGCAGAACCGCGAGGATGCCCTGGAACGCCTGGCGGAGTTGATCCGCAGCGTGGCCAAGGTGCAGAAGGCGCGGCGCCCGACCAAGCCTACGCGCGGCTCGCAGAAGCGCCGGCTGGACGGCAAGGCCAAGCGCGGCGCGGTGAAGGCCGGGCGCAGCAAGGTGGATTTCTGAGCCGGCCGGTCTTCGCGACGGATCAGCGTACGGCCTGGGCCACCGGCTGGCCGAGGCCGCGCTCGCGGTCGCGCTGCAGGCGATAGGCCTTGGCCGCGGCCGGGATCGCAGTGACCTGGCCGGTTTCCAGCCAGCGTCGCAGGCGGGTGGCGTCGGCGAAGTGGGTGTACTTGCCGAAGGCGTCCAGCACCACCAGGTTGACCGGGCTGCGGTTGATCGTGGTGCGCATCACCAGGCAGTGGCCTGCCTCGTTGGTGAAGCCGGTCTTGGTCAACTGGATGTTCCAGGTCTTGTTGTTGATCAGGTGGTTGGTGTTGCGGAAGCCCAGGGTGTAGTTGGGGTGGCGGAAGGCCACGGTCTTCTCCGGAGTGGTGCTCCACTGGCTGAGCAGCGGGTATTGCCGGCTGGCCACCAGCAGGCGGGTGAGGTCGCGGGCGGTGGAGACGTTGTGCAGCGACAGCCCGGTCGGCTCGACGTAGCGGGTGTTCTTCATGCCCAGGGCATGGGCCTTGGCGTTCATCGCCTTGACGAAGGCGTTCTTGCCGCCCGGATAGTTCTGCGCGAGGCTGGCGGCGGCGCGGTTCTCCGAGGACATCAGGGCGAGCAGGAGCATATCCCGGCGGCTGATCTGGCTGCCGACCCGTACCCGGGAAAACACCCCGCGCATTTCGCTGGTCTCGCTGATGGCGATCGGCAGTACCTCGTCCAACGGCAGTTTCGAGTCGAGCACGACCATGACGGTCATCAGCTTGGTGATCGAGGCGATCGGCACCACCAGGTCGGGGTTGCGTGAGTAGAGCACCTTGCCGGTGTTCTGGTCGGTAACCAGCGCGCTGCCCGAGGCCAGTTCCTGTTGCAGCGGCAGCCGCGTCTTCGGTGGCGGGGAGGCGGATACCGCGGTGGCAACGCTGAGGGACAGGAACAGGGTGACCAGTGACAGGAGACGGTTTCTCACGTGCGTTGCTCACTAAGACGAGAAAGTGGGGGCCGTGGGGCGCAGTGTGAACTGGTGCCCATAATTGAGCATTTTATGCTCTTTTATAGGAAAAGCACGTAGGGCTTTGAAAGTGCTGACTTATGGCTGGCCCGGTTCGGAGAGGTTCGGCGGATAACGCCTGTGGCGTTATTCGCCCTACGCCCACAAGGTCGTGGTGCGGTAGGGCGAATAACCGCGAAGCGGTTATCCGCCGCCTTGGCGGGAGTGCGCGGCGTTAGCGGGGGCGAAAAAAAGCCGGCCATCGCAGCCGGCTCAGGGGAACCGTGAGGGTTCAGTCCGCGCAGACCTGGGCGATGGCTTGCGCCAGGCGGTCGAGGTGGCGTGCGTCGAGACCGGCGACGTTGGCCCGGCCGCTGGAGACCAGATAAACGGCGTGCTCGTCGCGCAACCGAGCGACCTGCTGCGGGCCCAGTCCGGTATAGGAGAACATCCCGCGTTGCGCGCCGACATGGGCGAAGCGCTCGGCCAGGCCGTGCGGCGCCAGGGCTTCGACCAGGCCGATGCGCAGGCTGGCGATGCGCGAGCGCATGCCTTCGACCTCTTCCTGCCAGAGTCCCTTCAACTCGCTGTCGCCGAGGATCGCCGCGACCACCTCGGCGCCATGCGCTGGCGGGGTCGACCAGAGGTTTCGGGCGAGGAAGGCCAGTTGGCTACGCACGTCGGTGAGCTTCTCGGCGTTCTGCGCGCAGACGATCAGCGCACCGACGCGGTCGCGGTACAGGCCGAAGTTCTTCGAGCAGGAACTGGTGACCAGCACCTCCGGCAGTTCGCCGGCGAACAGGCGTACCGCCCAGGCGTCTTCCTCGAGACCGTCGCCGAAGCCCTGGTAGGCGAAGTCGATCAGCGGCAGCAGCTCGCGGCGACGCACCACGTCGAGCACCCTGCGCCAGTCGTCGTGGCTCAGGTCGAAACCGGTCGGGTTGTGGCAGCAGGCATGCAGCAGCACCACGTCTCCCTGGGGAATGCGCTCCAGGCCAGCAAGCATCGCCTCGACATCCAGGCGGTTGTCGGCGTTGACGTAGGGGTAGTGGGAAACCTTCAGGCCGGCGGCGGCGAACAGCGTCTCGTGGATCGGCCAGGTCGGGGCGCTCAGCCAGATGCCGCGGCCGGGCAGGCAGTGGGCGATGAAGTCGCCGGCCAGGCGCAAGGCGCCGGTGCCGCCGGGCGTCTGGGTGGCGTCGGCGCGTTGCTCCAGCAACAGCGGCGAGGCGGCGCCGAGCGCCAGTTCCGCCAGGCGCGCGGCGAACAGCGCGTCGCCGTGGCCGCCGACGTAGCTCTTGGTGGTTTCCTGCTCGACCAGGCGCTGCTCGGCGAGTTTCACCGAGCGCAGGATCGGGGTCAGGCCCTGGGCATCCTTGTAGACGCCGACGCCGAGGTCCAGCTTGTCCGCGCGCGGATCGTTGCGGTAGGCGTCGAGCAGGCCCAGGATCGGGTCGCCCGGTACGCGGGCGACCTTGGCGAAATGACTCATTTGCGCCCCTCGGCGGTTTTCGCTACCTCGTCGGTGCGCGCCGCCATGATGAAATCGTTGCGGTGCAGGCCTTTGATCGAATGGCTCCACCAGGTCACGGTGACTTTGCCCCACTCGGTCAGCAGGCCCGGATGGTGGCCTTCGGCCTCGGATATCTCGCCGACGGCATTGGTGAAGGCCAGGGCGTGCTTGAAGTTCTTGAACAGGTAGACCTTTTCCAGCTGCATGATGCCGTCGCGGACTTCGATGTTCCAATCCGGGATCTGCCGCAGCAGCACGGGCAGTTCTTCGTCGCTGACGTGCGGGGCGTCGGCGCGGCAGGCTTCGCAATGGGCTTGGGTGAGTGCGGTCATGGTGGGAGTCCTTGGTTGTTGCATGTGGGAGCGGCGGGCGGGCCGGGCCCGTCCACCATAGTACAAGACCGCCGCGGGGGCAGCCGCGGCGGCGTTTCTCGTCAGGCCGCCTGCTTGGGTGGGAACAGCGGCGCGTGCAGGCCCAGGCGCATGGCCTCGTGGACCAGCGCCATGATGTCTTCCTGGGCCAGTTGGAACAGGCGCTTGAGGTCGGGCAGGACGAAATAGAGCGGTTGCAGGATGTCGATGCGGTAGGGCGTGCGCATCGCCTCCAGCGGATTGAAGGCCTGGTGCAGCGGCTCGTCGGAGAGGCTGTAGACGGTCTCCTTCGGCGAGGAGAGAATGCCGCCGCCGTAGATGCGCTTGCCCTGGTCGGTCTCGACCAGGCCGAACTCGATGGTCATCCAGTACAGGCGGGCGAGGAACACCCGCTCCTCCTTGCTCGCCTTGAGGCCCAGCTTGCCGTAGGTATGGGTGAACTCGGCGAACCAGGGGTTGGTCAGCAGGGGGCAGTGGCCGAAGATCTCGTGGAAGATGTCCGGCTCCTGCAGGTAGTCCAGTTCTTCCGGGGTGCGGATGAAGGTGGCGACGGGGAATTGCTGGCTGGCCAGCAGTTCGAAGAAGGTCTGGAACGGAATCAGCGCCGGAACCCGCGCCACGCGCCAGCCGGTGGTGGCCTGGAGAACCCTGTTGATCTCGTCGAGCTGGGGGATCCGCTCGTGGGGCAGGCCGAGCTGTTCGATGCCGTCGAGGTATTCCTGACAGGCGCGGCCTTCGATCACCTTCAGTTGCCGGGTGATCAGGGTATTCCAGACCTGGTGCTCGGTTTCCGGATAGTGGATGAAACCGTTGTCGTCGGGCTGGCGGGCCACGTACTGCGTCGTTTTCATACGGACTCCATGAGCGGCTTGTGGCCGCGGGGTCTTTGTTGTTGTCGTTGCCTTATCGATACCGCGTCGGGACGGTCCGTGCAGCCCCGGATAGGGACCGGGCAACGGGGATGAATCGGCTTTTTCGTAAAGTTTTCCTTACGAATTGGCCTGGGTCGCCTGTTCATTGGGCCAGGCATTCTTGCTGGTGAGTCTAACTGTCACATATTCTTGACGGAAATTTCCGGCCGGGAGTTAAAAAAACCGGCCGCGAGCCCATCAGAACGACAACATCGGGCCACGCCATGCGTATCAAAGTGCACTGCCAGAACCGTGTAGGCATCCTCCGCGACATCCTCAACCTGCTGGTCGACTACGGCATCAACGTCAATCGCGGCGAAGTCGGCGGTGACCAGGGCAACGCCATCTACCTGCTCTGTCCGAACATGATCAACCTCCAGTTGCAGTCGCTGCGGCCCAAGCTGGAGGCGGTGCCGGGGGTCTTCGGGGTCAAGCGGGTCGGCCTGATGCCCAGCGAACGCCGGCACCTGGAACTCAACGCGCTGCTCGCCGCCCTGGACTTCCCGGTGCTCTCGGTGGACATGGGCGGGCAGATCGTCGCCGCCAACCGTGCCGCCGCGCAGTTGCTCGGCGTGCGCGTCGACGAGGTGCCGGGGATTCCGCTGTCGCGCTATGTCGAGGACCTCGACCTGCCCGAACTGGTGCGCGCCAACAAGGCGCGGATCAACGGGCTGCGGGTGAAGGTGAAGGGCGACGTGTTCCTCGCCGACATCGCGCCGCTGCAATCCGAGCACGACGAGAGCGAGGCGCTGGCTGGAGCGGTGCTGACCCTGCATCGCGCGGATCGCGTCGGCGAGCGCATCTACCATGTGCGCAAGCAGGAGTTGCGTGGCTTCGACAGTATCTTCCAGAGCTCGCGGGTAATGGCCGCGGTGGTCCGCGAGGCGCGGCGCATGGCGCCGCTGGATGCGCCGCTGCTGATCGAGGGCGAGACCGGCACCGGCAAGGAGCTGCTGGCGCGCGCCTGCCACCTGGCCAGCCCGCGCGGGCAGTCGCCGTTCATGGCGTTGAACTGCGCCGGCCTGCCGGAATCCATGGCCGAGACCGAGCTGTTCGGCTATGGTCCGGGAGCCTTCGAGGGCGCCCGTCCGGAAGGCAAACTCGGCCTGCTGGAGCTTACCGCCGGCGGCACGCTGTTCCTCGACGGCGTCGGCGAGATGAGCCCGCGCCTGCAGGCCAAGCTGTTGCGCTTCCTGCAGGACGGCTGTTTCCGCCGGGTCGGCAGCGACGAGGAGGTGTACCTGGACGTGCGGGTGATCTGCGCCACCCAGGTAGACCTGTCCGAACTCTGCGCCAAGGGCGAATTCCGCCAGGACCTCTATCACCGTCTCAATGTGCTCTCGCTGCACATCCCGCCGCTGCGCGAGTGCCTGGATGGCCTGGCGCCGCTCGCCGAGCATTTCCTCGACCAGGCCAGCCGGCAGATCGGCTGCGGCCTGCCGAAGCTCTCCGCGCAGGCGCTGGAACGTCTCGAACGCTACCACTGGCCGGGCAACGTGCGGCAATTGGAAAACGTGCTGTTCCAGGCGGTTTCGCTGTGCGAAGGGGGAACGGTCAAGGCCGAGCACATCCGTCTGCCGGACTACGGCGCGCCGCAGCCGCTGGGGGATTTTTCCCTGGAAGGAGACCTCGACGCCATCGTCGGGCGCTTCGAGAAGGCGGTGCTGGAGCGCCTGTTCCGCGAGCATCCGAGCAGCCGCCAGTTGGGCAAGCGCCTCGGCGTTTCGCATACCACGGCGGCGAACAAGCTGCGCCAGCATGGCGTGGGGCAAGGCGAGGGCTGAGCGTCATGCTTGCCGGTTTGTTGCAGGCTGGGAAAGAAACGGCAGAGGCGTCGGTCCTTGTGGAAGGGCGCCAGCGCGGTTTGAGGCGAGGGGAAGACGGCCAGGATGTTCGTCGAGGGATGGGATTGTCGCCGCCGAGTACACAATGATCGCGCCGGATGGGCGAGTTGCCCGTCGTGGCGCGATCCTTCGGAGGTCGACCCGGGTCGAGGAGAGTTTAGCCGCCAGTGCAGCCGTTGCCCCAGACCTGATATTCGACGGTATGTTTCTGGCCGTTCGAATCTTCGTAGGTCATGCGTGCGGGAACGATGCCGCACGCATTGGAAGTGTCGGTTGAAGATATAACGCGAGCCACATCCAGTTGCATGCCATAGGCATATTCTTCAACAGCGTTTTCCTGCTGGCTGGCAGGTTGATCCTGGGCGCCAGCCGCCATCACCAGCGGCGAGCAGGCGAACAGGGCCATCAGGGCGAAAGCCTTCATTACTATTTACCTGAGTAGTTTCTGAGTGGGTACGATCTGCCGTCGGAAGACAGGCGGACAGGTCACCGGTGCAACTCGATAAACAAGGCTGGATAAGTAAGTCTGCAATCAAGTTGCGGAGTCGAAGTTCAACGGGAGTTAACTTCGGCTGTTGGGTTTATTGTAAGTTGGGATAGGCTGCGACATATAGACTCAGTCAAGACAAGAACCTTGTACGGATCGGTAACAATACCCCTGCGGCCCTCTGCGCCGCGGCTTTTCGACCGGCTCACGGGTTTCTTTCCTGGCCCAGCGGCGATTGCGGGTCGAGCAGGGCGCTGCGAATGAAGTGCAGGTAGCTGAGCACCCGTCGCAGCGGCGAGGTATCGAACTGCGGTGCGCGCGGCTCCGGCGCCGCGCGTACCGCCATGATCGCCTGGTTCACCGCGTGCAGGGCGCGCTGACGGTTGCTCGGCCCGGGTTGCAGGAACAGCCGGATCAGCGCCCGGCCCATCAGGCGGATCGCCCGGCGCCAGGCGGTGCGTTCGGCGTAGCAGGGCTCCTGGGGCAGGCGTTGCTGTTCGAGGCGCAGCTCGATGATCGCCTGGCCGACCTCCAGCACCAGGAACATCCAGCCCAGCAACCGGCGCTGCACGTCCGGGCGCCCGGCGGAGAAGGTGTAGGCCTGGTTCAGCAGGTCGCGGGTGCCGCTTTCGAAACCGGAGACCAGGCCCTTGCTCTTGCCGCTGATGGCGAACACCACCCGCTCGCGCAGGTCGTGCTCCAGGCGCTTCCACATCCACGGCCGGTTTGGCGGCAGGATCACCATGGCGGCGACCGTGGCGAGGACCATCGACAAGAGTAGCGCCAGGTATTCGTTGAAGAAGGCCAGGGCGTCGTAGCGCGCCATGTTGGCCGGCAGCGAGGCGAAGCAGAACCACACCAGCAGGCCGACGCCGTAGCCGTTCCACTGCGGCCGCCAGAGCAGCAGGGCGCCGACCGCGAAGACCGGCAGCAGGCAGCAGAGCAGCATCGGGAAACCGTCCACGTGGGGTAGCAGGTAGAGCAGCACGAACAGCCCGGTGCAGGCCCCGGCGAGGGTCCCGAGGGTGAGTTGCAGCGACAACCGGCCGGGATTCGGCGAGGTCGAGGAGAGCGCCGAGATCAGCACCGCGGTGAGGGCGAAGGTGCCGCCGTGGGGCCAGGAGGTCTGGATCCAGAAAGTGCCGAGCAGGCCGATCATCAGCGCGCTGCGCGCTCCGGCGACCAGCGCGGCGACCGGGTTGGCGCGGGCGACGAAGCTTTCCTTCCATTGCTCGCGGGCATGGTGGTGCTCGGCCAGGGAGGCGTGGGTCAGGGCGTAGTTGTGCAGGTCGTCGGTGAAACGGAAGGCCAGTTCGGCAGCGGTGTTGAAATCCAGCAGGTCGTTCTCGCCGGGCCGCTGCTCCACCAGGCGCTGGCGGGCCTGGCGGATATTCTGCATCAGTTCCGGCTTGTAGGCCTCGATGCGTTCGGCCAGGCGCGCGGCGTCGGCGTCGGTGGGCGTCCGTTCGCGAATCGGCGCGAGCAGCCCGGCAAGCTCCGCCAGGCAGGGCGCCAGGACCTCCAGGACATTCTGCGCACCGCGCCCGCGCAGGCGCTCGAGCAGACGGTGGAGGCCGTGGAAGCGACTGGTCATGACCATGAATTCGTTGTTCAGGCGAATCAGCCGGCCGCTGCGCAGGCGCATGTGCGGATCTTCGAAAGTAGTGGCGCTGCGCAGGTTTTCCAGGCCCACGGACTGGGCGACGAAGCGCGCGCTGAGCTCGCCGAAGCGCTCGCCGTCGAGGCTGCCCTGCAGGCCTTCGGCGGCGAATCCGGCGAAGTCGCGGAAGCGCCCGTAGAGTGTGTTGCGCAGGGCGGCGCCGCTGGTCTGGGGCAGGAAGATGGCGCTGACGGTACCGGTGCAGAGGATGCCCAGGGATATTTCCAGGACCCTCCACAGCGCCGCCATGAAGGCGCCTTCCGGGTGCGCGGTGGCTGGAATCCCGATCATGGTCGCGGTGTAGCCGGCGAGTACGCAGGCGTAGCCGCGGAAATCGCGGTAGCGCGCGGCGCCGGCGGTGCACAGGCCGACCCAGAGCGCCAGGCAGGCGAGGAACAGCACGCGCTCCTGGGCGAACAGGGCGATCAGAGTGACCATCACGCTGAGGCCGATCAGGGTTCCGACGATGCGGTAGAAGCTCTTGGCCAGGACCTGCCCGCTCTGCGTCTGCATGACGATGAAGACCGTCACCAGCACCGTGCTCGGCTGCGGCAGTTCCAGGCGATAGGCCAGCCACAGGGCGAGGCTGGCGGTGAGCAGGGCCTTGAACACGAAGACCCAGGCGACGCCGTCGCTACGCGCCCATTCGAGCAGGGCGCGGCGCAATTCGTCGGGGCTGGGAAAGAACGCGAGGGAAGCCGGTGGAACCAGGGGGAGACCTTTCCGGGTGGCGCGGGGCACTGCTGCGAATCCTGAACGACGGCGAGGGGAGGCCGAAACGGCTGGGAATTCTAGGAGCGCCCGCGCTTGCGGATAAGAGCTCGGATAGGTGAAAAATTTTTGTCACAAAAGGCAATAATAGGTGGGTTGACTCGTGACAGAATCTGCGCCGCCTTGGGGTGTCCTCCGGGTTGCGTGGAAAAGAGACGCGCCATAAGCGTCAGAGCCTAGAGGGCCGTGATGGATATCCTGTTCAATATGCGCGCGTTCGTCAGCGTCGCGGAGACCGGCAGTTTCACTGCCGCCGCCCAGCGCCTGGACCTGACGACCGCCTATGTCTCCCGTGCGGTGGCCAAGCTGGAGGCCCACCTGCAGACCCGCCTGCTGCATCGCACCACCCGGCGCATCGCGCTGACCGAAGCCGGGCAGCGCTACCTGATGCGCGCCCAGCAGATACTCGCCTACATCGAGGAGGCCGAGGCCGAGGCGGGCGACGCCCATGCGCGGCCGTCGGGCACGCTGAAGGTCCACGCGATGACCGGCATCGGCCAGCACTACCTGATCAAGGCCATCTCGCAATATTGCGAGACCTACCCGGAGGTTGGCTTCGACCTGACCCTGGCCAACCGGATCACCGACATTCTCGACGAGGGCTACGACATTTCCGTGGTGATCGCCCCCGAGCTGCCGGACTCCGGTTTCGTCTCCAAGTGCATCGGCCAGACCTACAGCATCCTCTGCGCCTCGCCGGGCTACATTGCCGCGCATGGCTTCCCCACGCTGCCGGCGGAGCTGTCCGCGCACCGTTGCCTGCGCCTGGTGAACTCGGTGATGTCGCTGGACCGCTGGCTGTTCGACGGTCCCGACGGCCAGGAACTGGCCTGCATCAACCAGACGCATTTCCAGGTCAACACCGCCGACGCCATGACCGAGGCGGTGGTCTCCGGCATGGGTATCGGCGCGCTGCCGGTGTACGCGGCGGTCAACGGCCTGAAGGACGGCAGCCTGGTGCGGGTGTTGCCGCGCTATAGCCTGTTCCATCTCAACGTCTACGCCCTCTACCCCTCGCGGCAGTACCTGGATGCGAAGATCCGCACCTGGGTCGAGTTCCTCCGCGAGCACATGCCGGCGATGCTCGCCGCGGACGAGCGCAGCCTGGCGGAGAGCGGTGGGTTGGCGAACTGAGCGGGAGTGGTGGGCGGCGTTCTTCGCGACGATCGCACCCCGGCTTGTCGGGAGTCGTAGGGCGGATAACCGCCAGGAGGTTATCCGCCGATTCTCCGGAGCCCTACAGGCTGTCTCCCACCCTCTGCAACTCCTCGACCAACGCCCGCAGGCAACTCGGCAGTGCCTCCAGGTCGCGTACCAACAGGCTGCGCTCGCGGATCGCCCAGGGCTCGTCGAGTTCGATGGTCGCCAGCTTCATCGTCCGGCTGTGGCGACGCGCGGCGGACTGCGGGATTACGCCGATGCCGACGCCGCCCTCGATCATCCGGCAGATCGCCTCGAAGCTGGAGACCTGGATGCGCAGCGATAGCTGCTCGCCCATCTGCTCCACCCGTTCGTACAGGAAGGCGTGCAGGGTGGTGCCCTCGGGCAGGCCGATATGCTGGAACTGCAGGGTATCGCGCAGGCGTACCTTTGCCTGTCCGGCCAGCGGATGGCCCTGGGGCACCGCCATCACCAGGCGGTCGGTGCTGAAATGCAGGACCTGCAGGCCACTGGCCGCCACCGGCCCGGCGATGATGCCGAGGTCGGTGGAGCCGTCCAGCACGCCGCGGACGATGTCGCGGCTGAGGCGTTCCTGCAGGTCGACGGTGACCCCGGGACGAGCGGCGAGGAAGCCGGCGAGGATTTCCGGGAGGAATTCGGTGACCGCGGTGGTATTGGCGAAGATGCGGATATGCCCGGCGGCGTCGCTGCCGTACTCGGCGAACTCGCTCTTCAGGTAGTCCACCTGGCGCATGATCAGGCGCGCGTGCTGCAGCAGGCGCTGGCCCGCCGGGGTCAGTTCGACGCCGCGGCTGTCGCGGTACAGCAGGCGGCTGCCGAGCTGGCCTTCGAGCGCCTTGACCCGCGCACTGGCGGCGGCCGGGGAAAGGAAGGCGCGGCGCGCGCCCTGGGTCAGGCTGGGCGACTCGGCGATATGGATGAACAGGCGCAGGTCGGCGAGATCGAAATGCATGGGTACTCCATGGCGTTCGGCAAATCCGAACGCGCCATTGCGTAATTGCAAATTCTCAAAACGCTAGCATCCTATCATTCTCCTCCCATCACCCCTAGGTCATGGGAAGCCACGCATGAGTGAGTCCGCTTTCGCCCCCTGGATCGGTCGCCAGGAAGAAACCCACGATCAATTGAGCCGCAACCTGGTCAAGCGCATCGCCGCCACCTTCGGCGAGCCGACCCCCGCCCACGGCGAAGCGCTGCCGCCGCTCTGGCACTGGGCGTTCTTCCAGGACCCGGTGGAGGCCGCCGGCCTCGGCGCCGACGGCCACCCGGCGCGCGGCGGTTTCCTGCCGCCGGCGGACGATCGCAACCGCATGTGGGCCGGCGGGCGCCTGGAGTTCCACCAGCCGCTGCGGGTCGGCGGCGAGGCCAGCCGCACCTCGACCATCCTCCGGGTCGAGGAGAAGCACGGTCGCAGCGGCGCGCTGCTGTTCGTCACCCTGCGCCACGACTACCGCCAGGACGGCCAACTGGCGCTGAGCGAAGAGCATGACATCGTCTACCGCGAACCGACCCCGCCCAAGCTCGGCGGTACCGAGGCCTTGCCCGAGGGCGACTGGCGCGAGGCGCTGGAGCCCGATCCGGTGTTGCTGTTCCGCTACTCGGCGGTGACTTTCAACGGCCACCGCATTCACTACGACTGGCCCTATGTCACCGACGCCGAAGGCTATCCGGGCCTGGTGGTGCATGGTCCGCTGATCGCCACCCTGGCCCTGCGCGCGTTCTGCCGGGCCAATCCGCAGGCGCGCCTGCGTCGCTTCGCCTATCGCGGCCTGCGCCCGCTGATCTGTCCCGAGCCGTTCGAGGTTGGCGGCCGCCTGCTCGCTGCCGGCAAGGCCGAGGTATGGGTCGGCAATGGCGCCGGCCTGGCCCAGCGCGGCGACGTGGAATTCGACTGAAAGGGCGCCAGCGCCCGTCCAACGACAAGAATCGAGGAGTGTCCGATGAATCCGAACAGCGAAGAGCTGAACGCGATCCGCGAGGGCGTACGTGCCCTCTGCGCCGAATTCGACGCCGCCTACTGGCGCCGCATCGATGAGCAGCGCGGTTTTCCCGAGGCCTTCGTCAAGGCCCTGACCGACGCCGGCTGGCTCTCGGCGATGATCCCGGAGGAATACGGCGGTTCCGGCCTGGGCCTGGCCGAGGCCTCGGTGATCCTGGAGGAAGTCAACCGCTGCGGCGGCAACTCCGGCACCGTGCACGGGCAGATGTACAACATGTTCACTTTGCTGCGTAACGGCAGCGAGGCGCAGAAGCGCTTCTACCTGCCGAAGCTGGCCAGCGGCGAGCTGCGCCTGCAGTCGATGGGGGTGACCGAGCCGACCACCGGCACCGATACCACCAAGATCAAGACCACCGCCGTGCGCAAGGGCGACCGCTATGTGATCAACGGGCAGAAGGTGTGGATCTCGCGGATCCAGCACTCCGACCTGATGATCCTGCTGGCGCGCACCACGCCGCTGGCCGAGGTGAAGCGCAAGTCCGAAGGCATGTCGATCTTCCTCGTCGACCTGCGCGAGGCCATCGGCAAGGGCCTCACCGTGCAGCCGATCGCCAACATGGTCAACCACGAGACCAACGAGCTGTTCTTCGACAACCTGGAGATTCCCGCCGATAGCCTGATCGGCGAGGAAGGCAAGGGCTTTCGCTACATCCTCGATGGCCTCAATGCCGAGCGCACGTTGATCGCCGCCGAATGCATCGGCGATGGCCGCTGGTTCATCGACAAGGCCCGCCACTATGCCCGCGACCGTGTGGTCTTCGGCCGGCCGATCGGGCAGAACCAGGGCGTGCAGTTCCCCATCGCCGAGGCGCACATCGAAGTGGAGGCCGCCGACCTGATGCGCTGGCGCGCCTGCCAGGAGTACGACGCCGGGCTCAACGCCGGGGCCAGCGCGAACATGGCCAAGTACCTGGCGGCGAAAGCGTCCTGGGAGGCGGCCAACGCCTGCCTGCAGACCCACGGCGGCTTCGGCTTCGCCTGCGAGTACGACGTCGAGCGCAAGTTCCGCGAGACCCGCCTGTACCAGGTGGCGCCGATCTCCACCAACCTGATCCTGTCCTACGTGGCCGAGCACCTGCTCGAACTGCCGCGCTCGTTCTGAAAGGGGGCCGCCCATGCAGATCGACCGTCTCGACCACCTGGTGCTCACCGTCCGCGACATCGACGCCAGCATCGATTTCTACACCCGCGTACTGGGTATGCGCGCCGTTACCTTCGGCGCGGGTCGCAAGGCCCTCGCCTTCGGTGCGCAGAAGATCAACCTGCACCAGGCCGGAGGCGAATTCGAACCCAAGGCCGAGCGACCTACGCCAGGGTCCGCCGACCTCTGTTTCATCGTCGCAACGCCACTCGCAGCGGTGGCCGAGCAACTGCGCCAGCGGGCCGTGGAAATCCTCGAGGGCCCGGTGCAGCGCACCGGCGCCTGCGGGCCGATCCTCTCGCTGTACCTGCGCGACCCCGACCTGAACCTGATCGAACTGAGCAACCCGCTGTAGGCCGCGTGCCTCGGGACAACTACAAGAGAGCGTTGGTCATGACCGACTACACCCAGCAACTCGCCGGCTTTCTCGCCGGCCTGCGCTACCAGGACCTGCCGCCGGCGGTGCTGGCGCGGATGGAAGAATTGTTCCTCGACTGGCTCGGCTCGGCACTGGCCGGCAAGGGCCAGCATCCGATCCCATTGTTCGAGCGCTACGCCGAACGCATGGGCCCGGCCGACGGTAGCGCGCAGATCCTGCCCAGCCGGCGACGCAGTTCGCCGTATTTCGCCGCCCTGGTGAATGGCGCGGCTTCCCACGTGGTGGAGCAGGACGACCTGCACAACAGCTCGGTGCTGCACCCCGCGGCGGTGGTGTTCCCTGCCGCCCTGGCCGCGGCCCAGGACCTCGGCCGCAGCGGCGCCGAGCTGATCCTCGCGGCGGTGGCCGGCTACGAGGCCGGCATCCGCATCGGCGAATTCCTCGGTCGTTCCCACTACCGGGTGTTCCATACCACTGCCACGGTCGGCACCCTCGCCGCGGCAGTGGCGGTGGGCAAGCTGATGGACTTCGACCGCGAGCGCTTCGTCGACCTGCTCGGCAGTGCCGGAACCCAGGCCGCCGGGCTCTGGGAGTTCCTCCGCGACGCCGCCGATTCCAAGCAGTTGCATACCGCCAAGGCCGCCGCCGACGGGCTGCTCGCCGCCTATCTCACCGCCGACGGCCTGAGCGGCGCGCGGCACATCCTCGAAGGCGAGCAGGGGATGGCCGCCGGGATGTCCAGCGACGCCGACCCCGAGCGCCTGGTGGAACGCCTAGGCAGCCGCTGGGCGCTGCTGGAAACCTCGTTCAAGTTCCACGCCTCGTGCCGCCATACCCACCCCGCGGCCGATGCGCTGCTGGCGTTGATGCAGCGCGAAGGGCTCGATCACTCGCAGGTTGCCGCGGTCACCGCGCGGGTCCACCAGGGCGCCATCGACGTGCTCGGCCGGGTGGTCGAGCCGCAGACCGTGCACCAGGCGAAGTTCTCCATGGGCACCGTGCTGGGCCTGATCGCGGTGTACGGCAAGGCCGGCCTCGGCGAGTTCCATCGGCATGCGCTGAGCGACCCGCGGGTCGCCGCGTTCCGCGAACGGGTCGAGATGCGCCTGGACCCGGAGGTCGATGCCGCCTATCCGCAGCGCTGGCTCGGGCGGGTCGAAGTACTGGATCGCGAAGGGCGTCGCCATACCGCCGCCATCGACGAACCCAAGGGTGATCCCGGCAATACCCTCAGCCGCGACGAGCTGGCCGACAAGTTCCGCCGCCTGCTGGCGTTCTCCGGCGCGGCCACCGGCGCCGAGGCGGAAATCCTCATCCAGCGGGCCTGGGGCCTGCGCCAGGCGCCTTCCGTAACGCCCCTGATCTGATCAACCGAACCAGCCGCACCTCGTCTTCGACGGACGAGGGCAGGGAGTCCGACCCATGACGCAATCCCATCGACCGCGCCCGCTCGACGGCATCACCGTGGTCAGCCTGGAACACGCCATCGCCGCGCCGTTCTGCACCCGCCAACTGGCCGATCTCGGCGCGCGGGTGATCAAGATCGAGCGCCCCGGCGTCGGCGATTTCGCCCGCGGTTACGACGAGCGGGTCAACGGCCTGTCGTCTCACTTCGTCTGGACCAATCGTTCCAAGCAGAGCCTCAGCCTCGACCTCAAGCAGGCCGAGGCGCTGCCGTTGCTGGAGAAGTTGCTGGCCGGCGCCGACGTGCTGGTGCAGAACCTCGCGCCGGGCGCCGCCGCGCGCCTGGGCCTGTCCTACGAGGCATTGCGCGAGCGCTTCCCGCGCCTGATCGTCTGCGATATCTCCGGCTACGGCGAAGGCGGTCCCTACGAGAAGAAGAAGGCCTACGACCTACTGATCCAGAGCGAGGGTGGCTTCCTTTCGGTGACCGGCGGCGCCGGGCCGAACGAGATGGCCAAGGCCGGCTGTTCGATCGCCGATATCGCCGCCGGCATGTATGCCTACAGCAGCATCCTCTCGGCCCTGCTGCTGCGCGAGCGCACCGGCGAGGGCAGCCGCATCGACGTGTCGATGCTGGAGAGCCTGGTGGAGTGGATGGGCTACCCGATGTACTACGCCTACCAGGACGCACCGCCGCCGCCGCGCGCCGGCGCTTCGCACTCGACCATCTACCCCTATGGGCCATTCCCCGCCGGCGACGGCGGCACGGTGATGCTCGGCCTGCAGAACGAGCGCGAGTGGCGGGCCTTCTGCGACAAGGTCCTGCGCCGCCCGGAACTGGCCGATGACGAACGCTTCTCGGCGAACTTCAAGCGCTCGGCCAACCGCGAGGAGCTGCGTGCGCTGATCGTCGAAGCCTTCGCCGCCTTGCCGGCCGCCGAGGTGGTGGCGCGCCTGGAACAGGCGCAGATCGCCAACGCCCACGTCAACGACATGGCCGGGGTCTGGGCGCACCCGCAGTTGCAGGCGCGGCAACGCTGGACCTCCATCGACAGCCCGGCCGGGCGCCTGCCGGCGTTGTTGCCGCCGGCCAGCAGCAGCGCCTTCGTTCCGCGCATGGATGCGGTGCCGGCGCTGGGCGGCGACAGCGACGCGCTGCTTGCCGAACTGGGCTGTACCGCCGCCGATATCCAGCGCCTGCGCGCGACCGGAACGGTATGAGGAGGCGGACATGAACCGACAGATCGTGCGCAGCGCGCTGTTCGTCCCGGCGACCCGCCCGGAGCGGATCCCCAAGGCCCTTGCCAGCGGCGCCGACCGGGTCATCGTCGACCTCGAGGATGCGGTGGAGGAGGGACTGAAGGTCGAGGCGCGGGCCAATCTACGGCGTTTCCTCGTCGATACGCCGGAAGCCCGGGTGCTGGTGCGGATCAACGCGGCGGAGCATCCCGGGCATGCCGACGACCTGGCGCTGTGCCGCGACCACGCCGGAGTGATCGGCCTGCTCCTGCCGAAAGTGGAAAGCGCCGCCCAGGTGCGCCACGCCGCCGTGGCCAGCGGCAAGCCGGTCTGGCCCATCGTCGAGAGTGCCCGCGGCCTTGCCGCGCTGGGCGAGATCGCCGCCGCCGCAGGGGTCGAGCGGCTGTCCTTCGGCAGCCTCGATCTGGCCCTGGACCTGGATCTCAACAGCGGCAGCAACGCCGCCGAACAGATTCTCGGTCACGCCCGTTACGCGCTGCTCCTGCAATCGCGCCTGGCAGGACTGGCGCCGCCTCTGGACGGCGTCTATCCGGCGATCCAGAACCGTGCCGGACTGGTCGAGGCAGTGCGCTTCGCTCGCGACATGGGCTTCGGCGGGTTGCTGTGCATCCATCCGAGCCAGGTCGAGCCGATCCACCAGACATTGATGCCGAGTCCCGCGGAACTGGAGTGGGCGCGTCGGGTGGCAGAGGCCGGCGCCTCCGGTGCCGGCGTCTTCGTGGTCGACGGCGAGATGGTCGACGCGCCAGTGCTGGGACGCGCTCGACGCCTGCTGGAGCGGGCCGGGGAGGGTGGCTGAACGCGTTCGACAGACGCGAACGCGGGCTTGAGCAATGGCGAATTCTCCGAACGCGCCGGCTGCGTCAGGCTCGTCGATACCTCGAAAGCACAACAACAATCTGAGGTCACGAAATGTTCAAGACGATGGTACGGGCGCTGTTGTGCGCCCTGGCGATCGGTGGCTCCTGCCTGGCGAATGCCGCGCAGCCGATCGTCATCAAGTTCTCCCACGTGGTCGCGGAAAACACGCCCAAGGGCCAGGGCGCGCTGCTGTTCAAGAAACTCGTCGAACAGCGCCTGGGCGGCCGGGTCGAGGTGGACGTCTATCCCAACTCGTCGCTGTTCGGCGACGGCAAGGAAATGGAGGCGCTGCTGCTGGGCGACGTGCAGATGCTGGCGCCGTCCCTGGCCAAGTTCGAGCAGTACACGCGCAAGGTGCAGATCTTCGACCTGCCGTTCCTCTTCGACGACATCCAGGCGGTCGACCGCTTCCAGCGCAGCCCGCAGGGGCGCGCCCTGCTGACCAGCATGCAGGGCAAGGGCATCCTCGGCCTGGCCTACTGGCACAACGGGATGAAGCAGCTCTCCGCCAATCGCCCGTTGCTGGAGCCGGAAGACGCGCGCGGGCTGAAATTCCGCGTGCAGGCGTCCGACGTGCTCAACGAGCAGTTCCGCCAGCTCCGCGCGATCTCCCGGAAGATGTCCTTCGCCGAGGTCTACCAGGGCTTGCAGACCGGCGTGGTGAATGGCACCGAGAACACCTGGTCGAACTACGAGAGCCAGAAGGTCAACGAGGTACAGAAGTATTTCACCGAGTCCAACCACGGCCTGGTGGACTACATGGTGATCACCAACGCGAAGTTCTGGAACGGCCTCCCGGCGGACATCCGCGAAGAGCTGCAGCGGATCATGGACGAGGTCACCGTGCAGGTGAACCTCGAGGCCGAGCGCCTCAACCGCGACGCTCGCCAGCGCATCCTCGCCAGTGGCGCCAGCGAGATCCATACCCTGAGCCCGCAGCAGCGCGCCGACTGGCGCCAGGCGATGCAGCCGGTATGGCAGAAATTCCGCGGCAATGTCGGCGCTGACCTGCTCCGGGCCGCCGAAGCCTCCAACCGTCCCGATTGACCCGTCCGGCCCCGCCCGGCCGGGCGGGGCATTGTGGAGAACGCTGCGATGAATCGACTCGTGCGCGTCTGGAACCGCTTCGAGGAGGGCGCTATCGCCTTCCTGCTGGCGGCGATGACGCTGGTGACCTTCCTCTATGTGGTGATGACCAACGTCTTCACCCTGTTCTACGACCTCGGCGACCGCCTGCCGACACTGCGGGCTCCGCTGTACTCGGTGGGCGACGCGATCCTCGGGGTAGCCCAGGACATGTCCTGGAGCAACGCGCTGACCAAGGCGCTGTTCGGCTGGCTGATCTTCCTCGGCATCGCCTACGGCGTGCGCACCGCCGGCCACCTCGGGGTGGATGCCCTGGTGCGCCTGGCGCCGCGTCCCTTGCAGCGCCTGATCGGGATACTCGCCTGCCTCTGCTGCCTGGGCTACGCCGGGCTGTTCATGGTCGCCAGCTACGACTGGGTGAAGACCCTGTTGGTCGCCGGCATCGGCGCCGAGGACCTCGACCACTTCGGCATCCTCCAGGCCTACATCGCGGTGGTGGTGCCGGTCGGCTTCGGCCTGGTGCTGCTGCGCTACCTGGAAATCCTGGTCAACCTGTTGCGCGGTCGCCAGCTCGGGCTGGGCCTCGCCGACGAGGCCGCCGAGGCCTCCAAACTGGCCGGCGAAGAGGCCGGGGAGAACCGCCCATGACCGTGCTGATCCTGTTCCTGCTGCTGTTCCTGTTCATGTTCATCGGCGTGCCGATCGCCATCTCCCTGGGGTTGTCCGGCGCCCTGACGATCCTGCTGTTCAGCCCTGATTCGGTGCGCTCGCTGGCGATCAAGCTGTTCGAGACCTCCGAGGCCTACACCCTGCTGGCGATCCCGTTCTTCCTGCTCTCCGGCGCGTTCATGACCACCGGTGGCGTGGCGCGGCGCCTGATCGACTTCGCCAATGCCTGCGTCGGGCATATCCGCGGCGGCCTGGCGATCGCTGCGGTGCTCGCCTGCATGCTGTTCGCCGCGCTGTCCGGTTCGTCGCCGGCGACGGTGGCGGCGGTCGGCTCGATCGCCGTGGCCGGCATGGTCCGCTCCGGCTATCCGCGTGCCTTTGGCGCGGGGATCATCTGCAACGCCGGGACCCTGGGCATCCTCATCCCGCCATCGATCGTGATGGTGGTCTACGCCGCCGCCACCGAGACCTCGGTGGGCAAGCTGTTCGTCGCCGGGGTGGTTCCGGGGCTGCTGCTCGGGGTGATCCTGATGGTGGTGATCTACATCGTCGCCCGGGTCAAGAAGCTGCCGGCGCAGCCACGCGCCAGCTTCCGCCAGTGGCTGGCCGCCGCACGCCGTGCAGGCTGGGGTCTGTTGCTGCTGGTGATCATTCTCGGCGGCATCTATTCCGGGCTGTTCACCCCCACCGAGGCGGCGGCGGTGGCGGCGGTGTACTCGGCCTTCGTCGCGCTGTTCGTGTACAAGGACATGCGCCTGCGCGACTGTCCCAAGGTGCTGCTGGAGTCGGGGCGGCTGAGCATCATGCTGATGTTCATCATCGCCAACGCCATGCTCTTCGCCCACGTGTTGACCACCGAGCAGATCCCCCAGCAGATCACCGAATGGGTGGTGCAGGAAGGCCTGACCCCGATCGGCTTCCTGCTGATGGTCAACGTGGTGCTGCTGGTCGCCGGCAGCTTCATGGAGCCCTCGGCGATCGTGCTGATCCTGGCGCCGATCTTCTTCCCCATCGCCATGAAGCTGGGCATCGACCCGATCCACCTGGGCATCGTCATGGTGGTGAACATGGAGATCGGCCTGGTGCACCCGCCGGTGGGCCTCAATCTGTTCGTCACCTCGGCGGTCACCGGCATGCCGCTGGGGGCCACTATCCGCGCGGCGCTGCCGTGGCTGATGATCCTGCTGCTGTTCCTGATCCTGGTGACCTACGTGCCGTTGATCTCGCTGTGGCTGCCGGGCCTGCTGGGTATGAGCTGAGGTCGCGGCGGCGGGGCGCGGGACGCGCTCCGCCGTCCGACGCAAGGCTACGATCGGCGCGGCTTATAGCTACGATCGGCGCTGTCGCGCAGTGGTAAGACCATGGTCGTATGGTTCGTGGGGTGTGCGCTCGCTACAACTGGGCACAACAAAAACAACACTCACGTACCGAGGTTAAAGCCATGTCTGCGGCATCCCTGTACCCCGTGCACCCGGAAGCGGTGGCACGGACCTTCACCGACGAAGCCACCTACAAGACGATGTACCAGCAGTCCGTCGTCAACCCCGACGGCTTCTGGCGCGAGCAGGCCCAGCGGATCGACTGGATCAAGCCGTTCGAGAAGGTCAAGCAGACCTCCTTCGACGACCATCACGTGGACATCAAGTGGTTCGCCGACGGCACCCTCAACGTGTCGTACAACTGCCTCGACCGTCACCTCGCCGAACGCGGCGACCAGGTGGCGATCATCTGGGAAGGCGACGATCCCGCCGACCACCAGGAAATCACCTACCGCCAGCTCCACGAGCAGGTCTGCAAGTTCGCCAACGCCCTGCGCGGACAGGACGTGCACCGCGGCGACGTAGTGACCATCTACATGCCGATGATCCCCGAGGCCGTGGTCGCCATGCTCGCCTGCACCCGCATCGGCGCGATCCACTCGGTGGTCTTCGGCGGTTTCTCCCCTGAAGCCCTGGCCGGGCGCATCATCGATTGCAAGTCGAAGGTGGTGATCACCGCCGACGAAGGCGTGCGCGGCGGCAAGCGTACTCCGCTGAAGGCCAACGTCGACGATGCCCTGACCAACCCGGAAACCTCCAGCGTGCAGAAGATCATCGTCTGCAAGCGTACCGGCGCCGAGATCAAGTGGAACCAGCACCGCGACGTCTGGTACGACGACCTGATGAAGGTCGCCGGCAGCACTTGCGCACCGAAGGAAATGGGCGCCGAGGACCCGCTGTTCATCCTCTACACCTCCGGCTCTACCGGCAAGCCGAAGGGCGTGCTGCATACCACCGGCGGCTACCTGGTGTACGCCTCGCTGACCCACGAGCGGGTCTTCGACTACCGTCCGGGCGAAGTCTACTGGTGCACCGCCGACATCGGCTGGGTCACCGGCCACACCTACATCGTCTATGGCCCGCTGGCCAACGGCGCCACCACCATTCTGTTCGAGGGCGTGCCGAACTACCCCGACGTGACCCGCGTGGCGAAGATCATCGACAAGCACAAGGTCAACATCCTCTACACCGCGCCGACCGCCATCCGCGCGATGATGGCCGAAGGCAAGGCGGCGGTGGCCGGTGCCGACGGTTCCAGCCTGCGTCTGCTCGGTTCGGTGGGCGAGCCGATCAACCCGGAAGCCTGGCAGTGGTACTACGAGACCGTCGGCCAGTCGCGTTGCCCGATCGTCGACACCTGGTGGCAGACCGAGACCGGCGCCTGCCTGATGACCCCGCTGCCGGGCGCCCACGCGATGAAGCCGGGCTCCGCGGCCAAGCCGTTCTTCGGCGTGGTACCGGCGCTGGTGGACAACCTCGGCAACCTGATCGAAGGCGCCGCCGAGGGCAACCTGGTGATCCTCGACTCCTGGCCGGGCCAGGCGCGGACCCTGTTCGGCGACCACGACCGCTTCGTCGACACCTATTTCAAGACCTTCAAGGGCATGTACTTCACCGGCGACGGCGCGCGCCGCGACGAGGACGGCTAC
>NZ_KV811290.1:354432-374945 GCF_001813025.1 Pseudomonas sp. HMSC066A08
GCCGCGACGAGGACGGCTACTACTGGATCACCGGGCGTGTCGACGACGTGCTCAACGTCTCCGGCCACCGCATGGGCACCGCCGAGGTGGAAAGCGCGATGGTCGCCCACCCGAAGGTCGCCGAGGCGGCGGTGGTCGGCATGCAGCACGACATCAAGGGGCAGGGCATCTATGTCTACGTCACCCTCAACTCCGGGGTCGAGCCGAGCGAGGCGCTGCGCCAGGAACTGAAACAATGGGTCCGCCGCGAGATCGGTCCGATCGCCACGCCGGATGTGATCCAGTGGGCGCCGGGACTGCCGAAGACCCGTTCGGGCAAGATCATGCGGCGCATCCTGCGCAAGATCGCCGCGGCCGAGTACGACACCCTCGGCGACATCTCCACCCTTGCCGATCCGGGCGTGGTCCAGCACCTGATCGAGACCCATCGCTCGATGCAGGCCGCCTGATTCCCGCCTGATCCGAAACGACCCCGCGCGGTGCGAGCCACGCGGGGTCTTTCATTTGGCGCGGGCCGAGGAGGAGGGCGTTTCGAATGGGCTCGCGCCGGGAATGGGGCGGCGGTAACACTTCGGTGATGCACGCCTGCGCATAATTGGGGCGAGAGGAAACGCCACGCACAGCGAAGGTGCGACACGGGGTAGCAGTCGAGACGAATCGGAGCGGACAAGTCATTGAATAAGAAGGAATTATCAATTTATGGCTTGAGATTTGCTTTAGTCATTGATTACACTTCGCGCTTTCCGGGCACAAATGTCGCTGCCTGTCAATATCGCCGAATGCCCTCTTCGGTGCTTTTATAATTAGTTGTCGCATTGAAGAAATAACCACTTTCGGCCTGTCGCTAGAATGCCGCTCACCCCAGCTGGCGCCCTGTCCACGAGAAGGCGTCATGCGCAAGAGCCGGTGATCACGCATATCCGTCGGCAGCCTGGGCAAGGTTCTATTTCTCCTGCCAATCGATGCCATCCCCTTCGAAGGAGTTCCAGATGAAGAAGCTCGCACTTCTCGGCGCCCTGGCGCTGTCCGTGCTCTCCCTGCCCACTTTCGCCGCCGACAAGCCGGTGCGCATCGGCATCGAGGCGGCCTACCCGCCGTTCTCGCTGAAGACCCCGGACGGCCAGTTGGCAGGCTTCGACGTGGATATCGGCAACGCCCTCTGCGAAGAGATGAAGGTGCAGTGCAAGTGGGTCGAGCAGGAGTTCGACGGCCTGATCCCGGCACTCAAGGTGCGCAAGATCGATGCGATCCTCTCGTCGATGACCATCACCGACGAGCGCAAGCGTTCGGTGGACTTCACCAACAAGTACTACAACACCCCGGCGCGCTTCGTGATGAAGGAAGGCGCCAGCCTCAACGATCCCAAGGCCGACCTGAAGGGCAAGAAGGCCGGCGTGCTGCGTGGCAGTACCGCCGACCGCTACGCCTCCGCCGAACTGACCCCGGCCGGCGTCGAAGTGGTGCGCTACAACTCCCAGCAGGAAGCCAACATGGACCTGGTGGCCGGTCGCCTCGACGCTGTGGTCGCCGACTCGGTGAACCTCGAGGACGGCTTCCTCAAGACCGATGCCGGCAAGGGCTACGCCTTCGTCGGTCCGCAACTGACCGATGCCAAGTACTTCGGCGAAGGCGTCGGCATCGCCGTACGCAAGGGTGATAGCGAGCTGGCCGGCAAGTTCAACGCTGCCATCGACGCGCTGCGCGCCAACGGCAAGTACAAGCAGATCCAGGACAAGTACTTCAGCTTCGACGTCTACGGCTCGAACTGACGCTATCCGTCAGAGGTGGCACAAACGTCCGCGACGCCTCGCGCTGTTTGTGCCACTTTTTTATTGAGTGGACGCCACTGCTTTAGCGCTGCATTAGCTGCATAGAGGTACCGTTTTGATGATCACTGGCTACGGTGCGACCATCGTCGATGGCGCCTGGCTGACTCTCCAGCTGGCCCTGCTTTCCATGCTCCTGGCCATCGTCCTCGGCCTGCTGGGCGCGGCCTTTCGCCTGTCGCCGGTGCGCTGGCTGGCCTGGTGCGGCGACCTGTACGCCACGGTAGTGCGCGGCATCCCCGACCTGGTGCTGATCCTGCTGATCTTCTACGGCGGCCAGGGCCTGCTGAACTGGGTCGCCCCGCAACTCGGCTACGACGACTACATCGACCTGAATCCCTTCGTGTCCGGCGTCGGTACCCTCGGCTTCATCTTCGGCGCCTATCTCTCGGAGACCTTCCGCGGCGCCTTCATGGCGATTCCCAAGGGCCAGGGCGAGGCCGGTTACGCTTATGGCATGAGCCACCGCCAGGTGTTCTTCCGCATCCAGGTGCCGCAGATGATCCGCCTGGCGATCCCCGGCTTCACCAACAACTGGCTGGTGCTGGTCAAGGCCACCGCGCTGATTTCCGTGGTCGGCCTGCAGGACATGATGTTCAAGGCCAAGCAGGCCTCCGATGCGACCCGCGAGCCATTCACCTACTACCTCGCCGTGGCCGGCCTGTACCTGTTGGTGACCAGCGTGTCGCTGCTGTTGCTGCGCCTGCTCGAACGCCGCTATTCGGTCGGCGTGAAAACCGCGGAACTGTGAGTCAAGGGGCCCTATCGTGATCTTCGATTTCTCCGTCATCTGGGACAGCCTTCCGCTCTATTTCGACGGCCTGCTGGTCACCCTCAAGCTGCTCTCGATCTCCCTGCTGATCGGCTTGTTGCTGGCGGTGCCGCTGGCGCTGATGCGGGTCTCCAGGCAGCCGCTGGTGAACTTCCCGGCCTGGCTCTACACCTACGTGATCCGTGGCACGCCGATGCTGGTCCAACTGTTCCTGATCTACTACGGCCTGGCGCAGTTCGACGCGGTGCGCGAGAGCGCGCTGTGGCCCTGGCTGTCGAACGCCTCCTTCTGCGCCTGCCTGGCGTTCGCCATCAACACCAGCGCCTATACCGCCGAGATCCTCGCCGGCAGCCTGAAGGCCACTCCCCATGGCGAGATCGAGGCGGCCAAGGCGATGGGCATGTCGCGCCTGAAGATGTACCGCCGTATCCTCCTGCCGTCGGCACTGCGGCGCGCCCTGCCGCAGTACAGCAATGAAGTGATCATGATGCTGCAGACCACCAGCCTGGCGTCCATCGTCACCCTGGTGGACATCACCGGCGCCGCGCGGACCGTCTACTCGCAGTACTACCTGCCGTTCGAGGCGTTCATCACCGCCGGCCTGTTCTACCTGTGCCTGACCTTCATCCTGGTGCGCCTGTTCAAGCTTGCCGAGCGCCGCTGGCTGGCCTACCTGGCGCCGCGTAAATCCTGATCCGGAGGACCGCATGGAGCGTATCGACCACCTGCTGCCGTGGAGCACCCTGGGAAGCGAGAAGCGCCTGAGCGTGTTCCGCTTCGGCTGCGGCGCGCGCAAGGTCTACATCCAGTCCAGCCTGCACGCCGACGAGCTGCCGGGAATGCGCACCGCCTGGGAGCTGAAGCAGCGGTTGCGCCTGCTGGAGGCGGAAGGCCGCCTGCGCGGCACCGTCGAGCTGGTGCCGGTGGCCAATCCGGTCGGTCTCGGGCAGATGATCCAGGCGTTGCACCAGGGACGCTTCGAAATGAGCAGCGGGCGCAACTTCAATCGCGATTTCCCCGACCTGCTGGACGCGGTGATCGACAGCGTCGGCGAGCGCCTCGGCAGTGATCCGGCGGCCAATGTCGCGCTGGTCCGCCAGGCCCTGCGCGCGGCGCTGGATGCCCTGCCGCCGGCGACCTCGGAACTGGAGGGTATGCAGCGCCTGCTCTATCGCCACGCCTGCGACGCCGACCTGGTGCTCGACCTGCATTGCGACTTCGAGGCCGCCATCCATCTCTATACCTTGCCGCAACAATGGCCCACCTTCGCCTCCCTGGCCGTGCGCCTGGGCGCCGCCGTCGGGCTGCTCGCCGAGGAGTCCGGCGGCGGTTCCTTCGACGAGGCCTGCTCGGTGCCGTGGCTGCGCCTGTCGCGCCTGTATCCGCGCGCCGAGCTGCCGCTGGCCTGCCTGGCGACCACCGTCGAACTCGGCGGCCAGGCCGACACCACCGTGCAGCAGGCCGAGGCCAACGCCGCGGCGATCCTGGCCTTCCTCGCCGAGCAGGGCTTCGTCGAGGGCGAATGGCCGGCGGCGCCCGAAGCCTGCTGCGAAGGCCTGCCCTTCGAGGGCACCGAATACGTCCACGCCCCGCATACCGGCGTGGTGAGTTTCCTGCGCCGGCCGGGCGAATGGGTGGAGGCGGGCGAACCGCTGTTCCAGGTCATCGATCCCCTGGCCGACCGTGCCAGCACCGTGTGCGCCGGGGTTTCCGGCGTGCTTTTCGCCATCGAACGGATGCGCTACGCGCAGCCGGGACTCTGGCTGGCCAAGGTGGCCGGTCGTCAACCGATCCGTCAGGGACGCTTGCTCAGCGACTGATTAGCCGAGAACACACACATGTACAAACTGGAAGTCCAAGACCTGCACAAGCGCTACGGTAGCCACGAGGTGCTCAAGGGCGTCTCGCTGGCGGCGAAAGCGGGCGACGTGATCAGCATCATCGGCTCGAGCGGCTCCGGCAAGAGCACCTTCCTGCGCTGCATCAACCTGCTGGAACAGCCGCACGCCGGCAAGATCCTGCTCAACGGCGAGGAGCTGAAGCTGGTGCCCGGCCGCGACGGCGCGCTGAAGGCCGCCGACTCCCGCCAGTTGCAGCGCATGCGCTCGCGCCTGTCGATGGTGTTCCAGCATTTCAACCTGTGGTCGCACATGAGCGCCCTGGAGAACGTCATCGAGGCGCCCGTACATGTGCTCGGCGTGTCGAAGAAGGAAGCCATCGAGAAGGCCGAGCACTACCTGGCCAAGGTCGGCGTGGCGCACCGCAAGGACGCCTACCCGGCGCACATGAGCGGCGGCGAGCAGCAGCGCGTGGCGATCGCCCGGGCACTGGCGGTGGAGCCGGAAGTGATGCTGTTCGACGAGCCGACCTCGGCGCTCGACCCCGAGCTGGTGGGCGAAGTGCTGAAGGTCATGCAGGACCTGGCCCAGGAAGGCCGCACCATGGTGGTGGTGACCCACGAGATGGGGTTCGCCCGCGAGGTGTCGAACCAGTTGGTGTTCCTGCACAAAGGCCTGGTCGAGGAGCACGGCTGCCCGAAGGAAGTCCTCGCCAACCCGCAGTCGGACCGCCTCAAGCAGTTCCTCTCCGGCAGCCTCAAGTAACATTCATCGCAGAGGCCGGCTAAGCTGCTCCCATGACTGCCCAACCCCAACGCATCGGTTTCCTCCTCTGGCCCGCCACCCGCGCGCTGACGCTATCGCTTGCCGAGGAAGCCCTGCGGGCGGCCCGGCGGTTGCACCCCGAGGCGCTCTACGAGCCGCTGTTCCTGCTCGCCGAAGCGCCGGCCGAAGAGGAGGGCTGGCGTCTGCCGGGAACGGCCTGGAACGGCAGGCTGGAGCAATGCTCGCGGCTGTTCCTGGTCGCCGACGAGGCGCCGGCGGTGGTGTCGCCAGCACTGGGCCTGGCGCTCAGGCAACTGGCGCGTTCGGGGACGGCGATCGGCGCGCTGTCCGCCGGCATCTACCCGCTGGCCCAGCTCGGCCTGCTCGACGGCTATCGCGCCGCGGTGCACTGGCGTTGGCACGATGACTTCACCGAGCGCTTCCCCAAGGTCATCGCCACCAACCACCTGTTCGAGTGGGATCGCGACCGCATGACCGCCTGCGGCGGCATGGCGGTACTCGACCTGCTGCTGGCGCTGCTGTCCCGCGACCATGGCGCTGAACTGGCCGGCGCGGTCTCGGAGGAGCTGGTGGTGGAGCGCATCCGCGAAGGCAACGAGCGCCAGCGCATCCCGCTGAAGAATCGCCTCGGCTCCAGCCATCCGAAGCTGACCCAGGCGGTATTGCTGATGGAAGCCAATATCGAGGAACCGCTGACCACCGACGAGATCGCCCAGCATGTGTGCGTTTCGCGGCGCCAGTTGGAACGGATCTTCAAGCAATACCTGAACCGCGTACCCAGCCAGTACTACCTGGAGCTGCGCCTGAACCGCGCGCGGCAGATGCTGATGCAGACCAGCAAGTCGATCATCCAGATCGGCCTGTCCTGCGGTTTCTCTTCCGGGCCGCATTTCTCCAGCGCCTACCGCAACTTCTTCGGCGTCACTCCGCGCGAGGACCGCAACCAGCGGCGCGGCGGCAGCGCCTTCGAGGCGACCTTCACTCCCGTCGAACGCGGCTGATCGCCAACGGCGCGGCGTTTTCAGCCGGGCTTTGCGACGCCCCGGAAGGCGGATCGCCTCGGGAAGTCGCCGAGTTCGCGACGGGCCGTCGGAATGATCGCCTCCAGTAGTTCCAGCGGAACGTCGCTGGCGAACAGGTTGACCACGAAACGCCGGCCGGCGTCGTCGCGAAAGACCTCGAACAGCGGCTGCTCGCCGCGCCAGCACTCCAGGCCGAGGCCGTCGCGCGGATCGACGTCGGAGGCGAAGACGAGACGGTAGTCGATTCCCTCGATGGGCATGGCTTGTTTTCCTGCTGTTCCCGCCCGCGGGGCGGCGTAGAAGAAGTATGCACCCGAGTGCATCGCGCGTTTACACTGCGCCTTCCCGATGCTTTCTGTCGCATTTCCGAAAGCCGCGGAAATTCCCGGGTTGGCGCTATAACAAGTTGTCGCATGGCGGCAATGCCGGCCCGGTCCCAATCCCTACAATCCTTTCATCGATAGCCGCCTTCAGGCAGGAGAAACACCGATGTCCGCTCCCCATGCGCAGGTAGAACGTGCCGATTTCGACCGGTATATGGTCCCCAACTACGCCCCCGCCGCCTTCATTCCGGTGCGAGGCGAGGGATCGCGCGTCTGGGACCAGAGCGGCCGCGAACTGATCGATTTCGCCGGTGGCATCGCCGTGACCTCCCTGGGCCACGCGCATCCGGCGCTGGTCAAGGCGCTCACCGAGCAGGCCCAGCGCATCTGGCACGTTTCCAACGTCTTCACCAACGAACCGGCCCTGCGCCTGGCGCGCAAGCTGGTGGACGCCACCTTCGCCGAGCGGGTGTTCCTCGCCAACTCCGGCGCCGAAGCCAACGAGGCGGCCTTCAAGCTGGCTCGCCGCTACGCCAACGATGTCTACGGCCCGCAGAAGTACGAGATCATCGCTGCCAGCAACAGCTTCCACGGGCGTACCCTGTTCACCGTCAACGTCGGTGGCCAGCCGAAGTATTCCGATGGCTTCGGGCCCAAGTTCGAGGGTATCACCCACGTTCCCTACAACGACCTGGAAGCGCTGAAGGCGGCGATATCCGACAAGACCTGCGCCGTGGTGCTGGAACCGATCCAGGGCGAGGGCGGCGTGCTGCCGGCGCAGCAGGCCTACCTGGAAGGGGCGCGCAAGCTGTGCGACGAGCACAACGCGCTGCTGGTCTTCGACGAGGTCCAGAGCGGCATGGGGCGGGTCGGTGAGCTGTTCGCCTACATGCACTACGGCGTGGTCCCGGACATCCTCTCCAGCGCCAAGAGCCTGGGCGGCGGCTTCCCTATCGGTGCGATGCTGACCACCGGCGAGATCGCCAAGCACCTGTCGGTCGGTACCCACGGCACCACCTACGGTGGCAACCCGCTGGCCTCGGCAGTGGCCGAGGCGGCGCTGGACGTGATCAATACCCCGGAAGTACTGGATGGCGTGAAGGCCAAGCACGAGCGCTTCAAGTCCCGCCTGCAGAAGATCGGCCAGGAGTACGGCATCTTCGGCGAGATCCGCGGCATGGGCCTGCTGATCGGCGCGGCGCTGACCGACGAGTGGAAGGGCAAGGCCAGGGATGTGCTCAACGCCGCCGAGAAAGAGGCGGTGATGGTGCTCCAGGCCAGCCCGGACGTGGTGCGCTTCGCGCCGAGCCTGGTGATCGACGACGCCGAGATCGACGAAGGCCTGGATCGCTTCGAGCGCGCCGTGGCCAAGCTGGTCCGCGGCTGAGCGAACCCCCGGGGTCCCCGGCGCAGGCCGGGGCGCCCGATGCGACATCCCGGAGCGGCCCGTGCCGGAGCCGGGAACCGTGCCGCCGTGCGGGGTGCGGGATCTTCCCTGCTGGACGTTCGAAACCGTGGCACAGGAAGGTGCCGCGGTCCCGCGCATGGATGCGGCAATCATCGTTGTCTGAGAAAGGAGTGACGCCATGTTGGTGATGCGCCCCGCCCAAGCGGCCGACCTGCCACAGGTGCAGCGTCTGGCGGCGGACAGCCCGGTAGGCGTCACGTCCTTGCCGGATGACGTCGAACGCCTGCGCGACAAGATCCTCGCTTCCGAGGCCTCGTTTGCCGCGGAGGTGAGCTACAACGGCGAGGAAAGCTATTTCTTCGTCCTCGAGGACAGCGCCAGCGGCGAGCTGGTCGGCTGCTCGGCGATCGTCGCCTCGGCCGGGTTCTCGGAACCGTTCTACAGCTTCCGCAACGAAACCTTCGTGCACGCCTCGCGCTCGCTGTCGATCCACAACAAGATCCACGTCCTCTCGCTGTGCCACGACCTTACCGGCAACAGCCTGCTGACCAGTTTCTACGTACAGCGCGACCTGGTGCAGAGCGTCTACGCCGAACTCAACTCGCGCGGCCGCCTGCTGTTCATGGCCAGCCATCCGGAGCGCTTCGCCGACGCCGTGGTGGTGGAGATCGTCGGCTACAGCGACGAACAGGGCGAATCGCCGTTCTGGAACGCGGTCGGGCGCAACTTCTTCGACCTGAACTACATCGAGGCGGAGAAGCTCTCCGGGCTGAAGAGCCGCACCTTCCTCGCCGAACTGATGCCGCACTACCCGATCTACGTGCCGCTGCTGCCGGATGCCGCCCAGGAATCCATGGGCCAGGTCCACCCGCGAGCGCAGATCACCTTCGACATCCTGATGCGCGAAGGCTTCGAGACCGACAACTACATCGACATCTTCGATGGCGGCCCGACCCTGCACGCGCGTACCTCGGGGATTCGCTCGATCGCCCAGAGCCGGGTGGTTCCGGTGAAGATCGGCGAGGCGCCGAAGAGCGGGCGTCCATACCTGGTCACCAACGGCCAACTGCAGGACTTCCGCGCGGTCGTGCTGGACCTTGACTGGGCGCCCGGCAAGCCGGTGGCCCTGAGTGTTGAAGCCGCCGAGGCCCTGGGCGTCGGCGAAGGCGCCAGCGTGCGCCTGGTAGCGGTCTGAAGGAGCCAGTCATGATCGTACGTCCTGTTACCAGCGCCGACCTGCCCGCCCTGATCGAGCTGGCGCGCAGCACCGGCACCGGCCTGACCACCCTGCCGGCCAACGAGCAGCGCCTGCAGCATCGCGTCAGTTGGGCCGAGAAGGCCTTCCGTGGCGAGGCCGAACGCGGCGACGCCGACTACCTGTTCGTTCTCGAAGACGACGCCGGCAAGGTCGTCGGCATCTCCGCCATCGCCGGTGCGGTGGGGCTTCGCGAACCCTGGTACAACTACCGGGTCGGCCTCACCGTGAGTGCCTCGCAGGAACTCAACATCCATCGCGAGATCCCCACGCTGTTCCTGGCCAACGACCTGACCGGCAATTCCGAGCTGTGCTCGCTGTTCCTCCACGCCGACCACCGCAGCGGCCTCAACGGCAAGCTGCTGTCGCGCGCGCGCTTCCTGTTCATCGCCGAATTCCGCCACCTGTTCGGCGACAAGCTGATCGCCGAGATGCGCGGCATGTCCGACGAGGAGGGGCGCTCGCCATTCTGGGAAAGCCTCGGCCGGCACTTCTTCAAGATGGAATTCTCCCAGGCCGACTACCTCACCGGGGTCGGCAACAAGGCCTTCATCGCCGAGCTGATGCCGAAGTTCCCGCTCTACACCTGCTTCCTCTCCGAGGAGGCGCGCGGGGTGATCGGCCGCGTCCATCCGAACACCGAGCCGGCGCTGGCCATGCTCAAGGCCGAGGGTTTCAGCTACCAGGGCTACGTCGACATCTTCGACGCCGGCCCGGCGATCGAGGCCGAGACCGACAAGATCCGCGCCATCGCCGAGAGCCAGAACCTGGTGCTGGCGGTGGGCACTCCCGGCGACGACGCCGAGCCCTACCTGATCCACAACCGCAAGCGCGAGGACTGTCGCATCACCGCCGCGCCGGCGCGGGCCGCCGCCGGCACCCTGGTGGTCGATCCGCTGACTGCCAAGCGCCTGCGCCTGTCGGCCGGCGCCTCGGTACGCGCGGTGCCGCTGTCGGCGCAGAAGCGCGGTTGAAAGCCTGATGGAGGCGTCCCGGCGAGGGCGCCCGAGGAGTCGATGATGAGTACCCATTACATTGCCGGCCAGTGGCTGGCCGGCCAGGGCGAGACCCTGGAGTCCCTCGACCCGGTTGGCCAGGGCGTGGTCTGGTCCGGGCGCGGCGCTGACGCCGTCCAGGTCGACGCCGCCGTGCGCGCCGCCCGCGAGGCCTTCCCGGCTTGGGCGCGGCGCCCGCTGGAGCAGCGCATCGAGTTGCTCGAGCGCTTCGCTGCGACCCTCAAGTCCCGCGCCGACGAGCTGGCCCGGGTGATCGGCGAGGAAACCGGCAAGCCGCTGTGGGAGTCGGCCACCGAAGTGACCAGCATGGTCAACAAGGTGGCGATCTCGGTGCAGGCGTTCCGCGAGCGCACCGGCGAGAAATCCGGTCCGCTGGCCGACGCCACCGCCGTGCTGCGGCACAAGCCGCATGGCGTGGTGGCGGTATTCGGTCCCTACAATTTCCCCGGGCACCTGCCCAACGGGCATATCGTCCCGGCGCTGCTGGCCGGTAACTGCGTGGTGTTCAAGCCCAGCGAGCTGACCCCGAAGGTCGCCGAGCTGACGCTCAAGGCCTGGATCGAGGCCGGCCTGCCGGCCGGCGTGCTCAACCTGGTCCAGGGCGGCCGCGAAACCGGCGTCGCGCTGGCCGCCCACCCCGGGCTCGACGGTCTGTTCTTCACCGGTTCCAGTCGCACCGGCAACCTGCTGCACAGCCAGTTCGGCGGCCAGCCGCAGAAAATCCTGGCGCTGGAGATGGGCGGCAACAACCCGCTGGTGGTGGAGGAGGTCGCCGACCTCGACGCCGCCGTCTACACCATCATCCAGTCCGCCTTCATCTCCGCCGGCCAGCGCTGCACTTGCGCCCGCCGCCTGCTGGTGCCCCAGGGCGCCTGGGGCGACGCACTGCTGGCGCGTCTGGTGGCGGTCAGCGCTACCCTGCGGGTCGGCCGTTTCGACGAGCAGCCGGCGCCGTTCATGGGCGCGGTGATTTCGCTGAGCGCCGCCGAGCACCTGCTCAAGGCCCAGGAGCACCTGCTCGGCAAAGGCGCACAGCCGCTGCTGGCGATGACCCAGCCGATCGACGGCGCCGCCCTGCTGACCCCGGGCATCCTCGACGTCAGCGCGGTGGCCGAGCGACCGGACGAAGAGTTCTTCGGGCCGCTGTTGCAGGTGATCCGCTACTCCGATTTCGCCGCGGCGATCCGCGAGGCCAACGCCACCCAGTACGGCCTGGCAGCCGGGCTGCTGTCCGACTCCCGCGAGTGTTTCGAGCAGTTCCTCGTGGAAAGCCGCGCCGGCATCGTCAACTGGAACAAGCAGCTCACCGGCGCCGCCAGCAGCGCGCCGTTCGGCGGTATCGGCGCGTCCGGCAACCACCGGCCGAGCGCCTACTACGCCGCCGACTACTGCGCCTATCCGGTCGCCTCGCTGGAAAGCCCCAGCGTGTCCCTTCCTGCCACCCTGACTCCCGGGATCAGCCTATGAATGCCCATGAAGTGAATTTCGACGGCCTGGTCGGCCCGACCCACAACTACGGCGGCTTGTCCTACGGCAATGTCGCTTCGCAAAGCAACAGCCAGGCGGTGTCCAACCCGAAGGAAGCGGCGAAGCAGGGCCTGGCGAAGATGAAGGCCCTGATGGAGATGGGTTTCAAGCAGGGGGTACTCGCTCCGCAAGCCCGCCCGGATACCGCTGCGCTACGTAGCCTGGGTTTCTCCGGCAGCGACGAGGAAGTGATCCGCCGCGCGGCGAAGGAAGCGATGCCTCTCCTCGCCGCCTGCAGCTCGGCGTCGAGCATGTGGACCGCCAATGCCGCCACGGTCAGCCCGAGTGCCGACACCGCCGATGGCCGCGTGCATTTCACCGCGGCCAACCTGAACTGCAAGTTCCACCGATCCATCGAGCATCCCACCACCAGCCGCGTGCTGGCGGCGATGTTCAACGACGAGCGGCATTTCGCCCATCACGCGGCGCTGCCGGCGGTGAGCCAGTTCGGTGACGAAGGCGCGGCCAACCACACGCGCTTCTGCAAGGACTATGGCGATGCCGGCGTGGAGTTCTTCGTCTTCGGCCGCAGCGCCTTCGACAGTCGCTTCCCGGCGCCGCAACGCTATCCGGCGCGCCAGACCCTGGAAGCCTGCCAGGCGGTCGCGCGCCTGCACGGGCTGAGCGAGGCCGGAGTGGTCTACGCTCAACAGAACCCGGCGGTGATCGACCAGGGCGTGTTCCACAACGATGTGATCTCGGTGGGCAATGGCGAGGTGCTGTTCCATCACGAGGACGCCTTCCTCGATACCGAGAAGGTCCTTGCCGAACTGCACGACAAGCTTGGCCGCCGCGGCGGCCGCTTCCGCGCCATCTGCGTGCCGCGCGACCAGGTCGCGGTGGAGGACGCGGTGAAGTCCTACCTGTTCAACAGCCAACTGCTGTTGAAGGCCGACGGTTCGATGCTGCTGGTGGTACCGGAGGAGTGCCGGAACAACCCACGGGTCTGGAACTACCTGGACCAGCTCACCGGCGGCGACGGTCCGATCCGCGAAGTGAAGGTCTTCGACCTCAAGCAGAGCATGCAGAACGGCGGCGGTCCGGCCTGCCTGCGCTTGCGCGTGGCGCTGCAGGAGCGGGAGCTGGCGGCGGTGAATCCGGGGGTGATCATGAGCGCCGGCCTGTACGACACGCTGGTAGCCTGGGTCGACCGGCACTACCGCGACCGCCTGAGCGAAACCGACCTGGCCGACCCGCAACTGCTGCTGGAGTGCCGGACGGCATTGGATGAACTGACGCAGATCCTTAAACTGGGCTCGGTTTATTCCTTCCAACTCGATTGAGAGCCTCGCCACCATGTCCGATAGCCTGCAACTGATCCTCGAAGATACCGACGGCACCCAGCTGGAAACTTCCTGCACCCGTTTCGCCGTGGTCTGGCAGGGCAAGGAAGTGTGGGTCCAGCAAGCCGGCAACGGCCAGTTGCTGATCGGCGTCGACGTCGAAGACGGCGATACCGAATACACCAACCTGCTGCTGCGGCCGATGGCGACCAACCTGGTCAGCCTGCAACTGGAGATGGAGCCGATCGAAGAGGGCGACGACCACGAGCACGGCCCCGACTGCGGCTGCGACCACACCCACTGACTGAGGACATCCCATGCTCGCCCTCGGCAAACTGCTCGACTTGACCCTGGCCGGCCGCGAGCCGACCGAGAAGATCCAGCTCACCGCCGACGGCACCCGCCTGCACTGGCTGGCCGAGGGTGCGCTGGAAGTCACGCCGATCGGCGCCCGCGACAACGGCGTCGACCTGTTGCTCTCGGCCGGTATCCACGGCAACGAGACCGCGCCCATCGAACTGCTCGAACGGCTGATCCGCAAGGTCGCCGCTGGCACCCTCAAGCCTGCCGCCAGGGTCCTCTTCCTGTTCGGCAACCCCGAAGCCATCCGCCGTGGCGAGCGCTACGTCGAACAGGATATGAACCGCCTGTTCAACGGTCGCCATGAGGAGGGCAGCGGCAACGAGGCCTTCCGTGCCGCCGAGCTGGAGCGCCTGGCCCAGGTGTTCTTCAGCAAGACCGAGCGAGTCCACCTGCACTACGACCTGCATACCGCGATCCGCGGCTCGAAGATCGAGCAGTTCGCCCTCTATCCCTGGGCCGAGGGTCGCGAGCATTCCCGCAGCGAACTGGCCCGCCTGCGCGACGCCGGCATCGAGGCGGTGCTGTTGCAGAACAAGCCGGGCATCACCTTCAGCGCCTATACCTACGGCCAGCTCGGCGCCGAGGCCTTTACCCTGGAACTGGGCAAGGCACGTCCGTTCGGAGAGAACCAGGAGGTCAACCTTGAGCGCCTGGAGCGGAGCCTGGAGCTGCTGATCGACGGCAGCGAGGAGCAGCCGGACGGCTCCCGGCTCGACGGCCTCAAGCTGTTCAGCGTGTCGCGCGAGGTGATCAAGCACAGCGACCACTTCCGCCTGCACCTCGACGACGACGTGGCCAACTTCACCGAACTCTCGCCGGGCTACCTGCTGGCCGAGGATATCGGCGGTACGCGCTGGGTGGTGGACGAGGTCGGCGCGCGCATCATTTTCCCCAATCCACGGGTGAAGAACGGCCTGCGCGCCGGAATCCTGGTGGTGCCGGCCAAGCTCTGAGACGTATCGGCCTTTCCCCCGCGATCATGACGGAGCGCTTCGGCGCTCCGTTTCCATTGCGACCGGGAAGATTTCCCGACCTCCCTTGTGGCTGTCGGTTGAGCGCCGTAGGATCGGGCTTTTCCGCCGAACCGAGGAGCCCTCCGTGCCTGTCATCGACCTGCGCAGCGACACCGTCACCCAGCCCACTGCCGGCATGCGCGAAGCCATGGCCGCGGCCGAACTGGGCGACGACGTCTATGGCGAGGACCCCACGGTCAACCGTCTGGAGGCCGAGCTGGCGGCGCGCCTGGGCTTCGCCGCGGCACTCTTCGTACCGACCGGGACCATGAGCAACCTGCTCGGATTGATGGCCCACTGCGAGCGCGGCGACGAATACATCGTCGGCCAGCAGGCGCATACCTACAAATACGAGGGTGGCGGTGCTGCGGTGCTGGGCTCGATCCAGCCGCAGCCGATCGACGCCGAGGCTGACGGTTCGCTCGACCTGGACAAGGTCGCGGCGGCGATCAAGGCCGACGACTTCCACTTCGCCAGAACCCGCCTGCTGGCCTTGGAAAACACCATGCAGGGCAAGGTGCTGCCGCTCGACTACCTGGCCGCGGCGCGTGCCTTCACTCGCGCCCGTGGCCTGGCCCTGCACCTGGATGGCGCGCGCCTGTACAACGCGGCGGTGAAGCTGGGCGTAGACGCCAGCGAGATCACCCGGCACTTCGACTCGGTGTCGGTCTGCCTGTCCAAGGGCCTCGGTGCGCCGGTGGGCTCGGTGCTTTGCGGCAGCGTCGAACTGATCGGCAAGGCCCGTCGCTGGCGCAAGATGGTCGGCGGCGGGATGCGCCAGGCCGGCCTGCTGGCGGCTGCCGGCCTGTACGCCCTCGACCACCAGGTGGCACGCCTGGCCGACGACCACGCCAACGCCGTGCGCCTGGGCGAAGGGCTGCGCGAACTGGGCTATGCGGTGGAGCCGGTGCAGACCAACATGGTCTACGTCGAGGTCGGCGAGCGGGCGGTCGCGCTGCGCGACTTCCTCGCCGAGCGCGAGGTGCGGATCAGCGCGGCGGCGCGTTTGCGCCTGGTTACCCACCTGGACGTTTCCGCCGAGTCCATAGGACAAGTACTGGATGCCTTCGCGGCCTTTCGTCGTTCATAAGCGAAAAGGTCGGCAATAGGCAATAACTATCGCGCAAATACACTACAACCTTGCCCAAGGGCCGATATAATGCGGCCCTTTGCCGGCGATTCGTGGCCGCCAATTTTCCGTGGAAGAACCTATGAAAAGCGCTGAAATCCGTGAAGCCTTCCTCCGCTTCTTCGAAGAGAAGGGACACACCCGTGTCGCTTCCAGTTCGCTGATCCCGGCGAACGATCCGACCCTGCTGTTCACCAACGCGGGCATGAACCAGTTCAAGGACTGCTTCCTCGGCCTGGAAAAGCGCGCCTACACCCGTGCGACCACCAGCCAGAAATGCGTGCGCGCCGGCGGCAAGCACAACGACCTGGAAAACGTCGGCTACACCGCGCGGCACCACACTTTCTTCGAAATGCTGGGCAACTTCAGCTTCGGCGACTATTTCAAGCGCGACGCCATCCACTACGCCTGGGAGTTCCTCACTGGCGAGAAGTGGCTGAACCTGCCCAAGGAAAAGCTCTGGGTCACCGTCTACGCCACCGACGACGAAGCCTACGACATCTGGACCAAGGAAGTCGGCGTGCCCGCCGAGCGTATGGTGCGGATCGGCGACAACAAGGGCGCGCCCTATGCGTCCGACAACTTCTGGGCAATGGGCGACACCGGGCCCTGCGGTCCCTGCACCGAGATCTTCTTCGATCATGGGCCGGAGATCTGGGGCGGCCCGCCCGGTTCGCCGGAAGAGGACGGCGACCGTTACATCGAGATCTGGAACAACGTGTTCATGCAGTTCAACCGCACCGCGGACGGCGTCATGCACCCGCTGCCGGCGCCGAGCGTGGACACCGGCATGGGCCTGGAGCGCGTCAGCGCGGTGCTCCAGCACGTGCATTCGAACTATGAGATCGACCTGTTCCAGAACCTGCTGAAAGCGTCAGCCGAGGCCATCGGCTGCGCCAACGACGACGCGCCGTCGCTGAAGGTGGTAGCCGACCACATCCGTTCCTGCAGCTTCCTGATCGCCGACGGCGTGCTGCCGTCCAACGAGGGTCGCGGCTACGTGTTGCGGCGGATCATCCGCCGCGCCTGCCGCCATGGCAACAAGCTGGGTGCCAGGGGCACCTTCTTCCACAAGATCGTCGCAGCGCTGGTCGCCGAGATGGGCGATGCCTTCCCCGAGCTGAAGCAACAGCAGGCGCATATCGAGCGCGTGCTGAAGACCGAGGAAGAGCAGTTCGCCAAGACCCTGGAGCAAGGCCTGAAGATCCTCGAACAGGACCTTGCCGAACTGCAGGGCAGCGTGATTCCCGGCAACGTGGTGTTCAAGCTGTACGACACCTATGGCTTCCCGGTCGACCTGACCAATGACATCGCCCGCGAGCGCGAGCTGACCATCGACGAGGAGGGCTTCGAGCGCGAGATGGAGGCCCAGCGCGAGCGCGCCCGCGCTTCCAGCGCCTTCGGCATGGACTACAACAGCCTTGTCAAGGTCGACGGTGAGACCCGCTTCCTTGGCTATCAGGGCGTCTCCGGCGCCGGGCAGATCGTCGCGCTGTTCAGGGACGGCCAGGCCGTCGAGCGCCTGGAGGAGGGCGAGGAGGGTGTCGTGGTTCTCGACCAGACGCCGTTCTACGCCGAGTCCGGCGGCCAGGTCGGCGACAGTGGCTACCTCGAGGCGGCTGGCGTGCGTTTCGACGTGCGCGATACCACCAAGGCCGGCGGCGCGCACCTGCACCATGGCGTGGTCGCCCGGGGCAACCTGAGCGTCGGCGGCGCGGTCAAGGCCGAGGTCGACGCCTCGGTGCGCCAGGCCACCGCGCTCAACCACTCCGCGACCCACCTGCTGCATGCCGCGCTGCGCCAGGTACTGGGCGACCACGTACAACAGAAGGGCTCGCTGGTGGACAGCCAGCGCCTGCGTTTCGACTTCAGCCACTTCGAGGCGATCAAGGCGGAACAACTGAAGGCCCTGGAAGATATCGTCAACGCCGAAATCCGTCGCAACACCGAGGTCGAGACCGAGGAAACCGATATCGACACCGCCAAGGCCAAGGGCGCCATGGCGCTGTTCGGCGAGAAGTACGGCGACCAGGTGCGCGTGCTGAGCATGGGTGGCGATTTCTCCGTCGAGCTGTGCGGTGGCACCCACGTATCCCGCACCGGCGACATCGGCCTGTTCAAGATCACCAGCGAGGGTGGCGTGGCTGCCGGCGTACGCCGTATCGAGGCGGTCACCGGCGCGGCGGCGCTGGCCTACCTGAACGGTGCCGAGGAGCAGCTCAAGGAAGCCGCCAGCCTGGTCAAGGGCAGCCGCGACAACCTGCTGGACAAGCTCGGCGCCCTGCTGGAGCGCAACCGCTCGCTGGAGAAGGAGCTGGAACAGCTCAAGGCCAAGGCTGCCAGCGCGGCCGGCGACGACCTTTCGGCGGCGGCGGTGGAAATCAAGGGCGCGAAGGTACTCGCCGCGCGCCTCGATGGTCTGGACGGCAAGGCGCTGCTGGCGCTGGTCGACCAGTTGAAGAACAAGCTCGGCCGCGCAGTGATCCTGCTCGGCGGCGAGCTGGACGGGAAGGTCGTACTGGTCGCAGGCGTGACCCAGGACCTGACCGGCCAACTGAAGGCCGGCGAGCTTATGAAGCAAGCCGCGGCGGCAGTTGGTGGCAAAGGTGGCGGACGCCCGGATATGGCCCAGGGCGGCGGCACCGATGCAGCGAAATTGGACGAGGCCCTGGCCCTGGCCCAGCGCTTCGTCGAGCAAGGGCTCTGATGCCATGCCCGCCCTGCGCCAGAGCGACGCGGGGCCGGGCGGCCAGCGCCCCCTGATGCCCGGCCGGCGGTGCGCCCCGCCAGTCCGGGTAGCGAAAGAATGTGGCAGGTTCAAAAGGGCGCCCTTCACGGAATCAGGCGGTTTGAAATGGCTTTGATCGTACAGAAGTTTGGAGGGACCTCCGTCGGCACCGTCGAGCGTATCGAGCAGGTGGCCGAGAAGGTGAAGAAATTCCGCGAAGCGGGCGATGACGTCGTCGTGGTGGTATCCGCCATGAGCGGCGAGACCAACCGTCTGATCGGCCTGGCCAACCAGATCATGGAGCAGCCGGTTCCGCGCGAACTGGACGTCATGGTCTCGACCGGAGAGCAGGTGACCATCGCCCTGCTCAGCATGGCCCTGATCAAGCGTGGCGTGCCGGCGGTCTCCTATACCGGCAACCAGGTGCGTATCCTCACCGACAGCGCGCACACCAAGGCGCGCATCCTGCACATCGACGACACCCACATCCGCGCCGACCTCAAGGCCGGCAGGGTAGTGGTGGTCGCCGGTTTCCAGGGCGTCGACGGCAACGGCAACATCACCACGCTGGGCCGCGGCGGTTCCGATACCACCGGGGTGGCCCTGGCGGCGGCGTTGAAGGCCGACGAATGCCAGATCTACACCGACGTCGACGGCGTCTACACCACCGATCCGCGCGTAGTGCCGCAGGCCCGCCGGCTGGACAAGATCACCTTCGAGGAAATGCTGGAAATGGCCAGCCTCGGTTCCAAGGTGCTGCAGATCCGGGCGGTCGAGTTCGCCGGCAAGTACAACGTTCCGCTGCGCGTGCTGCACAGCTTCCAGGAGGGTCCGGGCACCCTCATTACTATCGATGATGAAGAGGAATCCATGGAACAGCCGATCATCTCCGGCATCGCCTTCAACCGCGACGAAGCCAAGCTGACCATCCGTGGCGTACCCGATACCCCCGGCGTGGCCTTCAAGATCCTCGGGCCGATCAGTGCCGCCAATGTGGAAGTCGACATGATCGTGCAGAACGTGGCGCACGATAACACCACCGACTTCACCTTCACGGTGCATCGCAACGATTACCTGAACGCCCTGGAAATCCTCAAGCAGACCGCCGCCAACATCGGCGCGCGCGAAGCCATCGGCGACACCAACATCGCCAAGGTTTCCATCGTCGGCGTCGGCATGCGTTCGCACGCCGGCGTGGCTAGCCGCATGTTCGAAGCGCTGGCCAAGGAAAGCATCAACATCCAGATGATCTCCACCTCGGAAATCAAGGTTTCCGTGGTGATCGAAGAGAAGTACCTGGAACTGGCGGTACGTGCCCTGCACACGGCGTTCGAGCTCGACGCGCCGGCGCGACAGGGGGAGTGACGCTGACAGGCGAAAGGCGCGGCAACCCCGCGCCTTTTGTCGTTTTTGACCGTTTGGCAGGAACTTTCATTCCGGCGGGACTGGTCAATACTGGGTGAAGGATCGCGCTCTTGATTTCTGCGGATCCGCCGCCATTTCTTTTTTGCAGACTGTTGTCCTGAAATATTCGCGTGAGGAGAAAGGAATGCTGATTCTGACTCGTCGGGTCGGAGAGACCCTGATGGTAGGTGACGATGTCACCGTGACGGTACTGGGTGTCAAAGGGAACCAGGTGCGCATCGGCGTCAACGCGCCGAAGGAAGTCGCCGTGCACCGGGAGGAAATTTACCAGCGCATCCAGAAAGAGAAAGATCAAGAGCCAAACCATTAATTTTTATCTAATTTTCCCTTTGCAAACGGGGTAAAGATGGGTATCATGCGCCCCGTGTTGCGGAGAGGTGGCCGAGTGGCCGAAGGCGCTCCCCTGCTAAGGGAGTACACCTCAAAAGGGTGTCGGGGGTTCGAATCCCCCCCTCTCCGCCATTCAAGTGTTAGAGGTTGATTCAGGCGGCGGAAGCCATCTTGGTAACTAAGTTACTGATTTGATTGAAAAAATCGCTTGACGGATAAAATCCACAATCTATAATGCGCCCCCACGACGCACTCATAGCTCAGCTGGATAGAGTACTCGGCTACGAACCGAGCGGTCGGAGGTTCGAATCCTCCTGAGTGCGCCATATTTCGAAGGGTTCCTCTCGTCAGGGGCTCGGCGAGCGAAGGATCGACAGTTGCGGTCTTTCACGGTAAAACAAGCGTTACCGGCAGGTGGCCGGAAAAAGCACCGACACGCACTCATAGCTCAGCTGGATAGAGTACTCGG
>NZ_KV811290.1:375045-484293 GCF_001813025.1 Pseudomonas sp. HMSC066A08
GGTCGGAGGTTCGAATCCTCCTGAGTGCGCCATACCGAAAGGGCCTGCAGCAATGCAGGCCCTTTTTCTTTGCCCGGGATTTTTCGTCCGCCGGAACGCGGCCCCGTCGCCAGGCGGGGCGGGAAGGGGTCAGACCAGCACCGAGTACCAGAACACCCGGCCGATCACGTTGATGTGCTCGGCGGCTTCCTGGGGCTCGTAGCGCTCGTCCGGATGCTCGTCGCTGTTGAAGCTACGAATGCGCAGGCCGCCGCCCGGAAGGCGGTAGAGCAGTTTCACGCGCAGTTGGCCGTCGTGGTCGAAGGCGTACATGTCGCCGTCCTTGATCGTCCGCACGCTAGTGTCCACGCCTACCGTGCTGCCGTCCGGCAGCACCGGCTCCATGCTGTTGCCGCTGACCGTGACGCAGGCGGCGCTGGCCGGATCGATGTTCTTCTTGCGCAGGGTGTACTTGCCGAAGCGCAGCTTGCGCCCGCCGGTCTGCAGGATCACCGTGCTGCCCTTGCCGCCGGACAGCTCGATCTCCTTGTAGAAGGGCAGTTCGATCTCGTCGGCATCCAGGGGCGTTTCGTCGTCCCATGACTCCACCGCGCCGAGCCAGCTGGCGTTGGGTCCGGTCGCCGGCAGGGCGCGCGCACGGCCGGCGAGCATCTCGCCACGGCCTTCCGCCAGCCACAGCGGATTGACTCCGCAAACGCCGGCGATCTGCGCGGCGAAGCTGGTGGCCCGGGACTTGCCGCGCTCCAGATCGGAAATGGAGGTCTGGGTCATGCCTACCGCCTGGGCAAGCTGGACCTGGCTGAGGTTGGCATGCTTGCGCGCTGCCTTGATGCGATCTTTGAGTTCCATGGGGCGCAAGACTAAGGGTGTGCCTGTGCCATTGCAAGTGCTGCTATATGGGTATTACCATATTTTCAGCGCTTTCCCGTCCACAGTGATCGGGGTGGCGACGAAAACAGCCGGGCCACCGAGGGTGGCGATTGCGAGCGGCCAGCCAGGTGGGCCGGCCAAGGAGGGAATACCCATGTTTCAAAGTACCGAGCAGGCGCTGGCGGTGGCCTATTGGATGTTCGAGCAGCAGCCCGGACCGAGATCGTCGACGGCGATGGTGATCGACAGCCTGCGCGAGCGCTTCGATCGCAGCTTCATCGAACACCTGCCCAGCGGTTTGAGTCCGCACGAATGGCAGGCCCAGGCGGTGATGACCGTGCGTTTCGCCCAGCGCCAGCTGGCTACGCACCCACTGGAACTGGCGGTGGTGCGCGCCGAGTTCGCCCGCGGGCGGGATTTCGTCCTTGGCCTGGCGGCTTTGCGTGACTGGCTGAAGCCCGGGGCCGACCCGGTCGAGCAGCGGGCGACCCTGGCCTTGCTGATGCGCATGTTCCGCCGCCCGCCATCGAGCATTCGCGAGATCGAGCGCCTCAGCGGCCTGTCGAAAAGCACCCTGCAACGCTGGGACACGCAGTGGCGCGAGCGGGTGGCTGCCCTGTTGCGCCAGGCCTTGCAGCGACTGGAGGAACCGATGGCGGAGGTGGGGATCGTGTGCGAGCGCTAAAAAAATTTCTGTATGAAAACGGGTTTTCCCATATTGACGCTATGGGACGATAAAGGTATAAATTCTCCACGATTGAAATTCCTCTGGCCGAAGCCCGCCGATGCGAGCTTCGCCCGTTCCGGGCCCGCCTCTTCGGCGGGCCTTTCCATTTCCGGGAGTCATCCATGTCCGAGCCAAGCTCTGCGGCCTCCGCCGCCAGCGCAATGGCTGGCGTCGGCCTGGCCATGTACCTGCCGGGTATCGATGGCAACGCCTTGCTGGGAGGCTTCGGCGGCGCCATCTTCTTTGTCGTGTTCGCCCGCGACTACAACGCCCTGACCCGCCTCGGCTACCTGCTGGTGTCCTGGGTCGGCGGCTATTACGCCGGAATCGAGGCGCTCGGCCGTGGGTTGACCCAGACCAGCGGCATGGCCGCCTTCGTCGCCGCCACCCTGTGCGTGACCGGTGGCATCGGCATGCTCGAGTGGATGCGCGGCGGCGAGATTCCCAACTGGATGCGCGGACTGCTGCGCCGTCGGGGAGGGAAGTCCGATGGTTGATCCGTTGTCCACCCTGACCGTGCTGGTCTGCTCGGCAATCTGTATGCGCCTGATCACTTACCGCCGGGCCGGCGCGCGCTTCCGTCCCGGCGTTTCCCTGTGCGCCTACCTGCTGGCGCTGTGCACCGGCTGCCAGGCACTGGGGATCCTCGCCGGGCTGTACCGCGCCGAGCATCTCTCGCCCTGGATGCTCGGAGTATTGCTGGTGCTGCTGGTCCTGCTGTTGCAGGCGCGCGGCAATCTGGCGCGGGTCCTGCGCCTGTACTGATCGAAGATCGAACGCTTTTCCCTTCGGGCCGGCACGGCGCTCGCTGTCGCCGCGCATGCGCCTGCCCGCCATCCATCCACCTAGAAAAAGGAGTTCGCCATGTCCAGCGCACCTACGCGCCTGGATCACGCCGCCCTGCGTGAAACCCTGCGGCAGTTGTTCGACCTGCCCGCCGGCGGCGTCGTCGACGCCGACCAGGCGCTGGCGCCGCCGGCTACCCCCTATGTGAGCCTGCGCCTGGAAACCTCGAATCTGCTTGGCAACGTGCGCCGGGAGTTTTCCGCCGCCAGCGAGCAGGAATCCCTGCTGGCCAGTTGCGAAAGCATCTTTCGCCTGACCTGGCATGGCCCCGAGGCGCACCAGCGCCTGCAGGACGCCCGCTGCCTGCTGCAGTCGAGCGCCACCATCGATGCCCTGCGTGAGCTGAAGGCCAGTCTGCTGCGCCTGACGCCGGTGGAGAACCTCTCCGCCGCGACGGGCGGCCAGACGCTCGGACAGGCTCGTTTCGACCTGGTCATCGGCCACGAGCACGTGTTGGTCGTCGACCTCAAGCGCATCGCCCTGGCGACGTTGCAGGCCCACGGCAGTTCGGGCCTGTCCGCCGCCGTTACCGTTCAATCCTCGGAGACCTGATATGTCGCTCCCCCTTTCCCAGATCGTCAACGTTCAGCTGAACGTCACCCCGGTATCTTCGCCGCGCCGTGACTTCGGCCTGTTCGCCCTGTTCACCCCGGAAGCCGGCAACGCTTTCGTCGATGCTTCCACCCTGTACATCAATTGCGCCAGCCAGGCGGATGTCGAAGCGGCGTTCGGCAGCCAGTCGGAAACCGCTGCCGCCAGCCGCCCGTTCTTCGCCCAGTCGCCGCGTCCGCGGCAGATGATCGTGGCGCGCTGGCTGAAGAGCGCGCGCGCGCTGCCGGCGCTCAAGGCGGCGTTGGCCGGCGCCCCGCTCAGCGCCGGCCTGGCGCAGTTCAAGGCTATCGCCGACGGCCAGCTGTCGCTCAGCGTCGACGGTGTGCGCGTGGATGTCGCCGGCCTGGACTTCAGCGAAGCCGCCGACCTGCCTGCGGTGGCCGCGACCATCAAGGCCAAGCTCGGTGCCCAGGCGCTGGACTGCCGCTACGACGAAGTCGCCGGCCGCTTCATTCTCGAAGCCAGCGCCGCCGGCAGCGGCAAGTCCATCGGTTATGCCGAGAACCGTATGCTGCCGGGAACCTACCTCGGCGCGCTGCTGCGCCTGGAGGACGGCATGGCGCGGAAGATCGCCGGCCGCGACACGCTGGACCTGCCGGCGCAGAGCCTGGGCGAGGCGTTCGCCGCACTCACCGAAGTCAACCCCGGCTGGTACGCCGCCAGCGTCGCCGCGGCCCTGAGCGACGCGCAGATCCTCGAAGCCTCCGCCTGGGTGCTGGCTGCGGACAAGAAGATTTTCGCCGTCACGACCCATAACGCCGCGCATCTGGAAGCGGTCGCCGGCAATCCCTTCCAGCAACTGCGCGATCGGCAGAGCTACCGCACCGTGGCGGTCTACGACAAGAACGACGCCTATGCGGCGAACAGTTGGCTGGCGCGGGCGCTGGCGGTGAATTTCGCGGCGAACAACTCGACGCTGACGATGAAGTTCAAGCAGTTGCCGGGCATCAGCGCGGACAGCCTGACCCTGAGCGAAGCCGACAAGTGCCGCGCGCTGGGCATCAACTTCTACACCTACTTCGACGACTCGGCGATGGTCGCCGAGGGCACCGTGGTCGGCGGGCGCTTCTTCGATGAGGTGCACATCCTCGACTGGTATGTCGACGCGGTGCAGAAGGAGGTCTTCGCCACACTGTACGGTTCCAGCAGCAAGATTCCGCTGACCGACGCCGGGGTCGCGCGCCTGCTGGCGGCGGTGCGCAAGGTCTGCCGCGAGGGTGTGAACAACGGCGCCTTCGCCCCCGGCGTCTGGAGCGGCGACGGCTTCGGCAACCTGGCCAGCGGCGAGCGTCTGGAAGACGGCTTCTACGTCTGGGCCGACAGCGTCGACAACCTGTCCACCTCCGACCGCGAACTGCGCAAGGCGCCGCCGATCCAGGTGGCGCTGAAGATGGCCGGTGCCGTGCACTCGGTCGACGTACTGGTGAACTTCACTCGCTGATCCCCCTGGCGAACCCTTTGGCCCCGCCCGCACCCTGCGGGCGGGGTTCGTTTTTTCGACGGAGAACCTCATGGCTATTTACGACCACAACCAACTGTCCGTGCTGCTCAACGGCTACGAGATCAAGGACTGGGCCGACGGCGCCGACACGGTCAAGTTCGCCTTCGCCAAGGACGCCGGCGAGATGCTGATCGGCGCCGATGGCGGCGGCGTGTTCGTCGCCAGCACCGATCGCTCGGGCAAGCTGACCCTGAAGGTCAGGCAGCATTCCGAGGACAACAAGTACCTAAACCGCCTGCGCGCCCTGCAGGACGGCAACATCAAGGCCTTCGTGCCGCTGACCCTGGAGATCCGCGACCTGCTCAACGAAGACCTGGTCAGTGCGACCAAGGGCTACTTCACCACACGTCCGGAATACACCCGTGGCGCCGGCCACAACGCCACTACCTGGACCATCGTCTTCGAGCGCGCCAGCGTGAACCTGGAAAAAGGAGTGGCCTGAACATGAACCAGGAGCATCGCCTCACCCTCGACCAGGTCACCTACCTGATGCGCCCGGCCAACGCGCTGCCGGCCTGGAACGCCCTGAAGAAGGCCGCGCGCCTGCTGCAGGGATTGGAGCTGGGCGAGGGCAGCGAGTCTGCGGCGCTCGGCGCGATCCTCGGCAATCTCGGCGACCCGGTGGTGGCCGAGGTGGAGCAGTTGGTCCTGCAGCACATCAACGTGCAGCCGCAGGACGGCCAGGCATTCCGCCTGGTGGATCGCCTGGATACGCACTTCAACCAGCATCGCGCGCACCTGCTGCCGCTGCTCATCGAGGGCGTGAAGTACCAGTTCGCGGATTTTTTCGGCGCCGCCATGCCGGCGCTGGCGAAGGTCCTGCCGGTCCAGGCGCAGGCCTGACCGACTGGTTCGTCTTCGCTCCCGTCATGCGCCAGCTCTGCACGCTGCACGAGCTGCGCGCGCTCTACACCCTGGCCGACCTGTGCGACTTCCACGACGCCCTCAGCGAGTGGGACGAAGCCCAGCGGCAGGCCTACGAGAGACCGCATCATGGAGTCGACTAATCAACCGACCGCCGGACAGGCCAAGGCCTTGCAGGAATACCTTCGGGAGTTCCGCGAGGCGCTGGGCCAGGTCCAGTCGGTCGCCAGGACCGTGCAGGGAACGGTGGCTGCTCTGCTCGGGGGGCTGACCGGCTACCTCGACGACTCGCTGAAGGGGCTGGAGGACCTCGAGGAGGGTGAAGACGCGCTGGGGCCGATCGGTCCCGACGCGATCCGTTCCGCGCAGGACTATCGCCAGGCGGTGCAGGACGTCGATGCGCTGGTCGAGGCGCTGAACCTCCGCGTCGCCCTAGGGCTGGCACCGACCATCGGCAACCTCGCGGAGCGCTTCGAGCGCTTCGTGCAAGGCAACCGCGAGGCGCTGCTCGAAGGGGTGGGAAAGGCGCTGGAAGTGATCGCCCAGGCCATCGACGCGCTGGGTAACTTCGTCTGGGCGCTGGACGAGGTGGTGGGCGCGACCCTCGGTTGGCGCACCACCCTGACCCTGCTCGGCGGCACCTTGCTGTGGCTGGGACGCACGGCACTGCTAGCGTTCGCCAGCAATCCCTTCTCTCTGGTGATCGCCGCCCTGGCGGTGCTGATCCTGCTGGTGGACGACTTCGTCACCTATCTGCGCGGTGGCGACTCGCTGTTCGGCGGCTTCTGGGGAGGGCTGCGTGACGCGGTGGCCGGCGTCAGCGCCTTCATCGAGGAAAACCTGCAAGGCGTGCTGGCGGTGGCGACCTTCGTCGGCACCGCCCTGCTCACGGCGGTTCCGCTTTCCAGCTGGGGAGCGGGTCTGGCCAGGCTGCTCCTTGGCGCGAACCTGGCCATCGGCGGCCTGCTGGGCGGCATCGGGCGCTTCGGCGCGGCGTTGCGCGGTGTCGTGACGGTCATCGGCCTGCTCGGCAATGCGTTGCGCATCGCCTTCCTGGCCAACCCGGTAGGGCTGCTGATCGCCGCGGTGGTCACCCTGGCGGTACTGGTGGCGTTGAACTTCGAGCGGATCAAGGCCGTCGCCGCTGCCGCCTGGGATTTCATCGTGGCCAAGGCGGTCGCTGTATTCGTTGCCTTGCAGGAACTCTTCGCGCCGCTGCTGCAGTGGTACGGCAACCTGTTCGGCCTGGTCGGCGACCTGCTCGGTGGCAATTTCAGCGCCGCGCTGGAGCGCGTCCGGGCGTTGTGGGAGCAGGTACTGGGCTTCTTCCAGAGCGGTATCGAGGCGATCGCCGGCCTGTTCGGCGGGCTGGGCGATTACCTGAGCCTCGACCTGCCCGACCTCGACCCGCGCTCCTGGCTGGAGGCGTTGGGAGAGGCCGCCGCGGCGATGGCTGCGCTGCTCCAGGCGGCCCTCGGCGCGGCCTGGGACGCGTTGCTGGCCAAGGCCGGCGAAGTGCTGGAAGGGCTGCGTGGGCTGTTCGGCTCCTTGGGTGATTGGCTCTCCGGGCTGTTCGGCAGCGTCGGCGAAACGATAGTGCAGGCGCTTGGCGGCGTCTTCGGCAAGCTGCTGCAGCTCTGGGGCGACAGCCTGGCGAGTGCCTCCGGCCTGCTCGGCAAGGCCCTGGACGCGCTTGGCGGGTTGTTCCCGGCAAGCGGGGAGGGCGTGTCGCAGGAGGTTCCGCGCAGCCTGCGGGCGGTCGCCGCGCAGACGCTCGTGCGGGTCGATGCCGCGCAGGTCGGCGCCAGTCCCTACGTCAGCCCGCCGTCGGCCTGGGCGCCGGGTATCGCTCCGGTCGCCGGGGTCAGCCCGGTGAGCAACCAGAACGTGCGGATCGACATCGTCACCAGCGATCCGGTGCAGGCCGGACAGACCGCCGCCGCGGAAATCCAGCGCCTCAATCAGCGCGCCACCCGCAATTACGCCAATCGTTTCAAACAGTGAGGTGAATCCATGGTCATGCTGATCAATCGCCATGTCGGTACCGTGCGTCTGGACGCGGTGATTTCCGAAAACCACGTGTCTACGTTGAAGACCACCGCCAACCCGGTGGAGTCGGGAGCGCAGGTGATCGACCATGCGGTGCTCGAACCGAAGACGATCACTATCACCGGGACCCTGGTGGATCACGCGCCACCCGGAGAACCGCTGCCTTCCCTGTTGGCGGCCGGGGCTCGCCGCGCGCCGGACTTTCTCGACCAGGTGGCGCCGGCCGGCGCTCCCGGTTCGCTCACCGAACAGGCCCGGCGCTATGCCGCCCGCCAGTTGCAAAGTTGGCTGGCGCCCACCGGCCGTCGCGCGGCCGAGGAACTCGCGGCCTGGCTACCGAGCCTGGCGCCGCCGTCGGTCGGCGACCTGTCGCTGAGCAGCCAGCGGGTCCAGCAGATCCATTCCAGCCTGCTGGACTTGCAGAAGTCGGGGGAACCGCTGGACATACAGACCGGTTTCCATCTCTACCGCAACATGCTGCTGACCAGCATCAGCGCGGAACAGGTGGTGGACGGCGCGTTGAAGCTGACCATCGCCGCCCGCGAGTTGCATCTGGTGGAAACCCGCACCATGCGCGTGCCCAGTGCCGGCCGCAGCGGCTCCGGCCGCGCGGCGCGGCAGGCGGCGCCACGCCAGGCGCGCGGGGCGACGCGGCCGGAGCCGGCGGACAAGAGCCTGCTGAAGAGCATCGCGGGGCTGTTCAAATGAACCTGTTGCCGATCGACGACAGTCCATTGCAGGAGCAGCGTTTCGAGTTCGCCGGCCAGCGCCTGCGCCTGACCCTGCGCTACAACAGCGTCGGCGACCACTGGGGACTGGACCTGTTCGACGAGCGCTCCCAGGCCTGGATCGCCCAGGGGTTGGCGCTGGTGGTCGGGGTACCGATGCTCTGGCGCAGCAGCGTGCCGTACTACTTCTGGCTCACCGACGAGAGCGGTGCCGGTCTCGACCCCATCGGCGGGCAGGACCTCGGTAGCCGTTGCCGGTTGTACATCGGCGAGAAATCGGAGGTGGCGCCATGAGACTTTACGGCCGGCGCTACCGGCTGGAGCTGAGCAAGGTCGACGAATACCTGGTGGTGGAAAAGCTGCGGATCGCCTTCGAACTGACCAAGAGTGCCGACAGCGCGCCGAACGAGATCAAGGTGAGTATCTGGAACCTGTCGCGCGAGCGGATCGACCAGTTGCTGCGCGGCGATTTCCAGTCCGCGCGGCTGTGGGCCGGCTACGAGGAACTGCGCCTGCTGTTCCTTGCCGACATCATCAAGGTCGGCGTCAAACGCGAGGGTCTGGACTGGATCGTCGAGCTGGAGTGCGGTGATGGTGATCGCGATTATCACCAGTCCTATGTCAGCCAGACCTTGTCCGCCGGAACCTCCCGCGAGCAGATGGTCGGTGTGGCCCTGGCGAGCATGCCGGACACCTCGGCCGGCCAGCTGGAACTGCCGCGCCCGCAGCGGCTGCCACGGGCGCGGGTGCTGTTCGGGCCGACCCGTGACGTGCTCACCGACCTGGCCGGCTGGCAGGACGCCGACTGGTCGATCCAGGACGGCCAGTTGCAGATGCTGCCCCGTGACCGGGTGCTGGACGACGAACTGATCCTGCTCTCCGAGGAGACCGGCATGCTCGGCTCGCCGCAACTCGGCGACGACGGCCTGACCATCACCTGCCTGCTCAACCCGGCGCTGCGGGTTGGCGGACAGGTGCGCCTGGTGTCGCGCCTCGACTGGCTCAACGGCGACTACAAGATCGTCCGCATCCATTACAAGGGCGATGCCCTCGAACAGGACTGGAAAAGCACGGTCACCGTGGTCAACCAGCAGATCCGTGGCAAACCGGGCAAGGAGCGTGGCAATGACTGATTACGATTGGCAGATGCCTTCCGCCGAACGGACCATGGCACGAGCCCTCGACAGCCGGATCAAGCGTCTGCATACGGCGTTGCCGGGCCGGGTGCTGAGCTTCGATCCGCAGTGGCAGACCGCGAGCGTGCAACCGCTGATCGACCAGGTACTGGTGGACGGTACGCGAGTGGCTTTGCCAGTGCTGGCTGACGTGCCGGTGCAGTTTCCGCGTGGCGGCGGGTTCGTCCTGACCTTTCCGGTGCGGCCGGGCGACGAATGCCTGTTGCTGTTCAACGAACGCTGCATCGACGGCTGGTGGCAGTCGGGCGAGCCGAGCGAGCCGCTGGACTATCGCCAGCACGACCTGTCCGACGCGGTGGCGATCATGGGCATCAGCTCGCAGCCGCAAGCGGTACCCGACTTCGCCGGCGACGCCACCGCATTGCGCCGGCTGGACGGTTCGGCCTTCGTCAGGATCGACGACGGCGGCACGGTGACCATCGATGGTAGCAGGCTGCAGATCAACTGCCCGGTGGTGTTCGCCGCCGGCATGCGCGGCGAGGGGGACGTGGTGTCCGCCGGGATCAGCCTGGAACGGCACCTGCACGGCCAGGTGATGCCGGGCAACGGAGCAACGGGGGTTCCACGATGAGAGTCAGACGAATAGACGAAGAGGGCGACTGGCTGTTCGGTCAGGGCCGTAACAACTACGCCGATACCGGCGAGTCGGTGATGCAGCGGGTCTGCACCCGCCTGCGCTCGTTCGAGGGCGACTGGTTTCTCGACCTCGAGCACGGTCTGCCCTGGTTCGAGCGCATGGCGCGGCCCGCCGACCTGGCCGGCCTGGAGGCCGACCTGAAGCGTTGCATCCTGTTGACCGATGGGGTCAGCGAGATCCTCGACTTCCAACTGGCCGTCGATCCGCGGGACCGTCGGCTGAAAATCGCCATCAGCCTGCGCGATCGCTACGGCGGCACGCAGGCGGCGGAAATCCTTCGCTAGGGGCCTGCGCGGCCGGTCCGCGCAGGCCGCTGGACCTTTCAATCCGAAGCCTCTCGTCCCTTGCGGTCCGAGGGGCTTTTTTCTGGGAGCCCAAACCATGGGACAACTGACTGACAAGGGCTATGTCGGGCAGCGCCTGGACAGCATCCTCGAGGAGCTGGACCGGGGTTTCCGCGCTATCTACGGCAACGATATCGACCTTGCGCCGGATAGCCCGGACGGGCAGATGCTCGGACTGATCGCGCAGATTCGCGCCGATCTCGAAGAGCTGGGCGAGGTGATCTACCGCGCCCTCGACCCGGACCACGCCAGCGGCGCCTGGCTCGAACAGCGCGCCGCGTATGCCGGACTGCTGCGCCGCCGGGCGCGCTACAGCTACCTGCGCGGGGTGCTCCTGAGCGGGCGCCCGGGGGCGGTGCTGCCGGCTGGCGCGGTAGTGCGTGATATCAACCAGGGCCGTTGGCAACTGATCGGCGAAACCCTGCTGGGCGGCGACGGCTCCGCTCGCGGCGACTTCCGCAGCCTGGAGCTGGGCGCCTTTCCTTTGCCGGCGGACAGTCCGCTGACGCTGGAAACGCTGGCGCCGGGCTGGAGCGCGGCGCGCAACCGGCAGCCGGCCGAGGTCGGTGTGGAGGAGGAGACCGACGCCGAACTGCGCGCACGCTTCTTCCGCAGCCGCGCCCGACCGGCGCAGAACAGCCTGGACGGGATGGTCGCCGAAATCCTGCAGTTGGCGGACGTGCGCGAGGTGGTCGGCCTGGAAAATACCGGCAACCAGGCCGACGCCAACGGCGTGCCGGCGCACAGCCTCAACCTGATCGTCGATGGCGGCGACGAGCAGGCCATCGCCACCGTGATTTTCCAGCGCAAGACCGCCGGTACCGGCTTGCATGGCGATGTCGAGGTGACGCTCGCGGACAGCCAGGGCATCGCCCGCAGGCTGCGTTTCGACCGCCCGCAAGTCATCGCTTGCCGGGCACTGATCGAAGTGCAGCGGGATGCGGAGTTCAGCGCGGTGGATGGCGCGGCGATCAAGTCCGCGCTGGCCGCCAGTGATTTCGGCATCGGCCAGGATGTACAGCTTTCGCGGCTCTACAGTCCGGTGAACACGGTCCAGGGCTTCTGGGTCAGCCAACTGAAGATCGCCCGCGTCGGGCAGACCCCGGTCGCCGCCAATATCGAGATCGGCGTTCGCCAGCGGGCACGCTTCGATCCCGCCGATATCGAAGTGGTGGTGCTATGAGCTACGAGCGCCTGCTGATCTGGCAATACCAGGCGCGGCCGCGGGCCGCCGCCACGGCGCAGTTGCTCGACGCCCACTTCGGCAGGACCCGCGAGGGCCTGGCGACGCTGCCCGCGGCGCTGGACATCGACAGTGCCGAAGGCGCCAACCTCGACCTGGTCGGCAAGCACGTCGGCCAATCACGGGTGCTGCGCGGACTGGCGCCGCGCAGCCTGTTCGGCTTCGAAGCGACTCCGGCCGCCAAGGGCTTCGGCCGCAACCGAATGGGCGGCGGCAAGTGGTATCGGCTGGGCGATCCGTTGCGCGATTCGGTGGTGCTCGACGATGACGACTACCGTTTCCTGATCCGCTGCCGGATCGCCCGCAACTACCAGCTCGGCACACTGGCGGACATCACCGCCGCCCTCGACTTCATCTTCGACGGCCAGTCGGTGGCCTACGACCAGTACGACATGACGCTGTCGGTGGTGATCCGCAGCGACGGCATCACCGACTTCAAGCGCTACGCGATCACCACCCTGGATATCCTGCCGCGCCCCGCCGGGGTCGGCATCCGTTTCTATCTCGCCGCCCCCAACCGCGCCTTCGGCTTCCGTGGCGCGCCGGGTGCGCTGGCGTTCAACCAAGGCAAATTTGCGAGGTTCCTATGACTCAGTACAAACGCCCCGATGAAGCGGTGTTCGCTTCCGGCGCCAAACCCGGCGAACTGGAGGCGTTCCCCGATATCGCCCGTGGCTGGGGCGTGGCCTTCGAGCAGACCGCCGGGATTCCGCCGATGGAGTGGTTCAATGCGTTGTTCAAGCGTACCGACGAGGCGATTCGCTACCTGATGCAACGGGGGGTCGCCGAGTGGTCGGCGACCGAGGACTATCCTATCGGAGCCCTGGTCAAATCGGCCGGCAGCCTGTGGTCCGCTCGCCAGGCTTCCATCGGACAACTGCCGGGGAGTGATTCCGTCTACTGGCTGGAGTACGGCAGCAACACCATCGGCACCTACGCATCCGTCCCGACGTTGTTGCGTGAGCGCGTCATCTACGTACCGCCCTATGGTCTGATGGAGTGGCAGACCTCCCAGTCCGGATATCGCTCGCAGCGTTGTGGCGAAATCCTGCTGCAGGCGGCTCCTGTCGCCAAGGCCGGGACGGTGAAAGCCAATGGCGGCACGTTGAGCAAGAAGAACTATCCAGGGCTGTGGGGCTGGGCCGTGGACATGGGGTTGGTCGTCAGCGCCGCCGCCTGGGCTCCGGGCAACCTGGCATATGCCGATCTGGGCGGCGATTCGTTCAGGGTGCCCGACCTGCGCGGGGAATTCCTCAGGGCCTTCGACGATGGACGAGGGGTGGATGCTGGGCGTCGATTCGGGGAGGCGCAGCAGGCGACCGACATTCCTGTCATGACCGTTGCACGGAAGGAAAGTGATCCGAGCACGGGGGTACTGGTTACTCCTCTGTTGTCATCGCTGAAGCCAGATGGAAACGGCCTGATGCCTACCAATGCGGATGGTTTCAAATCCGGTGGTAGTGGTCCCTATCTGGCAGCTCCATTGAGCGCAAGCGGTACGACATGGGCATCGACCTTTACCACTCGCCCAAGGAACTGTGCATTACTGGCGGTGATCTTCGTCTGATCGAGAATTAGCCCTCGATGTGCGTCGGCGGTAGAGGTATCAGCTGCTTCTACCGCCGATAAGGGGGAGGTAAAGGCGGTTTTTTCATTAATTGGATGGCCGTCTTTTCGGACGGCTGCTTCCGGAATCCGCTTTGCCCTTCACACACCCCTCCTGATCGAAGCTCACGCTTCTCGCTCCCCGTCGCTTGTCGGCCTTGTACCGATAGGTCACCTCTGCATTGTTCCCGCTCACCTGGTCCGGCTTGCCCAACGCGCGTTCCACGTCGGCACGGGTCATGCCCGCGACTATCCGTTGCTCCACGATGGCCTTGCGCCGTTCCTGCTCGCCCAGGCGAGCGCCACACTTCTCTTTTCCTTCCCCCACGACCACCACCGACGGAGCCTCCCGCCTGAGGGGCGCGGGTGTGGCCATCGGCGTGACGCTGGTTCCGCCCGGCGGCGGGTTGTCTGCCTCGATGCGTTCGCCGGCCTGCGCGTTCGGACAACCGAGCTGGGTGAAGGTGACATGGCCGCTGGCGTCTTCGCAGCGGAATACCGTGGCGGCCTCGCCGGCGGGGGCGAGCGACAGGGCGAGGAGAAGGGGCAGGGAACGCATGGGCGGCACTCCGGGTCCGATGAGGGTGAGTGCAGGCTAACGCCTTGCCTTTTTCCGCGGGGCCGAGTGTCCTGAGTGAAATTTCCGGCGTCGCAGTCAGGCGTCGAGTGACGATGAACTTTGTGCCGCAAGCGCTTGTTCTTGCCGCCATTTTGTAACGCGCAAAACGCAAGCGGAGTGTTATCATTATCCGTATCTGCCCCGAGAGGGCCCTTGGAACACCCCCATGGACTTACCCAGTAGAAACTCGAACAGTTTCCCGTTTGACCAATCACGTTTCTGATTGACCCCTTTGGCGTGCTCCGCTACTGGGGGTGGAGCGCGCTATGACCGAAGTAGAAGCCAAGAAGCCGCAGGAAAGCCTGCAGGACCGCCTAGCGCAGGTGGTCGAGCTGCTGCATCGCCACAAGGTGGTGGAAGACCTGACCCATCGTCAGGAAGGCCAGCACCATGACCGGGTGGAAAACCTCGTCCACCGGCAGAATCTCGTAGAGCTCCAGCGCAAGCTGGAGGAACTGCACCCCGCCGATATCGCCCACATCCTCGAATCGCTGCCGTTGGACGACCGCCTGACGGTCTGGCAGCTGGTCAAGTCCGAGGACGACGGCGACATCCTCCTCGAAGTCTCCGACGCGGTCCGGGAAACCCTGATCGCGGACATGGATGACCACGAGATCATCGCCGCGACCAAGGACCTGGACGCCGACGAACTCGCCGACCTGGCGCCGGAACTGCCGCGCGACGTGGTCCATGAACTGATGGAAAGCCTCGACGCGCAGCAGCGCGAGCGAGTGCGTTCGGCGCTGTCCTACGAGGAGGACCAGGTCGGCGCGCTGATGGACTTCGAGATGGTCACCATCCGCGAGGACGTCAGCCTGGAAGTGGTGCTGCGCTACCTGCGCCGCCTGAAGGAATTGCCCGGGCATACCGACAAACTGTTCGTGGTCGACTACGACGGCGTGCTCAAGGGCGTGCTGCCGATCAAGCGCCTGCTGGTCAACGATCCGGACAAGCAAGTGCTGGAAGTCATGGCCACCGACCCGGTGACCTTCCACCCGGACGAGGACGGCTACGACGCCGCCCAGGCATTCGAGCGTTACGACCTGATTTCCGCGCCGGTGGTGGATAAGGGCGGCAAGCTGATCGGTCGTCTGACCATCGACGAGATGGTCGACCTGATCCGTGAGGAGAGCGAAAGCGAAGTCCTCAACATGGCTGGTCTGCGTGAAGAAGAAGACATCTTCGCCTCGGTCTGGAAGTCGGTGCGCAACCGCTGGGCCTGGCTGGCCACCAACCTGATCACCGCCTTCGTCGCCTCGCGGGTGATCGGCCTGTTCGAAGGCTCCATCGAGAAACTGGTGGCGCTGGCCGCGCTGATGCCGATCGTTGCCGGCATCGGTGGCAATTCCGGCAACCAGACCATCACCATGATCGTCCGCGCCATCGCGCTCGACCAGGTGCAGCCGACCAGCAACAGTCGCAACCGCCTGCTGCGCAAGGAGCTTGGCGTCGCGCTGGTCAACGGCCTGGCGTGGGGCGGAGTGATCGGCGTGGTGGCCTTCTATCTCTACGGCAACTGGGAACTGGGCGTGGTGATGACCGCCGCGATGACCCTGAACCTGCTGCTGGCGGCGATGATGGGAGTGCTGATCCCGATGACCCTGCATCGTTTCGGACGCGATCCGGCGATGGGCTCCAGCGTGATGATCACTGCGATGACCGACAGCGGCGGTTTCTTCATCTTCCTCGGCCTGGCGACGATCTTCCTGATGTAGCCGGAGCGCCACGCAAGAAGCCGCCCACGGGCGGCTTTTTTCATGGCGGTCGGATCACAGCGGGGAAACCTTCGGTGGCGACCAGGACAGCACGCTCAGGCAGCGATCGCCGCCATTGACGAAATACTCGTCGACGGCCTTGGTCTCGCGGGCGACGAAACCCTCGCGACGGCATTCCTGGTCCAGCCAGCCGCCTTGCTCGACCCGGTACAGCCAACCCTCGGACGTCGCGCAGGCTGGCCAGAATTCCAGCAGGTCGGCAGCGTCGAGCTGGCGCAGGCCTTCGACTTCGACGAACTCGACGCGCCAGGTGCGCTGGTTGGCGAGGTCGCGGACGAGGATGGTGAGGCCGGCGCGATCCTGGTGGCGCTCCAGGAACCAGGGGGCGACGCAGGGCGGCGCCTGGAGCAGAACCGCCAGCAGCGGCTCCGCGCGTTCAGCCACGGACGCGCAGGGTAAGGCCCTTGAGGAAGTTGCGCAGCAACTGGTCGCCGCAGGTCCGGTAGTTGCTGTGGCCGGGCTTGCGAAACAGGGCGCTCAGCTCGGGTTTGGAGACCGGGAAGTCGACGCTGGCGAGGATGGCATGGAGGTCTTCCTCCTTGAGTTCGAAGGCGACCCGCAGCTTCTTCAGGATCATGTTGTTGCTCAACGGCAGCTCCAGCGGCGGTAGCGGACGCGACTCGTCGCGTCCGCGGCGCTGGATGATCAGTCCGTCCAGGCAGCGCGCCAGGTAGCGGTCGGGGCAGGCCTGGAAGCCGTCTTCGTCTTCCTTCTTCAGGTAAGCCTCGAGCAGGTCCGCTTCGACTTGCTCGCCGAACGGGGCGGCCAGTTCGGCCAGATGTGCGTCGGGAAGATCCAGCAGGTAGCGCAGGCTGCGTAGTACGTCGTTGTTGAGCATCGTGCTCTCCGGAACGGTTGGCGATGAAAAAGCCCCGCGGGGCGGGGCTCTTCAGGGGGGGCTCAGACCAGCTCGGCCCAGAGGTCGTACTCGTCGGCATCGGTGATGCGCACGCGGACCTTGTCGCCCGGCTTCAGCTCGTCGCTGTCGACGAACACGTTGCCGTCGATTTCCGGAGCGTCGGCCCAGGAGCGGCCGACCGCGCCCTGTTCGTCGACTTCGTCGATCAGCACTTCGATTTCCTTGCCGACCTTGAGCTGCAGGCGAGCGGCGGAAATCGCCTGCTGGTGGGCCATGAAGCGTTCCCAGCGGTCCTGCTTGACCTCGTCCGGCACCGGCTCCAGGCCCAGCTCGTTGGCCGGAGCGCCTTCGACGGGGGAGTACTGGAAGCAGCCGACGCGGTCGAGCTGGGCTTCCGTCAGCCAGTCGAGCAGGTACTGGAAGTCTTCTTCGGTTTCGCCCGGGAAGCCGACGATGAAGGTCGAGCGGATGGTCAGTTCCGGGCAGATCTCGCGCCACTGCTTGATCCGGGCCAGGGTCTTGTCCTCGAAGGCCGGGCGCTTCATGGCCTTGAGCACCTTCGGGCTGGCGTGCTGGAAGGGGATGTCGAGGTACGGCAGGAGCTTGCCGGCGGCCATCAGCGGGATCACGTCGTCGACGTTGGGGTACGGGTAGACGTAGTGCAGGCGAACCCACACGCCCATGCTGCTCAGCGCCTCGCAGAGTTCCTTCATGCGGGTCTTGACCGGCTGGCCGTTCCAGAAGTCGGTCTTGTACTTCAGGTCCACGCCGTAGGCGCTGGTGTCCTGGGAAATCACCAGGAGTTCCTTGACCCCGGCCTTGACCAGGCGCTCGGCCTCGCTCAGCACGTCGCCGACCGGTCGGCTGACCAGCTTGCCGCGCATGGACGGGATGATGCAGAAGCTGCAACTGTGGTTGCAGCCTTCGGAAATCTTCAGGTAGGCGTAGTGGCGCGGGGTCAGCTTGACGCCTTGCGGCGGGACCAGGTCGACCAGCGGGTTGTGTTCGGTCTTCGGCGGTACCACTTCGTGCACCGCGGTAACCACCTGCTCGTACTGTTGCGGGCCGGTGACCGCCAGTACGCTGGGATGCACGTCGCGGATCGCGTGCTCTTCCACGCCCATGCAGCCGGTGACGATGACCTTGCCGTTCTCGGCGATGGCTTCGCCGATCACTTCCAGGGACTCGGCCTTGGCGCTGTCGATGAAACCGCAGGTGTTGACCACCACGACGTCGGCGTCTTCGTAGGTCGGGACGACCTCATAGCCTTCCATGCGCAGCTGGGTGAGGATGCGCTCGGAGTCGACCAGCGCCTTGGGGCATCCAAGACTGACGAAGCCGACTTTGGGAGTGGGGGTGGACATGGCTAACCTCGGTAGGCGGGCGCGCTTGCTGGCGCCTCTGATCAAAAAGTGCGCAATTCTAGCGGCAGCGCCGCGGCTTTTCCAGTCTCCCGTGCAGCTCTTTTCCGGCCCTGGAAAAACTCTCCGCGGGCGCTCGGCAATCGGCTCCCCGGCCTTCTATAGTCATAGCAGTCCGTGGCCTCGGCGCTTGCATCGCGGACGGCATGGGCGCAGCATTTGCCGAATTTTTCCGGGGGAAAGCGTTTCATGAGTGATGCAGCGACGCGTGCCGAGGAGACGTCGGAGGGGCATTCCAGCTCTGCCATCGGCCTGATGGTCGGGGCGGTTGGCGTCTGCTATGGGGATATCGGCACCAGCCCCTTGTATACCCTGAAAGAGGTCTTCATCGGCGGCTACGGGGTGCAGGCCAACCACGATGGCGTCCTTGGCGTACTGTCGCTGATCTTCTGGTCGCTGGTCTGGGTCGTTTCCATCAAGTACGTGATCTTCGTCCTGCGTGCCGACAACCAGGGCGAGGGCGGGGTGATGGCGCTGTCGGCGCTGGCGCGCCGGGCGGCGGCGCCGTTCGGCAGGCTGCAGACCTTCGTGGTGGTTGCCGGCCTGATCGGCGCGGCGCTGTTCTACGGCGACAGCATGATCACCCCGGCGATCTCGGTCCTGTCGGCGGTAGAAGGGCTGGAGATCGCCTTCGACGGCCTGGAGCACTGGACGGTACCGCTGGCGCTTATCGTGCTGATCGGCCTGTTCCTGATCCAGAAGCACGGCACCGCGCGGATCGGCATCCTGTTCGGCCCGGTCATGGTGCTCTGGTTCGGCGCCCTGGCGGCGCTGGGCATCTACGGGGTGATCCAGCAGCCGGAAGTGCTGCAGGCGATGAACCCTGTATGGGCCGTGCGTTTCTTCAGCTCGCATCCCGGCATCGGTGTCGCCATCCTCGGCGCCACCGTACTGGCGCTGACCGGCGCCGAGGCGCTGTACGCCGACATGGGCCACTTCGGTCGCAAGCCGATCGCCCGGGCCTGGTTCCTGCTGGTGCTGCCGGCGCTGGTGCTGAACTACTTCGGCCAGGGCGCGACCATCCTTTCCAACGCCGAGGCGGCGCGCAACCCCTTCTACCTGCTGGCGCCGGGCTGGGCGCTGCTGCCGATGGTGGCGCTGTCCACCCTGGCCACGGTGATCGCCTCCCAGGCGGTGATCTCCGGCGCCTTCTCCCTGACCCGCCAGGCCATCCAGCTCGGCTACGTGCCGCGGATGACCATCCAGCACACTTCCAGCCACGAGCAGGGGCAGATCTACATCGGCGGGGTGAATTGGGCGCTGATGGTCGGCGTGGTCCTGCTGGTGCTCGGCTTCGAGTCCTCGGCGTCGCTGGCGGCGGCCTACGGCGTGGCGGTGACCGGAACCATGCTGATCACCACCCTGCTGATGGGCGTGGTGATCTGGCGCCTGTGGAAATGGCCGCTGTGGCTGGGCGTCCCGTTCTTCTGCGTGATGCTCGCGGTGGACAGCCTGTTCTTCGCCGCCAACCTGCCCAAGGTGATCCAGGGCGGCGCCTTCCCGGTCATCGCGGGTATCGTCATCTTCATCCTGATGTCCACCTGGAAGCGTGGCCGCCAACTGCTGGTGGAGCGTCTCGACGAGGGCTCGCTGCCGCTCTCGGTGTTCATTTCCAGCATGCGCGTGCAGCCGCCGCACCGGGTCCAGGGTACCGCGGTATTCCTTACCGCGCGTACCGACGCGGTGCCTCACGCGCTGCTGCACAACCTGTTGCACAACCAAGTGCTGCACGAGCAGGTGGTGCTGCTCACCGTGGTCAACGAAGACAGCCCACGGGTCCCACCGGATCGCCGTTTCGAGGTCGAGGCCTATGGCGACGGGTTCTTCCGGGTGATCCTGCACTTCGGCTTCATGGAGGAGCCGGACATCCCGGCGGCCTTGCGCCTGTGCCATCTCAACGAACTGGACTTCAGCCCGATGCGCACCACCTACTTCCTCAGCCGGGAGACGGTGATTCCATCCAAGCGCATCGGCATGGCGCGCTGGCGCGAGGGGCTGTTCGCCTTCCTGCTGAAGAACGCCAACGGCAACCTGCGCTATTTCAACCTGCCGCTCAACCGGGTGATCGAGTTGGGAACCCAGGTCGAGATCTGATCTGTTCCGCTGCAAAAAAGCGCGCCCGATTGGGCGCGTTTTTTTGCACGTTTCTCAGCGCCGTTGCGGCAGCATCCGTACCAGGGTGTTGTCGCGGCTGACGAAGTGATGGAAGAGCGCCGCGGCGGCGTGCAGGCCGATCAGGAAATAACCGGCGTTGCCGATGGTTTCGTGCCATTCCTTGATTTGCCCGGCGAGGTCGGGGTTCTTGTCGACCAGCGGCGGTAGCTCCAGGCCGAAGAACGGTATCGGCTTGCCGGCGGCGCTGAGGATCAGCCAGCCGGCGAAGGGCAGGCCGATCATCATCAGGTAGAGGGCGTAGTGCATCAGCCTGGCCAGCGTCGCCTGCCAGGCGGGGATGGCGGGCTCTATGCGCGGGGTAGGGCTGGCCAGGCGCACCAGCAGGCGCAGCCAGACCAGCAGGAAAACGCTCAGGCCAAGCATGAAGTGCCATTGCTTGAGCAGTTCGCGGGTTTCGCTGCCCTTGGGGAAATTGCCCTTCAGTTCGATACAGGCGTAGACCCCGGCGATCAGCAGCAGGGTCAGCCAGTGCAGGGCAATGGTCAGGCTCCCATAACGGGATTCGGTGTTTTTCCAGCTCATCACGGTTCCTTCTCTTCGGCTCTCGGGAGCCCGCTCTGCGGCGGGTCGGCCGGTATTCTCGGCGGCTCCGCTGAAGCCAGCCTGAATGCCCCCGGCAGGCTCAGTCTAGCTGGTGCCGGCCGGGGACAAGAAGGGCGGAGCGGTGAGAGCTTGATCGCGATCAGGCGTCGGGAGCGTTCTCGCGGTCGCGGATGGCCTGGAGCATCTTCTTCGCCAGGGACAGGTAGTCTTCGTCGAAGTGGTGGCCGCCCGGCAGTTCGAGCTTCTCGCCGACGGCCTGGGGTTGGGTACAGCCGCTTTCGTCCTTTTCTTCGGCGCCATAGATGCAGAACACCTTGGCCGCCGGCAACCTGGCCATTTCCGGGCCGGTGGCGGCTTCCTCGCCGGCCTTGCCCAGCCAGCCTTCCACTTCGATCTCGAAGCTGCCGGTCCGCGCCAGCGCCAGCAGCAGCATGGCTTTCACTTGCTGCTGGTCCTTTCCGGGCAGGCGGTTGTAGATCGCCGGCAGGATGTCAGCGCCGAACGAGTAGCCGGCCAGGACGAAACGTTTCGCGCCCCACTTCTCGCGGTAGTGTTGCATCAGCTTGGAGAGGTCGGCGGCGCTCTGTTCCGGGCTCTTGTGTTGCCAGTAGTAGCGCAGGGTGTCGATGCCGACCACCGGGTAGCCCATGCTTGCCATGTGTTCGGCGGAATCCTTGTCCAGGTCGCGCCAGCCGCCGTCGCCGGAATAGAAGAGGGTAACGATGTCCGACGGCTTCGCGGCCGGTACTTCGAGCACCGGCAGGGCTTCGGCGTTGCCTTGCAGTTGCAGGCGCAACTGGTGGGCGAGTACGTCGGTCAGCGGGGTGTCGTAGTCGCTGATGCTGGTTTCCGCCCTCGATTGCTTGCGGACGAAGACCGCGGTGTCGTCGTCCGGGTTGTCGTTCCAGGCCAGCAGCCATTGGCCGTGCGCCGCCTGGTGCGGCAGCGGGGCATCGCAGTCGCGCTCGGCCAGGGCAATGTCGAAACCGACCGAGAGCGCCTTGGCCTTGTCGTCGTCCTGGCTGGCGAGCCAGCGCCAGGCGGTGGTCGAGCCCGGGCCGATGCCGGCAACCAGGTTCGGCTTGCCGCCGAGGCGGGTAATGACCGCTTCGAGCCGGGATTGCTGCGCCCTGCAATCGCCGTTTTCCGGGGGGAAGTACTGGATCACCCGGGCGGCGCTGTCGTGAGCCAGGTTCAGCATCTGGGCGTCGTTCAGTTGCTGTTCGGGGGCGGCGATCACCACCACCCGCGAGCGCGGCTTCTCGCCGGGTTCGGCAAGGGTGGCGTGGCCGCCGTCGTCGAGGTCCAGGGCTTCCAGTTTCGCCTGGGCCGCCGGTCGGCTCCAGAGCAGCAGGGCGGCACCGACGATCAGTACCAGGGCGGCGACCAGAAAACGGCGCCAGTGACGTTTCACGACAGACATATCAGCGTTTCACCAATCCAGTCAGGCCGCCGGCGATCAGCGCGGCGGTATCGGCCAGGGCCACCAGCGGGTCGAGCCCGGCTGGCACGGCCAGGTAGCGGGGTTCCCAGTCGGGCTGGAACTTGTCCTTGAAGCGTCGCAGCCCCTGGAAATTGTAGAACTGTTCGCCCCGCCGGAAGACCAGCGCGCCCAGGCGCTGGGTCAACGGCGCGCCGCGCCTTGGCTGGAGCCCGGCCAGCGGCACCATGCCGAGGCTGAAGCGGGCGTGACCCTGGGCCTTGTAGTGGAGGATGAGGCCGAGCATGAGGAACTCCATGGTCAGCTTCGGCGCCTCCGGGTGCACGCGCATCAGGTCGAGGCTCGCCAGTTCGCGGCTGTCGGTTTCCAGCAGGTTGGCGAAGGCCACCGGCTTGCCCTGGTGACGGACGATGGCTATGCGGAAGAAGTTCAGGTACTCCGGGGTGAAGCGGCCCAGGGAGAAGCCTTTCTCGCGCACCTGCTTGCCGCCCAGCCAGGCGTCCGATATCGCCTTCAGCTCGTCCAGCGGAGCCTGGCCCGGTTCATGGAACTCCAAGGCGAGGCCGTCGCGCTGGCCGCGGTTCCAGGTGTAGCGCAGGTCTTTCATTTCCTTGCCCTTGTTCTCCAGGTCGAAGCGTAGCAGGTCGACTCGCGCTTCTTCGCCGAGCTTGAGGGCGGTCAGGCCGATGTCCATGTAGAACGGCAGGTTCTCGGCACGCACCTGGTAGAACACCGGGCGGGCATGGTGCAGGTCGCAGAGGTCGCGGAACTGCCAGATCAGTTCGGCGCGCTGCATGGCCGGGCCGATCGGGTCGTACAGGGCGATCATGCTGCGACCGCGGCGGGCGTACATGAGGAAAGCGTCATCGCTCTCATGGAAGAGCAGGGCCTTGTCGCCGGTCAGGGCCAGGCCTCCATCCGGCTGGTCCGAGTGGCGGATGATCCGCGCCGCGCGCTGCAGCTCTTCCGCGTCCGGCTCGCGGATCGCCGGCGGTACTGCGCGCAACAGCCAGCCAAGGGCCAGGGCCAGGAGCAGCAGGCAACTGCCGAGGGCGGCGCGCAGGGCGCGCGGGGCGTCGGCGTCCAGGGCGAACTGCCACCAGAGCTGGTTGCTGTAATGCACGTCCTGGTTGGCGAACAGCAGCAGCCAGACCGAGGCGCCGACCACGCAGATGCTGGCGCCTACGTAAAGCGGCGAGAAGGGTACTTCCATCAGCCGGCTGGGACGGTAGAAGGAGCGGCGGAACATGGCGAGCAGCGCGGCGGTCAGGCTCAGCAGGCTGGCTTCTTCCCAGTCGAAGCCTTTCAGCAGCGAAAGCAGGGCGCCCACCAGCAGCAGCACCAGGGTCAGGGCCCAGGCGGCCGACAGCCGTCGGCGCAAACCTTGCGCGAGCAGGAGGCAGAGCACGCCGATCAGGCTGGCGACCAGGTGCGAGGCATCGATCAGGCGATGTGGAATGAGGAAACCGAGGTGCTCCAGGCGGGTGTCGATCGCCGGTGTGGCGCCGGAAAACAGCAGCACGACACCGGAGAGGAAGACCAGGATCGCCAGGATCGGTGCGGCGAAACCCGAGGCGACGCGGATCGCCTGGCGCGTCACCCACAACCGGCGCGCTTCGAGGAACAGCAACAACAGGCAGGCCAGCAGCAGCGGCAGTACCACATAGATCAAGCGGTACAAGAGCAGGGCCGCGGCCAGCGGCGCGGCGCCGAGTTGGCCGGCGAACGCGGCCAGCAGCACCGCCTCGAACACCCCGACTCCGCCCGGTACGTGGCTGAGTACGCCGGCGGCCAGGGCGAGCAGGTAGACCAGCAGGAACGCCGCGAAGGGTGGGGTTTCCGGTAGCAACAGATAAAGAACGGTAGCGGCGGCGGCGACGTCGAGGGCGGTGATCAGCAGTTGCAGCAGCGATAGGCGCAGGCCCGGCAGGCGCAGGCTGCGGCGGCCGAGGCGGACCAGCAGGCTGTCGGGGGACGGCCGTTCTCCTGGCAGGCGGTGCCGGGCCAGGAACGCCACCAGGCCGACAGCCAGCAACAGGACGGCAATCGCGATGATGGCGACCAGGGCGCGGGGCAGGTGCAGCGCCGACGCCGCATCGTCGAGGTCGCAGAGTGCGGCGAGTGCCGCCAGCACCGGCAGTGCGCAGCCCAGGGAAAGGCTGGCAAATAGCGTCATCCGGGCAATTTCGGCAGCGCCGATGCCATGCCGGGAATACAGTCGGTAGCGTACGGAGCCGCCGGAAAGCAGCGACAGGCCTACCGCATTGCCGATGGCGAAGGCGCTGAAGCCGCCGGTGGCCAGGCTGCGCATGGGCAGCGTGATGCCGGCGAAGCGGCTGGCCGACCACTCGTAGCCGAGCAGGATGACGAAGCCGAGGGCGGTCGCGCCCAGGGCGCCGAGCAGCGCCGGCCTGGGCACCTCGGCGATGGCATCGTGGAGGGCGCCGGGGTCGATCTCCCGCAGCAGGTGGTAGCAGGCCACCAGCGCCAGGCCGAACAGCAGCAAGGTGAAGACCAGGCCGATGGGTTGGCGGTAGGCGGTAATCCGATCGATCAGCCGGATGCGTTGTGGGGACGCGGGAGAGCTGGGTGGAGCGGGATGTTCTGGAACGGGAGCGTCGGTGCGCATCAGCCACCTCATGGGAATTTGCGCGACAGAGTATGGCCTCTCGGGCGAGTTCCCAAGTGGTCGCAGCAGATTTTTTCTGTGCGGGGCGGCGTCCTGTCACAGGGAGAAGACCGCCGGGTTTTTCAGGAGTTGCGTCGGCGAAGTGGCCGAAGGCCATTTGCTGGTATTCGTTCAGCGATGGTTCAGCTTGCCGTGGGCATAGTGGCGGCTTGCACTGTCCGACCATTTCCGAGGGGGGAAGGGTGACGATGATCCAGGCGGGCATTCATGTCGGCGCCGGAGTCGTGCTGGGCGTGGCCGCTGGATGGTGGCTGGGGGATTGGGAGCAGTCGTTGCAGGTCAAGGACTCGGTGGCGCGGGTCGATTGCCTGTTGTACGGCGCCCTGCTGGTGGTGTTGCTCCGCCACGACGGTTGGTTGCGCCGCCTGGGCCTGCTGGGCCTGGGGCTGTTCTGCGGTTCCCTGCTGGTCTATTCGGTGAATCCGGCAAGCCTGTTCGCTGCGAAAGAGTCCTGGAGCCTTGCGCGGATCTCCATGCGGGCCTTCGGTCCGCTGGTGATGCTGGTCGTGGGGATGGCCTGCGCGCGCCTGGCACACGAGTTGCGCTGACGCAGGCGTTGCGCTCACGCCGGAGTCAGGTGACGCGATTCCTCGCGGTATTCCTTCAACCAGCGCAGCACTTCCACGGCCTCCCAGCGAGAGGGGTCGTAAAGCGCATAGATCTCGCCCTGGTAGCCGACCACATCGAGCGGCCGGTGGAAGCCGGCGCGCTGGAACAGCGCCTCGATCTCGGCGAAGCAGGTGTTGAAGTGCACGCGGGTGAACGGCGTCTTGCCGTCGGTGACCAGGCCGTCCATCTGCAGTTCGTCCACTGCCTGGCGGATGTCGTCGAGTCCCATCCGGTTCACGCTGCGCTTCAATTGTTCGACGTTCAGCATCTGTCTGTCCTTTCCGTATCCGTTACCGAGCATTCATCGAAGGCTGAGCTGGCTGTACGAATATACAGTTAAATGTGCGATGATGCGAGCGAACGGAGGGTGAGGCGATGCAGTGCAGCACGAGGGACGGAATGCAAAAAGCCCCGGCGCTATCGCTAGTGCCGGGGCTTTTCGAATGTGGTTGCGGGAGCTGGATTTGAACCAACGACCTTCGGGTTATGAGCCCGACGAGCTACCAGACTGCTCCATCCCGCGTCTGTGTGGGCGCATTCTACGGACTCTCGTCGGGCTGTCAATCGATTTTTCGAAAAAAGTGTTTTTTCTTCAAATGCTTAGCGCTTGCCCAATGCTAGAATTCAGCGCTCCGGGGCAGGCCCGGCGGGGCTTGTAGCGAGATTCCGGTGCGGAAAATCATCCATATAGACTGCGACTGTTTCTACGCCGCCCTCGAGATGCGCGATGACCCCAGCCTGCGCGGCAAGGCGCTGGCGGTTGGCGGTTCGCCGGACAAGCGCGGAGTGGTCGCCACTTGCAGCTACGAGGCGCGGGCCTATGGCGTGCGCTCGGCGATGGCCATGCGCACGGCGCTCAAGCTGTGTCCCGATCTGCTGGTGGTGCGCCCGCGTTTCGATGTCTACCGGGCGGTGTCGAAGCAGATCCATGCGATCTTCCGCGACTATACCGATCTGATCGAGCCGCTTTCGCTGGACGAGGCCTACCTGGATGTCAGCGCTTCGCCGCATTTCGCCGGTAGCGCCACGCGGATCGCCCAGGACATCCGCCGCCGGGTGGCCGAGGAACTGCACATCACCGTTTCGGCGGGCGTCGCGCCGAACAAGTTCCTGGCCAAGATCGCCAGCGACTGGCGCAAGCCGGACGGGCTGTTCGTGATTACCCCGGAGCAGGTCGACGGGTTCGTCGCCGAGTTGCCGGTGGCCAAGTTGCATGGCGTCGGCAAGGTCACGGCGGAGCGCCTGGCGCGGATGGGCATCCGCACCTGCGCCGACCTGCGCCAGGGCAGCAAGCTGAGCCTGGTGCGCGAGTTCGGCAGCTTCGGCGAACGCCTGTGGGGGCTGGCCCATGGTATCGACGAGCGACCGGTGGAAGTCGACAGCCGGCGCCAGTCGGTGAGCGTCGAATGTACCTTCGATCGCGACCTGCCGGACCTGGCGGCTTGCCTGGAGGAGCTGCCGACCCTGCTCGAGGAGTTGGACGGACGCCTGCAACGCCTGGATGGCAGTTATCGGCCGGACAAGCCGTTCGTGAAACTGAAGTTTCACGATTTCACCCAGACCACGGTGGAACAGTCCGGCGCCGGGCGTGACCTGGAGAGCTACCGGCAATTGCTCGGCCAGGCCTTTGCCCGTGGCAATCGTCCGGTGCGCCTTATCGGCGTCGGCGTGCGCCTGCTCGACCTGCAGGGCGCCCACGAACAACTCAGGCTGTTCTGATGCTCCTCATGGCGTCAACGAAGTCGCGAGGCTCCGCGGCGACGGCTCTTCCCCTACCGGCAAGGCGCTGAAGCGGCCGAGATCCTGCAGCAGTTCCAGGCGTGCTGCACGGAGTGGGCCGCGTATGGCTTCCTGTTGTTCCACGTCGAGCGGGCGGTCGTCGCCATCGCTCACCGGACCGTGGTGACGGTCCGCGCCACGCAGTGGGAAGCTCACCTTGAAGCCTTCGCCCAGGTAGGCGATGCGCGTGGTATCGGCGCTCACCGCATAGTCGCGATGGTAGTCCGCTGCGAGCAGGTCCTGTCCCAGCGAGTAGTCGCGGGGCGGATTGCGTACGCCCAGCAGCGGCAGGAGCGTTGCGGGCAGGTCGATGTGGCTGGTGATGCCGCGGACGGCACGGGGCGCCTGTCCGGGAATGCTCAGCACGGCGACGGTGCCGGTCTGGTAGCGATTGAACTCGGTATTGTGGCCCCAGCGCGAGCGTTCCATGAACTCTTCCCCGTGGTCGCCGAGCACCACTACCACGGTGTTTTCCAGCAGGTGCTGGTTTTCCAGGTGCTGCAGCAGGCGGCCGATCTGTGTATCGACTTCGCGCACGGCATTCAGGTAGCGGTTCTTGATCAGCGGCATCTGCGCCTGGAAATCGGTGGTCAGGTAGTTGAAGTTGACCAGATAGGGGCGGATTTTCGCGGTTTCGTCGCGGAAGCTGTAGTTGGCGTGGCTCGACTCGAGGAACAGGCAGGCGAAGAACGGCCGGTCGGGTAGTCGGCGATCGACGAAGCGCAGCAGGTCGTCGGTGTTCCGGGCGTCGCGCTGCCAGGCAGGCTCCGGGCTATCCAGCACGTGCAGGTCCTGGGAGCGCAGGTTGACGAACACGCTGCGGTCGAAGGGCGGATAGCTGAAACGTTGCGCGGCATTGATCCGGAACTGGTAGTTCTGCTGCCTGAGTACCTCCATGAGCACCGGCGGTTGGCTGGCCTTCAGCACGGCGTCCCAGTAGCCGCCGTGCAGCCCGTAGAACATGCCGAAGACGCCCATCTGGGTCAGGTTGCCGCTGCTGTAGTGGTTGTCCAGGCGGATCGCCCGGTTGGAGAAGTCCCACAGCCTGGGCATGTAGCGCGGATCGAGCATGTCCCCGCGGAGCGACTCGGCGACGATCCAGACGATGTTCAATGGGTGCGCCGGGGCGCTGATCTCCAGCGGCCGGAGCGGATAGTGCAGGTCGCTCTGCTGCTGGAGCAGCTCGCGCTGGGTGGGTGTCGGCTGGATACCCAGGCTCCTCGCCAGGCTGCGGACGGTCAATGGCAGGTACAGCGGATAGCGTTCGCTGGCCAGCAGGATCGGCCGGTAGTCGCGCAGGGAGCTGAACGCATAGGCCAGGCGTTCGCCCAGGGCCAGGCAGAGGACGGTCGCCAACAGGTAGCGCCAGGCGCGCCGAGGGAGCGCGGGAAGGCGTTCGCGGCTGACCTGGCAGGCGCTGTAGAGCAGCACCTGCAGACAGAGCAGGGCCAGTGCCGCCAGGCTTGCGCTGAGCAGGGTGCCGTCGCCGCTGCCGAGGCTGGAGAGGCCGCCGGGCGAGACCAGCAGGCCGATGCTGAAACCGTTGAGGTGGAATCCGTACAGGTCGTAGAGGGTGCGGTCGGCGTAGAGCAGTATCTGTACCGCCGCGCTGCCGACGATGGCCAGCACGCCTGCCAGCCACGGACCGAGGCGCACGGGAAGGCGATCATGGAAATGCAGGAGCAGTCGGCAGGCGAGGTACACCGGGACTATATAAAGGAAGGCGTAGCTCAGGCTGGCAGCGACGCTCCAGAGCGGCAGCCAGGCGTCGTCGAAGACGATCCCGTCCTGCAGGCGCAGCACCTGCCAGAGCACCACCAGCCACGACAACAGAAAGAAGCGGTTGAGTGTCTCGGTGCTGGGTGGGGCGAACATCAAGCGTCTCCGGGCGAGGATGCGGAAGCCTAGGGACGTGGTGGTCAAGCGGGAATGAAATGGATGTCAAAAAAATGTAAACGGGCGGCGCCGGGTAGCGCCGCTTCGGGCTTCAGTCGTGCTCGGGGACCAGGCGCAGCGGCTTGCCTTCGGCCGGCCACAGGCGCAGCTCGTCGGTCGGCGAAATGTCCCAGTGCTGGACGCTCTGCAGCAGGGCCAGGAAGCGCCGTTCCTGCTCCATGATCTCCGCGGCGCACAGGCGGCGGGTACTGCCGATGGCACCGAACTGAAGGAGGTCATCCTGCAGGGTGTAGCTGGCGAACCAGTGGTTGCAGCCGCCATTGCCGAAGGCGCGGCCCTGGCCGTCGAAGGTCAGGCTGATGTGGCTGTAGTCCATTGTCGGTTGTGCCCCGACCCAGTCGACCTGGTAGGCCTGCTCGGTTTCCAGGGTGGTCTCCTGGCTGGCGCAACCGCCCAGGACCAGGGCGGCGGAGGCGAAGAGGGCGAGAGAGGGTTTCATGGCGTTTCCTTTGCGCATTTCGTACGGGCGATAGTTCACAGACCGTCGGTCGGACGGAGCGTTCGCCCTACTGGCATTTCGGGCACAGGTGCTTGCCTTCGCGGCTGCTCCAGCCCAGTTCGTGAATGCGCTCTTCGGCGGCCGGCGCCAGGGCCTTGCGACCGAGACTGGCGTCCACGGCGAACTCGAAGTCGAGACGAGCCTGGCACTGGTCGCAGTCGACCTGCCAGGTATGGATCGCCAGTTCGCGGAATGCCGGGCCACGGGCGACAGCAAGCCACTGGCCGGGCGGGTTGATCAGGTGGCGGACCTTTTCCACGCTCAGGCGCATGCTCAGGGTCTTGCTGCCCTTGAGGCTGACCAGCAGCACGTCGTCGGCCTTGATCGAGCCGCCGGTGCCGGTGACCTGGTAGCGCCCCGGGGAGAGCGCACGGCATTCGTTGAGGGTGTATTGCGGGTTGAGCAGGGTGTAACGGAAATCGTGTTCAGCCATGGAGCCTCCAATCAGCCGCGCATGCTACCACGCCATCAGGCCCGGACCCGATTGCGCGGCGACCCGTCCTGCCAGGCGGCGATGTTGTCCAGGGTGGTGTCGGCGATCGCCGCCAGGGCTTCGCGGGTAAGGAAGGCCTGGTGGGCGGTCACCACCACGTTGGGGAAGCTCAGCAGGCGTGCCAGCACGTCATCCTGGAGGGGCTGGTCGGAGCGATCCTCGAAGAAGATATCCGCTTCCTCTTCATAGACATCCAGGCCGAGGTAGCCCAGTTGTCCGCTCTTCAGCGCCTCGATCAGCGCCGCGGCGTTCACCAGGGCGCCACGGCCGGTATTGATCAGCATCGCGCCGGGCTTCATCGTCGCCAGGCGCTGCGCGTCGATGAGGTGGCGGGTGTCGGCGGTCAGCGGGCAATGCAGGCTGACGATGTCGGCCTCGGCGAGCAGGGCGTCGAGCGCCAGGTAGCGGCCGCCGAGCGCCTGGATACGCGGATTGGGATAGGGATCGTAGGCCAGCAGCTCGCAGCCGAAGCCGGCCATGATGCGGGCGAAGGTCTCGCCGATCTGTCCGGTGCCGATCACTCCCACGCGTTTGCCGTGGAGGTCGAAGCCGGTCAGCCCATGCAGCGAGAAATCGCCCTCGCGGGTCCGGTTGTAGGCGCGGTGCAGGCGCCGGTTGAGCGTCAGGATCAGGCCGACCGCGTGCTCGGCGACAGCGTGCGGCGAATAGGCCGGGACGTGCACCACCGGCAGGCCGAGCGCTTCGGCGGCGGCCAGGTCGACGTGGTTGTAGCCGGCCGAGCGCAGGGCGACCAGGCGCGTGCCACCGGCGGCCAGGCGCTCCAGCACCGGCCGCGAGAGGTCGTCGTTGACGAAGGCGCAGACTACTTCGAAGCCCTGGGCGAGGACCGCCGTGTCCGCCTGCAGGTGGGCCTGCTGGAAGTGCAGTTCGAAGCCGTGCCGGTGGTTGCTGGCCTGGAAGCTCTCGCTGTCGTAGGCCTGGCTGCTGAAGAACAGGATGCGCATGGTCAGAGTTCGCTGGAGTCGAGGCTGGTGGAGGACAGGTGGGTGGTGGCCGAGGCAGTGTCGGCCAGGGCCTCGATGGCCTTGTCCAGCTCGTCCAGGGCCGCGGCCGCCGCCGGATCGTTCTGCTTGAGCAGGGTTTCGCTGGTCTGGCAGGCCGCGCGCAACTGGGGCACGCCACAGTAGCGGGTGGCGCCGTGCAGCCGGTGGACCCTCTCGAGCAAAGCGGTGCGGTCGTCGTTGTCGCGGGCCTGGCGAATCGCCTGGCGGTCCGCCGCCAGCGAGGCCAGCAGCATCGCCAGCATGTCGGCGGCGAGGTCGGCCTTGCCGGCGGCCAGGCGCAGCCCTTCCTCGGGGTCGAGCACGCTCAACTGGCCGAGCTGCGGCGCACGGCTCATGCTGGCCAGCGACTGGCCCAGGCTCAGTCCGGTCCACTTCAGCACTACCTGGGCCAATTGCTGTTCGTCGATCGGCTTGGTCAGGTAGTCGTCCATGCCGGCCTGCAGCAATGCGCGCTTCTCGTTGGAAAGCGCATGTGCGGTGAGCGCGATCACCGGCACCGGGCTGACTTCCCGCTCGGCCTCCCAGCGGCGGATCGCCTCGGTGGCCTGGCGGCCGTCCATGCCGGGCATCTGCACGTCCATGAAGACCAGGTCGAAGCGCTCGCGCTGCACTACCTCGAGGGCCGCGTAGCCGCTGTCCACCGCGGTGACCTGGGCGCCGAGGTCGCTGAGCAGGGTCTGCACCAGCAGCAGGTTGGCCGGGTTGTCGTCGACGCAGAGCAGCCGTGGCGGTCGTCCGGAAACCATGGCGTGGGGCTTGTCGCTGCGCGTCGGGCGAACTTGAAGCAACTCCTGCAGCTTGCGTTGCAGCTTGCGGGTGCAGGCGGGCTTGGCCTCGACCTGTTCGTCGGGCAGGGTCGCGTGGTATTGCGCCTGCTCGGTGGTCGGGCAGAGCACCAGGGTCTTGCAGCCGAGCCGTTCGAATTCCCAGAACGACTGGCTCAACTCTTCCGGCGGATGGATCGCGGCCGAGACGCCGAGCACCGCCAGGCTGATCGGCAACTGGCCGGGCGGCGGGTTGCGCAGGCTTTCCTGGAGGCTGTCGAGGTCGGCGAATTCGCTCACTTCCAGGCCGAAGTCGGTGAGCTGGTGGTGCAGCGAGCGGCGCGTCAGTTCCTGCGGTTCGAGCAGCGCCACGCGTTGGCCCGCGGCCCAGGAGGCGCCCGGCTCCTCGTTGTCGTCGCGACTTTTCGGCAGACTCAGGCTGATCCAGAACTCGGCGCCTTCCCCAGGCGTACTGTCGACGCCGATCTCGCCGCCCATCTGCTCGATCAGGCGCTTGGAGATCACCAGGCCCAGGCCGGTGCCACCGGCTTGCCGCGACAGTGAGTTGTCGGCCTGGCTGAAGGCCTTGAACAAGGCCTGCTGGTCCTCCTCGGAGAGGCCGATACCGGTGTCCTGTACGCTGATCCGCAGTTGCGCGCGGTCGTCGCTTTCGTCCTCCAGCATGGCGCGTACGGCGACGGTGCCGCCCTGGGTGAACTTGATGGCGTTGCCGACCAGGTTGGTGAGGATCTGCTTCAGCCGCTGCGGGTCGCCCTGCAATTGGGTCGGGGTATCCCGGTAGACCAGGCTGACCAGTTCCAGTTGCTTCTCGTGGGCGGCCGGAGCCAGCATGGTCAGGGCGTCCTGGATCAGGTCGCGGAGATTGAAGGGGAGGTTTTCCAGAACCAGCTTGCCGGCCTCGATCTTCGAGAAGTCGAGGATCTCGTTGATGATCCCCAGCAGGCTTTCCGCCGATTTCTGGATGGTCGTGAGGTAGTCCTGCTGGCGCGGGCTGAGCTCGCTCTTCTGCAGCAGGTTGGTGAAACCGAGGATGCCGTTGAGCGGGGTGCGGATCTCGTGGCTCATGTTGGCGAGGAACTCGGACTTGATCCTGCTCGCCTCCAGGGCCTCCTTGCGCGCCAGGTCCAGCTCGATGTTCTGGATCTCGATGGTTTCCAGGTTCTGGCGCACGTCCTCGGTGGCCTGGTCGATGTTGTGCTGCATTTCCTCCTGGGCGCTCTGCAGCGTTTCCGCCATGCGGTTGATGCCGGAGGCCAGTTCGTCCAGTTCGTTGCTGCCCATCGGTGGCAGGCGGGTTTCCATGCGGCCTTCCTTGAGCTGGGCGACGCCCTGGCTGATCAGCTCCAGCGGTGCGTTGATCGCGCGGCTCATGCGCAGGGCGAGGAGGGCGGTGACGCCGAGGCCGGCGGCGATCAGCAAGAGGCTGGTGAACAGGCTGCGATATCCGCGCAGCAGGGTCCCGTGGTGCGACAGTTCCAGTTCGACCCAGCCGAGTACGCGCTCGTCGTCAGGCTCGGTGGCGCCGGACAGGCTGTGGTGGCGGCCAAGAACCGGTAGCAGGAAGTGCGTGGTGTCCAGTTCGGTGGACATGCTCAGATGGCTGGCGTCGCCGGCCGGGGCGACGGTGAGCATGCTTGGCCCGGCATGGGCGAGGCGTTCCTGGCGGGCGTCGAGGAAGGTCACCGCGCGCACGTCCGGTTGGTCCAGCGCCTCGTTGGCAATGCGGTTGAGCACGGCGGTATCCTTTCGCGCCAGTGCGGTGGCGGCCAGCGGTGCCAGTTGTTCGGCGATCAGTTGCCCGCGCTCGATCAACTGGGCACGCATGTCGGACAGCTGGACCCAGGTGAAGTAACCGCCAAGCACCATCGCCAGCAGGCTGGTGGGGAGCAGGGTGAGCAGCAGTACGCGCCCCTTGATGCCGAGATCCTTGAACACACGTCTCTCCGTCGAGCCAGATCGGGATGGCCGACGCTCCCCGGCCATACGTTTATCCCGCGCAGTTTAGCGGGTCGCGGAAGGGGAATCTGCACCGATGTGCGCAGCCCGGCGGATTCGGCTTGCGGCGAAGCGGAAAGATCGTGAATACTGGCACGATTGCTAATCAATCTTATTTGGCTGCCATGCTTCCATCCCTGACGCCCGACCCCCGACTGCTGGCCATCGAGGACGATCCGACACTGGGCGCACATCTGTTCCAGCACCTCAATGGCAGCGGTTTCGAGGTGACCTGGTGCCGAGACGGGGAAGAGGGGTTGGCGGCTGCGCGCAGCGGCGCCTATGACCTGATCCTGATGGACATCATGCTGCCAGGGCGCGATGGCCTCGATATTCTTCGCCAACTCCGCCAGGAGCAGGCGCTGCCGGTGATCCTCATGTCGGCCCTGGGCGCCGAGCAGGACCGCATCGCCGGGTTCAGCCAGGGCGCCGACGATTATCTGCCGAAGCCTTTCAGCCTGGCCGAGCTGCGGGTACGCATCGATGCCATCCTGCGCCGGATCGCCCTGGAGCGGGGGCTCGCGCCGAGCCGTTGCGCCGGACCGCCGGCGCGGCCCTCGTTGCAGTTTTCCGCCGATGTCTGCGATGTCAGCCTTGGCGAGCGGTTCGCCGGCCTGACGCCGACCGAGTACCGCCTGCTGGAAACCTTCCTCGCCGCGGAAGGCGAGACCCTGACCAAGGCCTTCCTTTACCAGCATGTCCTGCACCGTGGTCATACCCAGCATGATCGCAGCCTGGACATGCACGTCAGTCACCTGCGGCGCAAGCTGCAACGCCTCGGTTACGCCGGTCACCAGTTGCATACCGTCTGGGGCAAGGGCTACGTCCTGACACCGGCGCCATGATGCCCAACCGCCATTCGCTGTTCTGGCGCCTGGCCCTCGTGCTGGTGGCGTTCTTCCTGCTGTCGGTATGGCTGTCCTGGACCTGGGGACGCAGTGCCGAACTGAAGGGTTACTACCTGTCCGCCGAAGCCCGCTCCACCTTGGAGGATTATGCGCGGCGAGCCGAGCGTGCCTGGCTCGACGATGGCCGCGAGGGCATCGACCGTTGGCTGGCCGAGCCGCGCCAGCAGGCGCTGGACTGGGTGGTCGTGCTCGACGGGCGGCTGCAATCGCTGGGCAGTCGTCCGCTCTCCACGGAGGAAGCCGAGCGCCTGACTTTCCTGCGGGGCGTCGATTGGCCGATGAGTTCCCGCTCGCTGTCGCGGCCGTTCATCAGCCTGCGCTTCCCCGAACATCCGGAGCAAGGCCGGGTGGTCCTGCGTCTTCCCGCCGAGTTCGTCCCTCCCGGCTTGTCGCCGGCCAAGCGCCTGGTCACCCACGGCCTGGTGCCGGCCGGGCTGGCCCTGCTGCTGGGAGTGTTGCTGTATCGGCGCTGGATAGTGCCGCTGGGACGCCTGCGAGCGCAGGCCAATGCCCTGCGCGGCAACGACTTGACGGCGCGTACGCAGGCAGAGATCAGCCGGCGCAGCGACGAGTTGGGCGATCTGGGGCGGGCGTTCGACCATATGGCCGAGCGACTCGACGAGCACATGGTGTTGCAGCGCCAACTGCTCCGCGATCTCTCCCACGAGCTGCGCACGCCGCTGGCGCGCCTGCAGGTGGCGGCAGAGGGCACGCTGTCCGCGCAGCTCCTGCGCGAGCGCCTGGAGCAGGAGGTACAGGGTATGCAGCAACTGGTGGACAACACCCTGGAGCTGGCCTGGATGGACGCCGAACGCCCGGTATTGGCGCTGGAGGACATTTCCATCCCGGCGTTATGGGACCTGCTGGTGGAGAACGCACGCTTCGAAAGCGGCTGGGCCGTCGAGCGGTTCCGCAGCGATCTGTCCGAGGATTGTGTCGTGCGTGGCAACCTCAATGCACTCGCCCAGGCTCTGGAGAACCTGCTGCGCAACGCCATCCGGCATTCGCCGGAGGGCGGCGTGATCCGCCTGCATGGTCGGCGCGAAGGAAGCTGCTGGTGGCTTTGCCTGGAAGACCAGGGCGAGGGTGTGGCAGGGCACCAGTTGGAGACCATCTTCCGCCCGTTCACCCGACTGTCTTCGGCACGTACCGGCAAGGGCTTCGGCCTGGGACTGAGCATTGCCCGTCGCGCCGTGGTGCTCCAGGGCGGCCGCCTATGGGCGGAAGCCGCCGATCCGGGGCTGCGCCTGTGCCTGGTGCTGCCTTCTGCCTAGCGAGGCCCGGGTGCCTTTACATTTTGCCTGGATGTAAATGATCTTTACTCTCTTTTGTGAATGATTATCATCCGTGCCGATCTCCTCGGCCGGCCTTGTTCCGGGTCTGCGCCCTGTCCTGCCCGTGCCGAGACGTCACCCGCGCAACGCCGGCGACCCAGGCTTCAGAAAAAACGTCAACGTATCCCTCGTGGCTCGCCTGCTACCCGTTTTCCCTCGACAGGAGTAGTCACGCATGTACCCCCAATTCCGTCGCGGCCATCTCGCCGCTGCCGTCCTTTTCGCTTCATCGAGCCTGCTGGGCGGGCAGGCCCTGGCCGAGGACGAGCGCCTGGAAGAACTGGACGAACGTGCCGAATCGGTGGTCCAGCTGGGTGACGAGGTGGTGCTGGGCACCGCCGAACAGGAGCTCAAGCAGGCACCGGGGGTATCCATCATCACCGCCGAGGACATCAGGAAGCGCCCGCCGGTGAACGATCTCTCCGAGATCATCCGCACCATGCCCGGGGTCAACCTCACCGGCAACAGTTCCAGCGGCCAGCGCGGCAACAACCGGCAGATCGACATCCGCGGCATGGGGCCGGAGAACACCCTGATCCTGGTCGACGGCAAGCCGGTCAGCTCGCGCAACTCGGTGCGCTACGGCTGGCGCGGCGAACGCGACACCCGCGGCGACAGCAACTGGGTACCGCCGGAGGAGGTCGAGCGCATCGAGGTCCTTCGTGGGCCCGCGGCGGCACGCTACGGTTCCGGTGCGGCGGGCGGGGTAGTCAACATCATCACCAAGCGCCCGACCGATCGTTTGCGTGGCTCCATGACGGTGTTCACCAACATTCCGGAAAGCTCCAAGGATGGCGCCACGCGCCGCGCCAACTTCAGCCTCAGCGGGCCGCTGACCGAAGCCTTGAGCTTCCGCGCGTACGGCAGTGCGAACAAGACCGATTCGGACGATACCGACATCAACCTCGGACACACCGTCAACCCGAGCCGTACCGTGGCCGGACGCGAAGGGGTACGCAATCGCGATCTCAGCGGGATGCTGTCGTGGCAGGTGACCCCCGACCAGGTCGTCGATTTCGAAGCGGGCTTCAGCCGACAGGGCAACATCTATGCCGGCGATACCCAGAACAACAACGGCACCGCCAATACCCAGGGACTCGCCGACGACGGTGCGGAGACCAACCGCATGTATCGCGAGAACTACGCCATCACCCACAACGGGACCTGGGCGTTCGGTACTTCCAGGTTCGTCGCCCAGTACGACTCCACCCGCAACAACCGTCTCGAGGAGGGGCTGGCCGGTTCCGTCGAGGGGCAGATCGGCGCCGACCGTTCGTTCAGCACCAGCAAGCTGGAGAACTATCGCCTCAGCGGCGAACTCAACCTTCCGTTGCATGCCTTGTTCGAGCAGGTGCTGACGGTGGGCGCGGAGTGGAACAAGGAAACCCTCAACGACCCGTCCTCGCTCAAGCAGGGCTTCGTGGGTAGCGATAGCTTGCCGGGGACCCCCGCGGCCGGCTCGCGAAGCCCGAAAAGCAAGGCGGAGATCCGCGCGCTGTACGTGGAGGACAATATCGAACTGCGTCCCGGCACCATGCTCACCCCCGGGCTGCGCCTGGACGATCACAGCGACTTCGGCCTGAACTGGAGCCCGAGCCTGAACGCTTCCCAGGCGCTCGGCGAATACTTCACGGTCAAGGCCGGTATCGCACGGGCCTTCAAGGCGCCCAACCTGTACCAGAGCAACCCGAACTACCTGCTCTATACCCGTGGCAACGGCTGCCCGATCCAGACCAGCAGCGGCGGCTGCTACCTGGTCGGCAACGAGAACCTGGACGCCGAGACCAGTGTCAACAAGGAACTGGGCATCGAGTTCCGGCGCGATGGCTGGGTCGCCGGGCTCACCTACTTCCGCAACGACTACAAGAACAAGATCGTCGCGCCGCTGGATGTCATGGGGCAGACCGGGACCGGTAACAACATCCTGCAATGGAGCAACGCGAAGAAGGCGGTGGTCGAGGGCCTGGAAGGCAACCTGCTGGTCCCCCTGCACGAGGACCTGAGCTGGAGTACCAACCTGACCTATATGCTGCAATCCAAGGACAAGGACACCGGCAACCCGCTTTCGGTGATCCCCGAGTACACCCTGAACTCGACCCTGGACTGGCAGGCCAGCGAGCGTCTTTCCACCCAGTTGACCAGCACCATCTATGGCCGCCAGGAACCGCCGAAGCATGGCACCAGCCGCAACACGCCGGTGGTCTCGCGAAAAGAGGTGGGTACCTATGGCATCTGGGGCGTCAGCGCCGGCTACACCTTCAGCGAGAACCTGAGTGTACGGGGCGGGGTAAGCAACCTCTTCGACAAGCGCCTGTACCGCCAGGGCAACTCCTTCGACGCCGGGGCGGCGACCTATAACGAGCCGGGTCGCGCCTACTACGTTTCGATGACCACCTCGTTCTGATCGCCGCGCCCGACGCGCTTTCACCGACAGGCGCAACGCCTGTCGGACCTTTCTTTGGCGTTGGTCAGGCTTCGGCTGTCCAACGCCAGGTTTTCTCTTCGGACGCCTCTGGTCATCGCATCGCATGCCGTTTCGGGCGGTCTTTCGGCTGAATCGGCATGCATGACCGGATATTGCGGTGCTAGGGTCCGGCCCCAGTTTCCCGGTATCATGCTCAGCCTTTACCGTCAGTGCCGAACGAGTGCCTCCATGACCGTGCAGTACCCGACTATCGCCGACTGCGTTGGCAATACCCCTCTGGTGCGTCTGCAGCGCCTTCCCGGGGAAACCTCCAATACCCTGCTGGTGAAGCTCGAAGGCAACAACCCGGCGGGATCGGTGAAGGACCGCCCGGCCCTGTCGATGATCACCCGTGCCGAACTGCGCGGCGACATCCGTCCCGGCGATACGCTGATCGAGGCTACTTCCGGCAATACCGGCATCGCCCTGGCCATGGCGGCGGCGATCAAGGGCTACAAGATGATCCTGATCATGCCGGACAACTCCACGGCCGAGCGCAAGGCGGCGATGACCGCCTATGGTGCCGAGCTCATTCTGGTGAGCAAGGAAGAGGGCATGGAGGGCGCGCGCGATCTGGCCGACAAGCTGCAGCGCGAAGGCCGCGGCAAGGTTCTCGACCAGTTCGCCAATGGCGACAACCCGGAAGCCCATTACCACAGCACCGGCCCGGAAATCTGGCAGCAGACCGGCGGCAGCATCACCCATTTCGTCAGTTCCATGGGCACCACCGGGACCATCATGGGCGTATCGCGCTACCTCAAGGAGCAGAACCCGGCGGTGCAGATCGTCGGCCTGCAACCCATGGAGGGCTCGGCCATCCCGGGAATCCGACGCTGGCCGCAGGAATACCTGCCGAAGATCTATGACGCCAGTCGCGTCGACCGGGTCGTCGACATGCACCAGGACGAAGCCGAGGACATCATGCGCCGGCTGGCCCGCGAGGAAGGCATCTTCTGCGGGGTGTCCTCCGGCGGAGCGGTGGCGGCGATGCTGCGCCTGTCCCGCGAACTGGAGAATGCCGTGCTGGTGGCGATCATCTGCGACCGCGGCGACCGCTACCTGTCTTCCGGCGTCTATGACCCGCGCTGAGCATATCCATGGCCAGAAATAAGGGCGGGCTGCGCTTCCAGCCCAGCGGTGGTGCGCGTGGCCCCGCGATACCGGTAGGCAAGAAACAGCGCCTGACCATCGAGCGCCTGGCCCATGACGGCCGAGGTATCGCCCACGAGGCGGGGATGACCTGGTTCGTCAGCGGCGGGCTGCCTGGCGAGGAACTTGAGGCCCGGGTGCTGGGCGCGCGAAGCAAGGTGGTCGACGCGCGCAGCGAGCGCCTGTTCAGCAGTAGCGACCTGCGTCGCCGCGAGCCCTGCACTGTAGCGGGTCGCTGCGGCGGCTGCACCCTGCAGCACCTGGAACACGGCGAGCAGTTGGCGCTGAAGCAGCGTACCTTGCAGGAGCAGTTGCAGCGTTTCGCCGGGATCGAGCCGGAAGAATGGGCCGCCCCCCTGGTCGGGCCCGAATTCGGCTATCGGCGCCGCGCCCGGATCGCCGTGCGCTGGGATGCCAGGGCGCGGCGTCTGGATGTCGGCTTCCGTGCCTCGGCCAGCCAGGAGATCGTCGCCTTCGATGAGTGCCTGGTCCTGGTGCCGCCTTTGCAAACGATTGCCCGTGCCCTGCCTGCTCTTCTGCAGGACTTCCGCAAGCCGGAAAGCATCGGCCACGTGGAACTCTTCCATGGCACGGCCAGTGCATTGCTGTTGCGGCATACGACTGCCCTGGCCGACGAGGATCGCCAGCGCCTGGCCGCTTTCTGTTCCGCACACCAGGCCCAGCTCTGGCTGCAAGGCGCGGGAGAGCCCTTGCCGGTGGAGCCGGCCGCCGAACTGGGCTACTCCTTGGGCGACTGGCAACTGACTCTGGCGTACCGACCCGGAGACTTCGTCCAGGTCAATGCGCCGGTGAACGAGTCGATGATCCGCCAGGCCCTTGACTGGCTGGCACCGACCGCCGACGAGCGGGTCCTCGACCTGTTCTGCGGGCTGGGCAATTTCTCCCTGCCGCTGGCGCGCCGGGTGGCGCGGGTAGTCGGGGTGGAGGGCGTGGCGGCGATGGTCGAGCGGGCAAGCGCCAACGCGCTGGCCAATGGCCTTGGCAACGCGCACTTTTTCCAGGCCGACCTGTCCAAAGCGCTTGCCGAAGCGTCCTGGGCGGAGCAAGGTTTTACCGCTGTGCTGCTCGATCCGCCGCGCGACGGCGCGTTCGAGGCGGTACGCGAAATGAGTTCTCTGGGTGCCCGGAGGGTAGTCTATGTATCCTGCAATCCGGCGACCCTGGCGCGCGATGCTGGCGAAATGGCCAGGCAGGGCTATCGTCTGAAGCGCGCCGGAATCCTCGATATGTTTCCGCAGACCGCACATGTCGAGGCCATGGCTTTGTTCGAGGCAGGCTAGGATGCCTGCGTAATCCGACCAGCCCGTTCGAAGGCTGGCGCAGTCATCGGTGGGCTACGCGCACCGTGGTAAAGGGTAGGCAAGATGGTACAGGTGAGAGCGCACCAGCCGGTCAACACCGACGGCAGTATCAACCTCGAGGCCTGGCTGGACCACGTCCAGAACCTCGTCCCCGGGCTCGATCGTCAGGGCTTGCTGGAGGCTTGCGAGTTCGCTCGCGAATCCGAGCAGCGAGCGATCGCCGCACAGAACTCCTGGGCAGAAGGCACGTCCAGCTTCCAGACCGGACTGGAAATCGCCGAGATCCTCGCGGACCTCAAGCTGGATCAGGAGTCCCTGGTCGCCGCGGTCATCTATCGAGGCGTGCGGGAAGGCAAGATCACCCTGGAAGCGGTCAACAAGCATTTCGGACCGGTGGTGGCCAAGCTGATCGAGGGCGTGCTGCGCATGGCCGCGATCAGCGCCAGCCTCAATCCGCGCCATTCCATGGTGCTGGGTACCCAGGCGCAGGTGGAGAACCTGCGCAAGATGCTGGTGGCGATGGTCGACGACGTGCGCGTCGCCCTGATCAAGCTGGCCGAGCGCACCTGCGCCATTCGCGCGGTGAAGAACGCCGACGAGGAAAAGCGCCACCGCGTCGCCCGGGAAGTCTTCGATATCTACGCGCCGCTGGCCCACCGCCTGGGCATCGGGCATATCAAGTGGGAGCTGGAGGACCTGTCCTTCCGCTACCTCGAGCCCGACCAGTACAAGCAGATCGCCAAACTGCTGCATGAGCGCCGGCTGGATCGCGAGCAGTACATCGCCAACGTGATGAGCCAGTTGAAGGAAGCTCTCGCGGCCACCGGCGTACAGGCCGATCTCAGCGGGCGGGCGAAACACATCTATTCGATCTGGCGCAAGATGCAGCGCAAGGGCCTGGACTTCAGCCAGATCTACGACGTTCGCGCCGTGCGCGTGCTCGTTCCGGAGATGCGCGACTGCTACACCGCGCTGGGCATCGTGCATACCCTCTGGCGGCACATTCCCAAGGAATTCGACGACTACATCGCCAACCCCAAGGAAAACGGCTATCGCTCGCTGCATACCGCAGTGATCGGTCCCGAGGGCAAGGTGCTGGAAGTACAGATCCGTACCCACTCCATGCACGAAGAGGCGGAGCTCGGGGTCTGCGCGCACTGGCGCTACAAGGGGACCGACGTCAAGGCCAGCTCCAACCATTACGAGGAAAAGATCTCCTGGCTGCGCCAGGTGCTCGAATGGCACGAGGAACTGGGCGACATCGGTGGCCTGGCGGAGCAACTGCGGGTCGATATCGAGCCGGACAGGGTCTACGTCTTCACTCCCGACGGCCATGCCATCGACCTGCCCAAGGGCGCGACCCCGCTGGATTTCGCCTATCGGGTCCACACTGAAGTCGGGCACAACTGCCGTGGGGCGAAGATCAACGGACGCATCGTGCCGCTGAACTACAGCCTGCAGACCGGCGAGCAGGTCGAGATCATCACCGGCAAGCACAGCGGTCCGAGCCGCGACTGGCTGAACAGCAACCTGGGCTACGTCACCACCTCTCGGGCGCGGGCGAAGATCGTCCACTGGTTCAAGCTGCAGGCGCGGGACCAGAACGTCGCTGCCGGCAAGGCCCTGATCGAACGCGAGCTGTCGCGCCTGGCGCTGCCGCCGGTGGATTTCGACCGGCTGGCGGAGAAGGCCAACGTGCGTACCGCCGAGGATATGTTCGCCGCTCTCGGCGCCGGCGACCTGCGCCTGGCACACCTGGTCAACTATGCCCAGCAACTGGTCGAGCCGGACCGCGACAGCGAGCAACTCGAACTGATCCCGCGCAAGCCGAGCAAGATCGGCCACGGCAAGCGCGGCGACGTGCAGATCCAGGGTGTCGGCAACCTCCTGACGCAGATGGCCGGCTGCTGCCAGCCGCTGCCGGGAGATCCCATCGTCGGCTACATCACGCTGGGCCGTGGGGTCACCATCCACCGCCAGGATTGCGCCACCGCGCTGCAACTGGCGGGACGCGAACCGGAGCGGATGATCCAGGTCAGCTGGGGGCCGGAACCGGTTCGCACCTATCCGGTGGATATCGCGATCCGTGCCTATGATCGTTCTGGCCTGTTGCGCGATGTGTCCCAGGTGCTGCTCAACGAACGGATCAACGTTCTGGCGGTGAATACCCGTTCGAACAAGGAAGACAACACCGCGACCATGCAACTGACCATCGAGATTCCCGGTCTGGACGCTCTTGGACGCCTGCTGGCGCGCGTTTCGCAACTGCCCAACATCATCGAGGCGCGGCGCAACCGTACGCCTTGAGGCAAGGTGAAAACAGGCCACGGGCGCTTGCGGGCTGCCCGTGGCCTTTTCGTTTCCGGAAAGGGCAGAATGCCCGGACCGTTCACTGATGACCCGAGATACCCATGTACCGACTCGACGACCTGCTCCACCTCATGGCGCGCCTGCGCGATCCCGAATTCGGCTGCCCCTGGGATCTCCAGCAGAGCTACGCGACCATCGTCCCGCACACCCTGGAAGAAGCCTACGAAGTAGCGGACGCCATAGAGCAGGGGGATTTCCCGCAATTGCGCGAGGAACTGGGCGACCTGCTGTTCCAGGTGGTTTATTACAGCCAGTTGGCTCGCGAAGAGGATCGCTTCGCTTTCGACGAGGTGGTGGACGGCATCACCCGCAAACTGATCCGTCGACACCCCCACGTATTCCTCGATGGCGATCTCTATGGCAAGCCCGATGCGGCGAAGCTCGCCGAAGCGGCGGTCAAGCAGCGCTGGGAAGAACTGAAGGCCGAGGAGCGTGCCGCCAAGGCCAAGGAGCCGCAGCAGTTGTCGCTGCTGGATGACGTTCCTGTCGCCCTGCCGGCGTTGTCACGGGCGGCGAAGCTGCAGAAGCGCGCGGCGCAGGTCGGCTTCGACTGGCCGGAAGCGCTGCCGGTGGTGGACAAGGTTCGCGAGGAGCTGGACGAAGTCCTCGAGGCGATGGCAGAGGGTGACGAAGGCGCTGTGGGCGAGGAGGTTGGCGACCTGCTGTTCGTCGTGGTCAACCTGGCCCGGCATCTCAAGGTCGATCCGGAGGCTGCTCTGCGCCAGGCCAACGGCAAGTTCGAGCGGCGATTCCGATTCATCGAGCGGAGCCTGCGCGAAGCCGGGCGGAAAGCCGAAGAATGTTCGCTGGAGGAACTGGACAGCCTCTGGGGCGAGGCTAAGAAAGCGGAGAGGAGGGCGCCCGGCTGTTGATGGGGAAAATTACCGTGGCAGCCGGGCTGCCACGGCATCTGAATCAGCCGAAGATCCAACGATAGAGGATGACCAGCAGGATCACCGCCAGCACCGGGCGGAGGACTCGGTAGGCCTTCGGGTAGGCGCGTTTGAAGCGCTTCACCTGGGCGCCGATGGCATTGCCGCCGCGAATGGCGACCGAGTAGGCCTGGTTGATGCTGCCGACGCGTTCGCCTTCGACGTTCTGCGGTGCGGTCGCACGCCCGAGAATGCCGCTGATCCAGCGATTGAGGCGGGTCAGCAGGCGGGAACGGAGCGGCCGCTCGATATCGCAGAAGAGAATCACCCGGGTCTGCTCGGTCTCGTTCTTCACCCAGTGGACGAAGGTTTCGTCGAACATCACGTCTTCGCCATCACGCCACGCGTAGGGCTGGCCGTCGACGTAGATGCGGCAGTTGTCCGAATTCGGCGTGGACAGGCCGAGGTGATAGCGCAGCGAGCCGCCGAAGGGGTCGCGGTGCGGATTCAGGTGGCTGCCGCCGGGAAGCAGGGTGAACATCGCGCCCTTGACGTTGGGGATACGGCTCACCAGCTCTACGGTCTTCGGGCAGAGCTGCTGGGCGGAGGGCAGCGGGCCGTCGTACCAGGTCAGGTAGAAGCGCTTCCAGCCTTTCTTGAAGAACGAGCCGAAGCCGGCTTCGTTGTTGTTCAGGGCAGCCCGGATATAACCCTCGTCGAACAGATTGAGGGCTTCTTCGCGGATGGTTTGCCAATTGTTCTTCAGTTCGTCCAGCTCCGGAAAACGGCTGCGATCCAGATAGGGCTTCGAGGGGACACTGGAGAACAGGTACATCAGCGAGTTGTAGGGGGCGAACCAGGCGGAGTGGTTGACCAGTTGACGCAGGAAGGGCAAGCGTGCGCGCCCACGGAAATGGACAAACAGGACGCTGGCGACGAACAGGCCTACCAGAGTGACTTTTACCAGGAGAGAAACGCTCATGCCTTGCTTTCCATGCCTTCGATATCAGGGGCCGGGAGGAGTGCCTGCGGGTGCTCGGGACGGTAGGGAGGGGTCTCCAGGGCATGCGTGGCAGTTTGCGAGCCGCCGAGACTTGCGTTGAGGCGGCTGAGGCTGGAGGATTATACCCCCTGCGAGGGCCGGCTGAACCCCAGTCGGCTGGAAGATTATGCCGCACCCCACCGGGCGTGCCACGCGAGCGAGTCGTTGACGAATGAGCATGTCATTGCGTGACCAGTTGCTGAAAGCCGGCTTGGTCAATGAGAAACAGGCCAAGCAGGCCAGCAAGCAGAAACAGAAACAGCAGCGCCTGGAGCACAAGAACCAGGTCGAAAAGGACGACTCCCAGCGCCAGGCGGCGGAGCAGGCCAAGGCGGAAAAGCTGGCGCGCGACCAGGAATTGAACCGCCAGCAGCAGGAAAAAGCCGAGAAGAAGGCCAAGGCGGCGCAGATCAAGCAACTGATCGAAGGGACGCGCCTGCCCAAGCTGGAAAGCGACGATTACTACAACTTCGTCGACGCCAAGAAGGTGAAGCGGATCGCGGTCAACGACCTGATCCGTGACAAGCTGAGCCGAGGCAGCCTGGCTATCGTCAGCTATGACGGGCGCTACGAGATCGTGCCCCGGGATGCGGCGGTGAAGATCCAGGAGCGCGATCCGCGGCGGGTGGTGCTGCTCAACGTACAGAGCCAGGAGCCGGACGAAGACGATCCCTACAAGGACTATGTGGTGCCCGACGATCTCATGTGGTGAGGTCCGCATCCGGATCGTCGCTTGACCGGAACGGATGCCGGTCAACTACCAACTCTGGAATGCGAAGCAGTTCTAAAATAACTACCGATGATTTCGTTTCGATAGCATAATGCCTTTCCTCAGAAATATCCTACAGATGCCTTTGCGTGCATCTGTGGGCTAGCCGCCTATCGAAAAGGACGTTGGTATGCCTTCCTCACAGCTTCCGGGGGCTTCGCCCTCGGAGATCGATATCGTTCAACTGTTCCAGCAATTGTGGGCGTCGAAATGGCTGATAGCGCTGATCGCGGCCTTGGCGACCGCCGCTGCGCTCGCCTACGCGCTGTTGGCCGTTCCGACCTACCAGGTGGATGTCCTGTTGCGGCCGATCCAGACCAAGGCCCTGGAGGCTGTCAATGTCAAGGGGCTTTATGCCCTGACTCCGCGGGAAGCGCTGGATCGCGTCGGCAACGAGTTGGCAGCCTACTCCGGCAGGCTGGAGTATTTCGAAACCCATCCAGAGCTATTTCAGCAATTGAACGCCGAGGGTCTGTCCCCCGAGCAGGCTTTCTGGAAGTTCAATCAGGATGCCTTCAGCATGCAGCAGGCGGACTTGAAGAAGGACCCCCAGGCGGCGCCTTTCTTCCGCTTGTCCATGCAGTATCCCCAGGGCATGGATGGTGCCGCCATTCTCAACGGCATGCTCGCTTCGACCATCGAGAACGAGCGTCAGCGAATCCTGGACGACCTCCAGGCGCGTATCGACGGTCGCCTGCAATTCCTCGAGCAGGATATCGAAGGCAAGCGTGCCAGTTACCAGGCTACCAAGGAAGGCAAGATCGCCCGGTTGCTGGAAGCGGACAGCATCCGGCGGGCTGGCCTGGAGGATGAACTCAAGGCGTTGCGCGGGCGGCTGAAGATGGTGCGCGATTCGCGTATCCAGCAGCTCAACGAGGCTATCCAGATCGCCACCCGGCTGGGGATCGTCAAGCCGACGACCCCGGGCGCACTGGGAGAGGTCGGGCAGGATGGCTCGCGCAGCGTTTTCCGCACCGAGGTGAATAACCAGCAGATTCCCCTGTATTTCATGGGGGTCGATGCCTTGACCGCCGAGCGCGATACCTTGCTCAAACGCAAGGGCGATGACTTCACCGAGCCCCGCGTGGCGAAGATCCAGCAGGAGCTGAAGCAGTTGGAAAACAACCGTGAAGTGCAATACCTGCAGGCTCGAAAGGGCGAGGAGCGCTTCTTCGAAAACATCGACAAGCTGCGTGGAGAGCAGGCACGCCTCAAGACTCTGAAGGCGAGCGAGCCGAAGATCGAACTGGTGCGGATCGACCAGAAGGCTTCGACCCCTCTGAAACCGATCAAGCCGCGCAAGGCCTTGGTGGTGGCCTTGGGCCTCCTGGGTGGGCTGGCGCTCGGCGTGCTGGTGGCTCTGGTTCGGGCGATGTTGCGTGCCCCACGGCAACGGGTACAGGAAAATAGCCTGCCGCCGGGAGTCGTCAGTCTCGACCGGAGCCTTTCCGGGACCTGAGACCAAAGGTGCGCCCCCGAAATACGCGGGGGCGCATGGTTCAGGCCGATTTACCTATCTGCCGCAGTTCTTCTTCTTTCTCCAGCTTGATCCGATAGGCGTGGGCGTCATCCTCGTTATGGAAGACGCCAACCAGCAGTCCCTGCTGATGCACGTCCCAGCAGCGGCGGCCAAGCGCACGCAGTTCGCGGGATTTGTGGTCATCGTCACGCTCGGTCACTGTCACACTCATCTTTTCTGCTCCAGGGTTGATCTGCATCAAGGCAAATCCAGCCTATTTCAATAGCAGGCTAATCAAATAGCCCTGGAATTGAGAAAAACCTTTTCAGTTTCCAAGGTGTGAAGATGGCATGCCGGATGCTCTGGAACAGGCCTCTTCCCTCAGGCGTATACGGCCGAACAAGGCTGCTTCCGTGAGGGCGGTAATCGCCAACAGGCGATCCAGGCGCAGCAGCAGAGTCGCTCCTTCGACGGCCACCTCAAGGTATTCCTCCTTGCCGCCGCCTGGCCGAACGGCCCGGGTATGCGTCGTGCGCGCCTCGGCTTCGAAGCGAACACCGTCCTCGAGTTCGAGGAGCAACCGGTAGCGGTAGAGGCAGGCGATCTCCAGGTAGTCATGGAGATCGCAGGCGATCGGGTGGTAGCTGTCCATTGGCCTCAACAGCCTTCCAGGGGAAGGATGTAATGGCCATGGAGCCGAATGGCTTCGGCAACCTCTGCTGTCGCAATCTCGCTATGGCAGTAGCTGCAATGCCCCTGGCTGATATCGGCCTCGTCTATGCCTCTTCCGGCGAGCCAGCGTCGAGCGAACTCGCCGGCGCGAGCCCCCAGCTCCTCCGTGACCAGGACATCGAAGTGCAGGTAGCGGCCGTCGCGGGTTCGCACATGGGTGTCGAAGATCTTCACCTCCATGGCCGTTCTCCTTATTTCAGGTCGCTGAGTGTCGCACCGAAGTTAAGGTGCAGTACCTGTCCGTCGACAACCAGGGCAGGAACCGACTTGACCCCGGCCTTTTCCGCCTCGGCGATGCGTGCCGATTGTTCGGCGAGATGGACCACTTCGATGTCCACCTGCTTGCGATCGAGCAATGGCAGCAAGGAACGTTCGGCCTCGACACAGATTGCGCAGCCGGCGTGATAGTAGATGGCTTTGGTCATGCTGATTCTCCTGTAGGAATTTAGTATCGATACGATACTTTTTTAGCCTAAACAGGAGGCGGCCTCTTTGTCAAACATGTTTTTAGTCGATACTATATTGGCAAGGAGGTATCCCGTGTCCGCCATCGCCCTTTACGATTACCTGGAAAGACTGACCAGCCTGATGCGTGCCTGGTCCCGCGAGCAGCCGCTGGTGGCTGAGCTGCAGCCGGTGCAATTGAGCGCCTTGCATTACCTGGCGCGTTGTAATCGCTATTCGGATACTCCGCTGGGCGTGACCGAATACCTCGGCTTGACCAAGGGCACAGTGTCGCAATCGCTCAAGGTGCTGGAAGGGAGGGGGCTGATCAGCAAGGTGCCGGATGCGCGGGATCGGCGCAGCGTTCATCTGCGGCTGACCGATGCGGGGCGCTCGCTGATCGAGGCGGTGATTCCGCCGCAGTTCCTCGAGCAGGCCGTCACGGCACTGGGCGAGAAGGGTGAACACTTGCAAGGCTTGTTGCGTGATCTTCTGGTCGTCATCCAGCGTCAGGAGGATGTGCCTGGTTTCGGCCTTTGTCGGTCCTGCCGGTTCCATCAACGGCGTGCGGGTTCGCCCTTCTGCGGTCTAACCGGGGAGCCGTTGAGCGATGCCGATGCCGAACTGATCTGCCGCGAGCACCAGGCCTGCGGCTGATCCGCGGGCAATAAAAAAACCGGGCAATGGCCCGGCTTTTCGTGGGAGAGGGGGAGTCAGCTCTTTTCGCCAGTGACGGTCTTGCCGTCGATGGTGCCTTCCTTGAGCATGATCTGGTATTCCTTGCCGTCGGTTTCCATCTGGTACAGGCGGACCAGCAGATAGTCCCAGTCCTTGGCGAACCAGAGGATGGTCTTGCGGTTGCTCTTGCCCGGATCACGCACGCGCTCGACCTTGATCGCGTTGATCAGGCCGGCCTGGGTGCGTACCTTTTCCTCGCCGAGAACCCGGAAGTCGTAGGTATCGACATCCTCGCCCTCGATGATCTGGTAGCTCATGCTCTTCTTGCCGTCGGCAACGTCATGCTGCAGGACCAGTTGATAGGTGGACTTGTCCAGTTGGCCGCGATTCAGGGGTTGCCGCACCGCATCGCCGCGGTCGCTGCCGAGAACCTGCTTCTGCGACCAGTCGAAGTCCAGCTCGATCTGCTTGCCTTTGCCCAGACCTTGGCGGGCGAAGCGGTAGGTCTGTGGCAGGAAGGTGTCGTTCTCGACCTTGAAGGTGCTGACTTCGTTGAGACTGGCCAGCAGCATGGAGGCCTCGAAGTCCAGTTGCCAGCGGCCGTCGCCGAGAGCCTTCAGGCTGCGGGAGGCATTGCCGCTGATGGGCATCTGTTTCCAGTCGGCGGTATAGCTGGCGGTGAACGGCTTCAGCTCGAAGGCATAGGCCGGCAGGGTCAGCAGCGTCAGCAGGAACAGCATGGCTTTACGCATTGCGAATCTCCTTGGTGCGAATCTGATGGCCGGTGGCAGGCAGGGCCTGGCCATCCAGCAGGGCGCCCTGTTCGCCCAGGCGCAAGCGGCCCTCGGCGAACCAGCGCATGGCCAGCGGGTAGATCCGGTGTTCTTCCTCGTGAACCCGTCTGGCCAGGCGTTCCGGCGTATCTTGCGACTCTACCGGGATTACTGCCTGTACGACCAGTGGCCCCCCATCGAGTTCCTCCGTCACGAAGTGCACGCTGCAACCGTGCTCGCGGTCGCCGGCTTCGAGGGCGCGTTGATGGGTATGCAGCCCTTTGTGGCGCGGCAGCAACGAGGGATGGATATTCAGCAGTCGCCCCTGGTAATGGCGAACGAAATCGGCGCTGAGGATGCGCATGAACCCGGCAAGGATCACCAGGTGCGGGTCATGGGCATCGATTCGTTGTGCCAGGGCCTGGTCGAAGCTTTCGCGATCGGCATAGGCCTTGTGATCGAGCACCTCGGTCTCGATGCCGGCCTGGCGCGCGCGTTCCAGGCCATAGGCGTCCGCGCGGTTGGAGATCACCGCGCGGATCCGGGCCGGCGTGGCGCCGTCCCGGAGGCTGTCGATCAGCGCCTGCAGGTTGCTGCCGGAGCCGGAAATCAGCACCACGACATTGCAGAGTTTCGGCATCAGTGGTTTTTCAGATTGTTCAGGACCACGCGCTCGGCGTCCGCGCCGCAGGTTTCGATGCGACCGATCTGCCAGGGTTGCTCGCCGGCGGCACGCAGGACTTCCAGGGCTTTCTCGGCGTCGCTCTGGGCCACGCAGATGACCATGCCGACGCCGCAGTTGAGTACGCGATGCATCTCGGTCTCGTCGACGTTGCCCTGTTCCTGCAGCCAGTCGAATACCGCCGGACGGTTCCAGCTGGCGACATCGATCACGGCCTGGGCGTTGTCCGGCAGGACGCGCGGGATGTTGTCCAGCAGGCCGCCGCCGGTAATGTGAGCCATCGCCTTGACCGCGCCGGTCTGCTTGATCAGTTGCAGCAGCGGCTTGACGTAGATGCGGGTCGGCGCCATCAGCAGGTCGGCCAGCGGCTTGCCGTCGAGTTGGACCTGCTCGATGTCGGCGCCGGAAACCTCGATGATCTTGCGGATCAGGGAGTAGCCGTTGGAGTGCGGGCCGGAGGAGGGCAGGGCGATAAGCGCGTCGCCGGCCTGGACCCTGGAGCCGTCGATGATCTCGGCCTTTTCCACGACGCCGACGCAGAAGCCGGCCAGGTCATAGTCTTCGCCTTCGTACATGCCGGGCATTTCGGCGGTCTCGCCGCCGACCAGAGAACAGCCCGCCAGTTCGCAACCGGCACCGATGCCGGTGACTACGGTGGCGGCGACGTCGACGTTGAGCTTGCCGGTGGCGTAGTAGTCGAGAAAGAACAGCGGCTCGGCGCCACAGACCACCAGGTCGTTGACGCACATCGCCACCAGGTCCTGGCCGATGCTGTCGTGCTTGTTCAGGTTGAGCGCCAGGCGCAGCTTGGTGCCCACCCCGTCGGTGCCGGATACCAGCACCGGTTGCTTGTAGCCGGCCGGGATTTCGCAGAGGGCGCCGAAGCCGCCGAGGCCGCCCATCACTTCCGGGCGTGCGGTGCGCTTGGCCACGCCTTTGATGCGTTCCACCAGGGCTTCGCCGGCGTCGATGTCCACACCAGCGTCCTTGTAGCTCAACGAGGGTTGCTTGCTGCTCATAAATCCAGGCCTATAGGGGTAATTCGGAGATCGGCCGGCCGCCCAAGCGTGCAACGCTGTTTGCCGGTTTTGAAGGCGCGCGATTTTATCAGGCTTGCCACGCAGCGGCCATCTCGGTTGCCGCTGAACGGACTGCTGTTTAAGGTATAGGTCCACTTGCGCGGCCTTCACAGCTCGTCGCCGCCGTTCCCATCCGTTCGTCGAGAGCCCTCCATGCGCATAGCCCGACTCTTCGTTCTCTATTTTTCCCTGCTAGGCTTGCCCGTCTTCGCGGCAACGGTCCCCAATCTCTACCAGGTCCACGAGCCGGTTTCGTCGCAGCAGCCCGGGGAGCGCGATGCCGGACTGGTGCGAGCCCTACAGACCCTGCTGGTGCGCCTGACCGGCAATCCGCAGGCGCCGCAGAACCCGGCATTGGCGGGGTACCTGAAGGATCCGCAGCAACTGATCAGCCAGTACGCCTTCGAAAATGGTCCGCCGCTGGCGCTGGTGGTCGATTTCGATCCGACCGCCACCGGTAATGCGTTGCGGGCCGCCGGCCTGCCGAGCTGGGGCGCCAACCGGCCAGCGGTGCTGGCCTGGTGGCTGAACGAAAGCGCCGATGGCAGCTCCCTGGTCGGTGACAACCAGGCCTCGGCCGAACCGCTCAAGCGTGCGGCACAGAACCGCGGCTTGCCGTTGCGCCTGCCTCTGGCGGATCTCGACGAACAGATCGTCGGTACCCCGGAGAACCTCACCGCCGCCCAACCCGATGCCCTGCGCGCAGCCTCCGAGCGTTATGCCGTCGATGCCTTGCTGGCAGTGGACGCCAAGGAGGCGGACGGCAAATGGCAGGCGCAATGGCGGCTGTGGATGGGCGATTCGCGAGAGCAAGGCCAGGCTGAAGGCGCTACGCCCGACGCGTTGGCAGACAGCGTGATGCTGGCCGTCGGCAACCGCCTGTCCACTCGTTTCGTTGCCACGCCGGGAGCGGCGACCGGCCTGACCCTCCAAGTCCAGGGCGCGACACTGGCACGCTATGCCGAGTTGCAACGCCTGCTCGATCCGTTCGGCGCGCGCCTGGTAGGCGTGCGGGGCGATCGCCTCGACTATTCCGTGAAGGCCAGTCCCGAGCAATTGCGTGCCCAGTTGGGCCTGGCGCAGTTGCAGGAAGTCCCGGCCGACAGCGTACCGGTGGATGCCTCCGGCCAGCCCGCAGCGCCCAGCGCGGCGGTGCCGTCGTCGACCCAACTGAATTTCCGCTGGCAGTGAGTCGGCGCGCCGATCTGCTCCTATGCAACGGAGCGGGCCGGCGCGCGACCGGCCGATGCTCTGGGCAAGGAGCCTCGGCTATCGGCAAACCTTTGATTTTGCTTGCCTAGTTGCTCATTGTGCGGCCTTGCCGAGGCGTATAAACTTTGCAGCCTTTACGGTGACTCCTGCGGCGTTTTCGGATTGTCCGCCCAGCCTGGCATGAAACCTATTCAGCTTCCCCTCAGTGTGCGTCTGCGCGACGACGCCACCTTCGCCAACTACTATCCCGGTGCCAATGCCGCGGCACTGGGATATGTCGAGCGTTTGTGCGAAGCCGAGGCTGGCTGGGCGGAAAGCCTCATCTACCTCTGGGGGCACGACGGCGTCGGCCGCAGTCACCTGCTGCAGGCGGCCTGCTTACGTTTCGAGCAGTTCGAAGAGCGAACCATCTACCTGCCGATGGCCGATCTGGTGCAGTACGGCCCGGAAATCTTCGACGATCTCGAGCAGTGCGAGCTGGTCTGCATCGACGACCTGGATGTGCTGGTTGGCAAGCGAGAGTGGGAAGAGGGGCTGTTCCACCTGTTCAATCGACTGCGCGATACCGGTCGGCGCCTGCTGCTGGCGGCATCGAAGTCGCCCCGGGAGCTGCAGGTCAAGCTGCCGGACCTGAAGTCCCGCCTCACCATGGCGCTGATCTTCCAGTTGCACGGTCTTTCCGACGAGGACAAGCTTCGTGCCCTGCAACTGCGGGCATCCCGTCGTGGCCTGCATCTGACCGATGAAGTCGGTCGTTTCATCCTCAACCGCGGTTCGCGCAGCATGAACTCTCTGTTCGATCTGCTGGAGCAACTGGATCGCGCTTCGCTCCAGGCTCAGCGCAAGCTGACCATTCCTTTCCTCAAGGAGACCCTCGGCTGGTAAGCGTCGACAGTCCGTCGGCGAACTCCCACATGGCCGTGCCGCAGTCCTTGGGTTTCGCTTGCGGCAGGAAGTGACCGCCTTCTATCCGTCTCTCCATTCATGCGCCGGCAATACCGGAGCGCTGGCTGTCCGCAGATTTACCGGCAGCGCCAGACTGGTCGGCACTGGAAAGCGGCGCAGGCAGGGCAGGAGGGGGCTCCTGCCTTACCATCAGCGCTCTCCGGCGACCCTTCGGTCGTACTGGAATCGCCAGCGCGTATAGAGCAGCGCGGCGCAGAACAAGGTCACGCTGAGTAGCACTTCGGCCCAGCCGAACAGGCGCTGCGTGGGATCGAAGGCGGCGAGTACGCCGAGGATGAAATACAGGTTGACCACGTAGCAGGCCCAGGCATGCCCGCGCGCGCTGCCCATGAGCAGTCCGGGGGCCACCACCAGCAGCGGCAGCAGCTTGAAGGCGAGGACCAGCCAGGGCACCCAGCTCGCCGCACCATGGGCGTCCGCGTAGATCAGATCGCGAATGAGGATGAGCAGGACCAGGCCGACGAAGCTTCCCAGGCTGATGGCACGGCTGAGCGCCAGGCGCGGCTGCAGCCACGCTACTTCGGGCAGCGGTTTGTTCTTGCGGGCCATTTCAACTCCCCAGCTTGCCGGCGGTTTCCGCCAGGCGTTTGCCCAGCGCGCGACACAGGGTCAGTTCGTGCTCATCGAGGCTGCGCTTGCCATCGGCGCCGGCGAAGTGGCTGGCGCCGTAAGGCGTGCCGCCGCCGCGGGTTTCCAGCAGGGCGGGTTCGCTGTAGGGAATGCCCAGGACCAGCATGCCGTGGTGCAGCAACGGCAGCAGCATCGATAACTGAGTGGTCTCCTGGCCGCCGTGCAGGCTGGCGGTGGAGGTGAAGACCGCTGCCGGCTTGCCGACCAGGCCGCCGGTCAGCCACAGGCTGCTGGTACCGTCGAGGAAGTATTTCAGCGGGGAAGCCATGTTGCCGAAGCGGGTCGGGCTGCCGAGGGCCAGGCCCGCGCAGTTCTTCAGGTCCTCCAGGGATGCGTACAGCGCCCCCTCCGCGGGGATGTCCGGGGCGACCGCTTCGCATTCGGTGGATACCGCGGGAACCGTGCGTACGCGGGCCTCGAAACCGCCCTGTTCGACGCCACGGGCGATCTGCCGGGCCATTTCCGCGGTAGCGCCATGGCGACTGTAGTACAGCACCAGGATGTAGGGACTGCTCAAGCGAGGATCTCCAGGACTCTTTCCGGAGGCCGGCCAACCACCGCCTTGTCACCTGCGACCAGCACCGGACGCTCGATCAGCTTCGGATGCCTGGCCATTGCCTCGATGATGGCCTCTTCGCCAAGACTGGGCTCATCCAGGCCGAGGGCCTTGTATTCGTCCTCCCCGGTTCGCAGCAACTGGCGGGCGGGAATGCCGAGCTTGGCCAGGATCGCTTTCAGCTCGGCGACGCTTGGCGGGGTTTCCAGGTAGCGCACCACCTGCGGTTGCAGGCCGCGGGCTTCGAGCAGTTCGAGCGCTGCGCGGGATTTCGAGCAGCGCGGATTGTGCAACAGGATCAGTTCGCTCATGTCAGGGGTCGCATGGCCGGTGAAGTGACGGCTATTCTAACCGCCTCGTCGACCAGGACTGAACCCGTCGGCGCGAAGTACCGCCCCGAGAGGCGAAGAACCGGCGCGACTTCAAGGAGAGGGCATGCGCGAACATTTCAACGATGGGGTCGAGTTCGCTCGCTTCCTTGCTCATCGCTTCGTCACCGACAAGGCTCCCAACAGCGCGGCGGCGCTGACTTACACCACGTTGTTCGCGGTAGTGCCGATGATGACGGTGATGTTTTCCATGCTTTCGCTGATTCCGGCGTTCCATGGCATGGGCGAGTCGATCCAGACTTTCATCTTTCGCAATTTCGTGCCTTCCGCTGGAGAGGCGGTGGAAACCTACCTGAAGAGTTTCACCACCCAGGCCCGGCACCTGACCTGGGTCGGGGTGGTCTTTCTGGCAGTCACCGCCTTCACCATGCTGGTGACCATCGAGAAAGCCTTCAACGAGATCTGGCGGGTTCGCCAGCCACGCCGCGGTGTCGGGCGGTTCCTCCTCTACTGGGCGATCCTCAGCCTGGGCCCATTGTTGCTGGGTGCCGGCTTCGCCGTGACCACCTACATCGCTTCGCTGTCGCTGCTCCATGGCCCGGACGCGTTGCCGGGCGCGGAGACGCTGCTGGGGCTGATGCCGCTGGCGTTCAGCGTGGCAGCCTTCACCCTGCTCTATTCGGCGGTCCCGAACGCCCGGGTCCCGGTGCGCCATGCCCTGATGGGCGGCGTGTTCACCGCGGTACTGTTCGAAGCCGCGAAAACCCTGTTCGGGCTGTACGTAAGCCTGTTTCCCGGCTACCAGCTGATCTACGGTGCCTTCGCCACCGTGCCTATCTTCCTGCTGTGGATCTATCTTTCCTGGATGATCGTTCTATTCGGCGCGGTGCTGGTCTGCAATCTCTCTTCTTCCCGTCTCTGGCGGCGGCGCTCGCTGCCCAAGCTGATCGTCCTGCTCGGCGTGCTGAGGGTGTTCCACCAGCGACAGCAGCTTGGACAATCGCTGCGCCTGACCCACTTGCATCGTGCGGGTTGGTTGTTGCCCGAGGATGAGTGGGAGGAACTGCTGGACTTTCTCGAGAAGGAGCAGTTCGTCTGCCGCGCCGGCGGAGGCGAGTGGGTGCTGTGCCGGGATCTTGGCGCCTACAGTCTGCACCGCTTGCTGAATCGCTGCCCCTGGCCCATGCCCAGCCGAGAGCGCATGCCTGCAAATCTGGACGAGGCGTGGTATCCGCCGTTCCAGCAGGCCATGGAGCGCTTGCAGGTGGAGCAGGAGGCGCTGTTCGGTGAAAGCCTGGCCCACTGGCTGGCGGACGGAACCTCGGGAGTGAAGGTGACGTAAAGTGTCAGTTTGCGGCGAACGATGTGCATGAGGCGCTGCATTCTGCCGGAGGAATCCCAGCAAGCGCAGGGAAAGCGCTGTTGGCACGCTTCTGGCAAACCCTCGTGTGACAGTCGTTTCACTCCGTAGTTCCGCCGAGGTTCCCGTTCATGCCCCCAATGTCGAACAAGGTCGTCCATTTGCATCACAAGGATGAGCAGGCAGCGCTTGAGCGTTTGAACCGGATTACCGGGCTGCAGTTCAGCAGTTGGCCGGAGTCGCTGGTGCCGGCGCGCAGCCTCAGCGAACCGTCGCCTGAGAAAGTGCGGGACGAACCCCTGCTCGATCAGGTGCGCCAGGGCTGAGCGATCCGGCTCAAGCTTCGGACAGCTGCTGGGTCCTGTTTTCCTGCTCCACCGCTTGTACGAAGAACTCCTCCACGACCAGTCGGGAAAAGGCCGTCGCCGACTTCAGGCGTACCTGCATGTTCTCCACTTTCTGCCGTACGGGCAGGCGGGCAATGCCGGAAAGCAGGATGCGTTGCTGGCGGTCGATTCGTCCGTGATCCACCGCCACTTCGCGCTGGCGCCCGCCATCCAGATAGCTGACCACCAGTGACACCAGCAGGTCGCAGGCATCCGGAAGATGTAGCCAGGCGGCAATGTTGTAGTCCGCGACCAGGCCCTCGTGGGCTGTCAGGGTCGGGCGTGCGGCATCCACCAGGTGTGCGGGGACGCTTCCGATCAGATGGTCTTTCATAAGCAGCAGTGTGTCCGTTTAAAAGGGCTTCGGACTCGTCGCTCTCGACTTCTCCCCAAGTCGATCCTGCCGATGCCTGGGCATACGGCCGGTTGAGTCGTCGCGTCGTGTGTGGCACGCGGATTATAGGGGTGGTCCTTTGCGTCAAACTGTGCGGTTCGACGGCGATCGTCGTGACTCTTCTCGCACTTTGTACCTTGTAGGAAGTATCGGGGCTTCTTCTTCCCATATTCGTCTCCACTCGGTTTTGCAGAGGTGGATGGCTTCCAGTAAGGTCTCGCCATAGTGTCGCGCCGGGTTGCCCTGGTCCGGCCAATGTTTTCCTGACTCGAGAGGTTCCTGACATGGGGAGTTGGCTACGCCCGCTGGGCGCTGCTGCGGTGTTGTTTCTCGCGGGCTGTTCGGCGGATTACGGAGTCGACCAGGACGGGCGTCCTGTCGCTGCGGAGCGGCTGGACGGGCATTGGCTGGTGGTCAATTACTGGGCTGACTGGTGCGCGCCCTGCCGGACCGAGATTCCGGAGATGAATCGCCTTGCGCAGGTGCTGGAAGGGCAGGGCGGGCGCGTCATTGGCGTGAATTTCGATGGCCTGCGCGATGCCGAGTTGAAGAAGTCGGCCGATGGCATGGGGATTCGCTTCACCGTGCTGGCCGATGATCCGGCGCCTCGCTTCAAGCTCCCTCGCAGCGAAGCGTTGCCTGTCACCTATATCGTCGATGCTCGGGGGGAAATGCGTCAGCGTCTGCTGGGCGAGCAGACGGCCGATGGCATATTGAAACAGCTCGAGGCTTTGCGGGAGGGACGCTGATGGCGAAGATCTGCTTGCATGCCTATGTCGGCGGCCGGGTACAGGGCGTCGGTTTCCGCCAGGCGACCCGGGAAGAGGCTGATCGCCTCGAACTCGACGGTTGGGTGCGAAACCTGGATGACGGGCGTGTCGAAGTCGTCTGGGAGGGCGAGGAGGACCGGGCGAAAGCCTTGGAGCGATGGCTGGGGCGGGGCCCGCGGCACGCGGAGGTCTCTGCGGTCGAGGTCGAGCAAATGCCGCTGCAGGGGATCGCTGGCTTCGTCGTCCGTCGCTGACGAGGCGAGTTCGCCGTCAGGGCGTCTCGCCAGGGTCCGCGGCCAGGCGTCCGGCATCCCGGAGCAGGGCATGCATGAACTGCTGCTGCAGTTCGGGGTCGTTGCGCGTGAGTTCGATCAGGCTCTGTTCCAGTTCGCTGGCTTCTTCTTCCAGGCCCAACTCCGCGAGGCGTTTCACCCGATGGACCCAGTGGTGGACGTCATCGCCTTCCAGGTCGTCATAGATCAGGGCGTGAGCTTCCAGGAGCTTGCCGCGCAGGCTGCGGCTGACGCGGAGGCTGGCATCGGCGCGGGTACCATCCTGCGGGTCGCTCACCGAAAGATGTATCTGCGAGATGCGGCTGATGTCCTGTTCGGCGAAGGGGCTGTCGAGCAGGTTGAGGCGCAGCACGCCATGACGGTCGGTAAGCAGTTCGTTGAGTTCCTTGCCGGAACTGACCATGACCGGACGCTCAGCCCAGGGCAGGCTGGAGTATTCCAGGCGCTTGTCGCGCTGTTTCTCGTCGATGCTCGCGAGATTCTGTTCGGCGCGACCGTTGGATTCCACGTTCATGAACGGATTCACCCCGGCCAGCCCATAGTTGATCCAGCCGTGGGTGATATTGTCCGGTACGCTGCCGAAGGTCACCACGTTGACGATGTTCGCTCCGACGCCGGCCACCAGCGCCAGCGCGCCCAACGGGATCTCGTAGATCTCCCGCCAGGCCTGGTACGGCGTATAGCGGTCGTAACGGCGCGTCACCTCGAACTCGGTGACCTCGAAGGACTTCTGGTCGTTGATCCGGACCCGGCGCTGCGGCAGTTCGAGCACATCGGGCTGGCCGACATCGACTTGCAGGGTGTGTTCGAGCAGCTTCCGCTCGACGCGCTCCTCATGCTCGCTACGCTGCGGCAACTGGTTGGCGCAGCCGCTCAGCAGAAGGCCGCCGCACAGGGCGGCGGCGAATAGGCGCAGGGGTTTTCCGGTGGGCATCGTTACGCTCAGCGGCTGAGTTTTTCGGTGATGAACGACATCAGTTCGCCGATCGGCAGGTTCTGCGACTCGCTGTCACGGCGGCCCTTGTATTCCAGGATGCCTTCGCTGAGGCCGCGGTCGCTGATCACGATGCGGTGGGGAATGCCGATCAGCTCCATGTCGGCGAACTTCACCCCGGGGCTGGTCTTCTTGTCGCGATCGTCCAGCAGCACTTCGAAGCCGGCTGCGGTCAGCTCGGCATAGAGCTTGTCGGTAGCCTGCTTGACGCTCTCGGTTTCGTACTTCAGCGGTACCAGGGCGATCTGGAACGGCGCCAGTGCGCTTGGCCAGAGAATGCCGCGATCGTCATGGTTCTGTTCGATGGCGGCGGCGACCACGCGGGATACGCCGATGCCGTAGCAGCCCATGATCAGGTTGACCGGCTTGCCCTGTTCGCTCAGGACACTCAGCTTCATCGCTTCGCTGTACTTGGTGCCAAGCTGGAAGATATGACCGACCTCGATGCCGCGCTTGATCACCAGGGTGCCCTTGCCGTCCGGGCTGGGGTCGCCTTCGACGACATTGCGCAGGTCGGCGACCTCGGGCAGCGGCAGGTCGCGCTCCCAGTTCACGCCGAAGTAGTGCTTGTCCTCGATGTTGGCGCCAGCGGCGAAATCGCTCATCAGCGCGACGGAGCGGTCGACGATGCAGGCGATCGGCAGGTTGACCGGGCCCAGCGAGCCGGGGCCGGCGCCGATGGCGGCGCGGATCTCGGCTTCCGAGGCGAATACCAGCGGGCTGGCCACCAGCGGTTGGTTGGCGGCCTTGATCTCGTTCAGCTCGTGGTCGCCACGGACGATCAGGGCGACCAGGGTGCCTTCTTCGGCGCCATGCACCACCAGGGTCTTGATGGTCTTCTCGATCGGCAGCTGGAAGCCGTCCACCAGGGCGGCGATGGTCTTGGTATTCGGCGTGTCGACCAGGCGCATGTCCTCGCTGGCGGCACCGCGAGCGCTTTCGCGCGGCACGGCTTCGGCCTTCTCGATGTTCGCGGCGTAGTCGGAGCTGTCGCTGAAGACGATATCGTCCTCGCCGGAGTTGGCCAGCACGTGGAACTCATGGGAGCCGCTGCCGCCGATGGAGCCGTTGTCGGCTTGCACGGGACGGAAATCCAGGCCGAGGCGGGAGAAGATCTTGCTGTACGCCTGGTACATCCCGTCGTAGGTCTGCTGCAGCGAGTCCTGGCTCAGGTGGAAGGAATAGGCGTCCTTCATGATGAATTCGCGTCCGCGCATCAGGCCGAAGCGCGGGCGGATCTCATCGCGGAACTTGGTCTGGATCTGATAGAAGTTGATCGGCAGTTGCTTGTAGCTGTTCAGCTCGTTGCGCGCGAGGTCGGTGATCACTTCTTCGTGGGTCGGGCCTACGCAGAATTCGCGCTCATGGCGGTCCTTCAGGCGCAGCAGCTCAGGGCCGTATTGCTCCCAGCGCCCCGATTCCTGCCACAGCTCGGCCGGCTGCACCGCCGGCATCAGCACTTCCAGGGCGCCGGCAGCGTTCATTTCCTCGCGGACGATGGTCTCGACCTTGCGCAGTACCCGTAGGCCCATTGGCAGCCAGGTGTAGAGACCCGAGGCCAGGCGACGGATCATGCCGGCGCGAAGCAGCAGTTGATGGCTGATTACCACCGCGTCGGCGGGGGTTTCTTTGAGCGTGGAAAGCAGATACTGACTGGTACGCATCTTTGGCCGTTATGTCGGTTGTATCGGGAGGAATGGCTGGGCATTGTACGGTGCCGGTCTGGCTGCGTACAGGGCGCCGGGCATCGATGATGAGGAGTCAGCAGGCAATGAACGCGGCGCAGGTACAGGCGTTGATCCGCATGGGGTTGCCCATGGCCGAGGACATCGATTTTCGCGTGGAGCGCCTCGACGAACGACATGCGCTGGCGCGCATACCGTTCCACGACAAGCTGGTGCGTCCCGGTGGCACGCTGTCCGGCCCGACCATCATGGCGCTGGCCGATGCAGCCAGGTACGCGGTCATTCTCGGTCGCCTCGGGGCGGTGGAAATGGCCGTGACCTCGAACCTGAACATCAACTTCCTCAGCAAGCCCAGGCCCGAGGACCTGCTGGCCGAGGCGAGCATCCTCAAGCTGGGGCGGCGCCAGGTCGTCTGTGAGGTCGGTGTGTTTTCGCAGAGTCGCGAGGAAGACCTGGTGGCCCATGTGACCGGTACCTACGCCCTTCCTTTATAGGCGCCTTGCCGCCGAGAAGAAAAAACCCGGCGATGCCGGGTCTTTTCGTTGCCTGTCGGTCGATTACAGAATCGACAGCGGATAGTCGACAATCAGGCGGAACTCGTTCTGGTCGCCTTCACCCTCGTCGGCATTGGCGCGGTGCCAGGCCTGGCGGATGCGGAACGACAGGTCCTTGGCCGGGCCGGCCTGGACGACGTACTTGGCCTCCAGGTTGGTCTCGTGGTGCTTGCCGTCCTCGCCGTACAGGCCAGCGTAGGAGGAACTGGAGTCGACCTTGGTGCCGTCGATGTCCTTACCGTTGATGTAACGAACCATGAAGGTCAGGCCGGGAACGCCGTAGGAGGCCATGTTCAGGTCGTAGCGGGCCTGCCAGGATTTCTCGCCGGGGCCGTTGAAGTCGGAGTACTGCACGGAGTTGGCGAGGAAAATCGAGTCACCGCCGCCGCCGGAACGGTTCTCGCCGAAGCCGATGTAGTCGAACGGCTCGTCGCCATGCACCTGCTGGTAGGCCAGGGTGAAGGTGTGCGCGTCCAGGGTGTACGCGCCGGCCAGGGACCAGGCGGTGTTGCTGATGTCGCCGGCCTTGGCCTTGCCTTCATCGGTGGTGCGGTAGATGTTGAAGTCGAAGCCCAGCGACTGGTCGGAGGCCAGCGGGATTGTGTAGTTGGTGTTCAGGTAATACTGGCGATAGATGTCTTTCAATTCAGCGCCATACAGGGAGGCGCTGAGATTGTCGGTGATCGCGTAGCGGCCGCCGGCGAAGTCCGCGCTCTTGGCGGTCTGGCCTGCATAGGTCGCGTAGAGTTCGCCGCGCGACTTGGTGGTGGTGCCCTGCTTGCCTTCGGTGAAGTGGCCCGCTTCGAGATCGAGCCCTTCGAATTCACTGCTCTGCAGTTGGAAGCCGGTCGCGGTCTGCGGGAACAGGCGGCTGCCGCCGGCGGCGAAGACTGGCGCGGTAGGTTGCATTTCGCCCCACTTCAGCATGGTCTTGGAAATGCGCACCTTCAGGGCGCCGCCAGCGCGGCTATAGTCGTCGCGCGGCTTGCCGTCGTTCATCACCGGCAGGTTGCCGGTGCCGGTCTTGTCCGAGGTGCCGTCGAGCTTCAGGCCCAGGTAGCCGAAGGCATCGACGCCGAAGCCCACGGTGCCTTGGGTGAAGCCGGACTCGTAGGTGGTGAGGAAGCCCTGGGTCCAGTCGACGCGGTCCCCGCTGCCACTCTTGCCGTCACGGTTGAAGTAATAGTTGCGGAGCAGCAGGTCGAGGCTGCTGTCTTCGATGAACCCCTTCGCTTCGGCCTGGTCGCTGACGAACGCGTCGGCTACGGCGAATTGAGTGCTACCCGCGGAAACCGCCAGTGCAATGGCGCTCCACTTCATCACTTTCATTGTGATTGCTCCTTTGGTTTTGAAATTATCTCTGCCATCACAGTGCCGCAGTGACGGCTAGTTCTTCTTGTCGGCGCTAACTTATAGCACGCAGTGTTTCTTGGCGATAGTTGAGGTTCCGAAGCGACGGATTCTTTACCGTGCTGTCGCAAAATTGCATGACGCATGTCGCATCTGCGTAGGTGCGCAGTTGAAAAAATGACGTATGTCGCGGGGTTGGTCACTCTTGTTGAGGTCGCTTCTCAAGTCGCTTTTCCCGGTTGGCGGGGTCTTGTAATAAAAATGTCATGCTCCGTTCGGCCCCTCTTACTGTGATGAAAGAGGTATAAGCAAACTCCGTGCACAAATTGGAAAACGGCTTCGCCTATGTATTCCAGTTGGTCTCTTCGAGAGCGAAGCTGTTCCGTTTGAAAGCAAACGAATTATGCTTTGAAACCTGATTGTAATCCGTCTGCTTCGAGGGTTGGTTGCCATCGAGTTGTCTGTGGCGAATGCGTTTGTATCCACGGCATGTCTTATGTTCGGCGTCGCGCTGTATTCATTCGACCGGCATCTTATGGGGCGTTCGGCTGGAGAGGCGCGCCAAGCTGGGGCGGGCGGATGTGTGGGCTTGCTTTGGCCGGGCGGCGAAGTATCCTGCGCGGCAGTTGCAGCGGGGCCCTTCCCGGAGGGGGGCTAAGCTGTCCATGAATGACGGTCGAACAGGAGAGGTCAGTATGTTCGCTTTGGATCCCCGGCTGGAGCAGGACACCCTGTTGGTCGGCGACTTTCCCCTCAGCCGCCTGCTGCTGATGAACGATGCCCGCTATCCGTGGTTCATCCTGGTACCGAGGCGGGAGGATGTCACCGAGCTGTTCCAGCTCGATGTCGATGACCAGCACGCGCTGTGGCGCGAGGCCACGCTGCTGGCAGAGGTGCTCAAGGACACCTTCCGTGCGGACAAGATGAATGTCGCTAACCTGGGCAATGTGGTCAGCCAGCTCCACATGCACGTGATCGTCCGGCGACGTGGCGACGACGCCTGGCCCGGCCCTGTCTGGGGGCGCCATCCGGCTCGGCCTTATTCTTCCGAGCAGGTCGAGGCGATCCGCGGCAAGTTGCGGATGGTGCTGACCGACGGCTTCCGTTTTGCCGGGGAGGCCTAGATGGAGTTGGATGCGCGCATGGATGACCTGGAATGCCGCCAGGCTTTCCAGGATGACACTTTGCAGGCTCTCAACGATGTGGTGGTCGCGCAGCAGCGCAGTATCGAGCGACTGCAGCTTCAGGTCGCGGCATTGATCAAGCGTCTGGAAGACGTCCAGGGACTGGTGGGCGAGGCGGGGGAAGACGAAGCGCCTCCCCCCCATTATTGAATGCACAAAAAACCCGCCGTTCGGCGGGTTTTCTGTTTTTCGCGGCGGTCAGCGGCGGGAGGCGATCACGTCTTCCGCCTGCAGGCCCTTGTCCCGTTGTACCACCGAGAACTCCACGCGCTGGCCTTCGATGAGGATGCGGTGGCCTTCGCCGCGAATCGCTCGGAAGTGGACGAAGATGTCCTCGCCCGAGTCGCGGGAAATGAAGCCGAAACCTTTTGAGGTGTTGAACCACTTCACGGTCCCGGTCTCTCGGTTGCCGCTGTCCTGGCTACCGCCGAGGGCCGCCGGGGTGCTGGCGCCGCGCGAGACCGGTTTGCCGGGCTTCAGGCTGCCCGCCAGTTGCAGGGCCGTGGCCAGCACCAGGCTTAGCAGGGGCAGGACGATCGCCGGCTGGTCGGCGATGGTCGGCAGCGGCGCCAGCAGGATCAGTGCCTGCAGGACGACGCCCAGGACAAGCAGGGCGGCTGCGCCGGCCTGCAGCGGGCGGGTTGGATGTGACGATTGCAGTACGGGAGCGAAGAGCAGGTTGATCAGGCCCAGAATGGCCAGGTAGATGGCATCGGGATGTTGCAGGAAGGGTGTGGCTTCGGTTCTTAGGCTGGGAATGAAGGACAGCAATAGGGCGGCGACGCCCGTGACCAGAAGGACGATTTTCAACATGTCAATGAGTTCACCTTGATGGGGTAACGATCAAGTAGCCGGACAGCGCTTCGGTGCATGAAACGAAAGGTGCGGAAGGACGGCCGGCCTATGCGCGTGACGCACGGCGGCTATTTAACAGGAAAGCAGGAGGCTACTCAAATCAAGCGGTTGGCGCCGGAGGGGGAGGGCGGGACCCTGAGGCGGGCCCCGCTTTCTATCGAGCGATCGACGATCAGCTGGCAAGAAGGCTGCGCAACATCCAGGCAGTCTTTTCATGCACCTGCATGCGTTGGGTGAGCAGGTCGGCGGTGGGTTCGTCGCTGACCTTGTCCAGCAGCGGGAAGATGCTGCGGGCGGTGCGCACCACGGCTTCCTGGCCTTGGACCAGTTGCCGGATCATCTCCTCGGCTTCCGGAACGCCTTCCTCTTCCTTGATGGACGACAAGCGGGCGTAGGCGGCGTAGGTGCCGGGCGCCGGGAAGCCCAGGGCCCGGATGCGCTCGGCGATGTCGTCCACGGCAACGGCCAGTTCGGTGTATTGGCCTTCGAACATCAGGTGCAGCGTGTTGAACATCGGGCCGGTGACGTTCCAGTGGAAGTTGTGGGTTTTCAGGTAGAGGGTGTAGGTGTCGGCCAGTAGCCGCGACAGGCCCTCGGCAATGGCTGCGCGATCCTGTTCGCCGATTCCGATATTGATTTCCATGGCGTTCTCCTTTCAGTCGGCCTTGTGAATGGGGCACTCCGAAACAGTTGGAGTGAGGCTAACACAGGGTTTTTCCCAGCGCTCTTGGTCTATGTCAAAGGCGGCGATAGGGAGAGTCTATTCCGACTGCCCGGTCAAGCGAATGGTTCGCAGAGGGTGGCGAAATGCTTCCGTTCAACGGCCTGGCTTCCCGCGCGACAGGCCGGCGGGGCTGGCTGCAAGCCATGGATTTTTCAGGCTATAATCCCCGCCTTCAATGCGAAGTGGGCCCGGATGCGGGTGCTTCGCCGTTGCCGTTCACCGGGCAGTGCGGGAGATGTCCTTCCAGGGGCGTACCGATGGTTCCGGTGCCCGGTCAGGGCCGGCGAGCCCGGCAATGGTCGCCAGGCAGCCGGCGGCTCCACAGAATCCAAGACTTACGAGAAGCGAACCACACCATGATGCGCAGCCACTATTGCGGCCAACTGAACGAGAGCCTGGACGGCCAGGAAGTCACCCTTTGCGGTTGGGTTCACCGCCGCCGCGACCATGGTGGAGTGATCTTCCTCGATGTGCGCGATCGCGAGGGGCTGGCCCAGGTGGTGTTCGATCCGGACCGTGCGGAAACCTTCGCCAAGGCCGACCGGGTGCGCAGCGAGTTCGTGGTGAAGATCACCGGCAAGGTGCGCCTGCGCCCTGAAGGCGCGCGCAACCCGAACATGGCGTCTGGCTCCATCGAGGTGCTGGGCTACGAACTGGAAGTGCTCAACCAGGCCGAGACTCCGCCGTTCCCGTTGGATGAATACTCCGATGTGGGCGAGGAAACCCGCCTGCGCTACCGCTTCATCGACCTGCGTCGTCCGGAAATGGCCGCCAAGCTGAAGCTGCGCGCGCGCATCACCAGCAGCATTCGCCGCTACCTGGACGACAACGGCTTCCTCGACGTCGAGACCCCGATCCTCGGCCGACCGACGCCGGAAGGCGCGCGCGATTACCTGGTGCCGAGCCGTACCTACCCGGGCCACTTCTTCGCCCTGCCGCAGTCGCCTCAGCTGTTCAAGCAACTGTTGATGGTCGCGGGCTTCGATCGCTACTACCAGATCGCCAAGTGCTTCCGTGACGAGGACCTGCGTGCCGACCGCCAGCCGGAATTCACCCAGATCGACATCGAGACAAGCTTCCTCGACGAGAGCGACATCATCGGCATCACCGAGAAGATGGTGCGCCAGCTGTTCAAGGAAGTGCTGGATGTCGAGTTCGACGAGTTCCCGCACATGCCGTTCGAAGAGGCCATGCGCCGCTACGGTTCGGACAAGCCCGACCTGCGCATCCCGCTGGAGTTGGTGGACGTCGCCGACCAGTTGAAGGACGTGGAGTTCAAGGTCTTCTCCGGTCCGGCCAACGATCCGAAGGGGCGTGTCGCCGCCCTGCGCGTACCGGGCGCCGCCTCCATGCCGCGCAGCCAGATCGACGACTACACCAAGTTCGTCGGCATCTATGGTGCCAAGGGCCTGGCCTACATCAAGGTCAACGAGCGCGCCAAGGGCGTGGAAGGTCTGCAGTCGCCGATCGTGAAGTTCATCCCCGAGGCCAACCTGAACGTGATCCTCGATCGCGTTGGCGCGGTCGACGGCGACATCGTGTTCTTCGGCGCCGACAAGGGCAAGATCGTTTGCGATGCCCTGGGCGCGCTGCGTATCAAGGTCGGCCATGACCTCAAGCTGCTCACCAGGGAGTGGGCGCCCATGTGGGTCGTGGACTTCCCGATGTTCGAGGAGAACGACGACGGCTCGCTGTCCGCGCTGCACCACCCGTTCACCTCGCCCAAGTGCACCCCGGCCGAGCTTGAGGCCAATCCGGGCGCGGCGCTTTCCCGCGCCTACGACATGGTGCTCAACGGCACCGAGTTGGGCGGCGGTTCCATCCGTATCCACGACAAGTCCATGCAGCAGGCTGTGTTCCGCGTGCTGGGCATCGACGAGGCGGAACAGGAAGAGAAATTCGGCTTCCTGCTCGACGCGCTCAAGTACGGTGCGCCGCCGCATGGCGGCCTGGCCTTCGGCCTGGATCGCCTGGTCATGCTGATGACCGGTGCATCGTCGATCCGCGAAGTGATCGCCTTCCCGAAGACCCAGAGCGCTGGCGACGTCATGACCCAGGCACCGGGTTCCGTGGACGGCAAGGCCCTGCGCGAGCTGCACATTCGCCTGCGCGAGCAGCCGAAGGCCGAATGATTCGAATCAACCCGCGGTGGCGCCGCTTGCGGCGCCTCCCGCCGAGAGAGCAATACGGAGTGAGTTATGGCTGGTCATTCTAAATGGGCCAACATCAAGCACCGCAAAGAGCGGCAAGATGCCAAGAAAGGCAAGATCTTCACCAAGCTGATCCGTGAGCTGACCGTCGCTGCAAGGCAGGGCGGTGGCGTTCCGGCGGACAACCCGCGTCTGCGCCTGGCCGTGGACAAGGCGCTGACCGCCAACATGACCCGCGATACCATCGACCGTGCCATTGCGCGCGGCGTCGGCTCCAACGATGCCGACAACATGGTCGAGCTTTCCTATGAAGGCTATGCGCCGAGCGGCGTGGCGATCATCGTCGAGGCGATGACCGACAACCGCAACCGTACCGCTGCGGAAGTGCGTCATGCCTTCAGCAAGTGTGGCGGCAACCTGGGCACCGACGGTTCGGTCGCCTACATGTTCGAGCGCAAGGGACAGATCAGCTTCGCTCCCGGTGTGGACGAGGAAGCGCTGATGGACGCGGCACTGGAGGCTGGCGCCGATGACGTGGTAGTCAACGACGATGGCTCCATCGACGTGTTCACCACCTTCGCCGACTTCATTTCGGTGAACGAGGCGCTGGCCGCCGCCGGATTCAAGGGCGACGAAGCCGAAGTCACCATGATCCCTTCGACCACCGCGACCCTGGACCTGGAAACCGCGCAGAAGGTGCTCAAGCTGATCGACATGCTCGAGGACCTGGACGACGTGCAGAACGTCTATTCCAATGCCGATATCCCGGACGACGTAATGGCGCAGCTCGGCTGAGCCGATCGGAGCGATAACGCGAAGCCGGAAGTGGGGTACGCTTGATGCGTTCGAACCCCGCTTCCGGCTTTTAGTATCCAGCTTATGACTTTGATTCTAGGGATTGACCCGGGCTCGCGCATCACCGGCTTCGGCGTGGTGCGGGAAACGGCGCGCGGTTGCGAATACGTGGCGTCCGGATGTATACGGACCGGCAATGGCCCCTTGCACGAGCGTCTGCACGTGGTGTTTCGCAGCGTCCGCGAGGTGATCCGCACCCATGGCCCGACGGCCCTGAGCATCGAGCAGGTGTTCATGGCGCGCAACGCCGATTCGGCCCTGAAGCTGGGGCAGGCGCGGGGGGCGGCCATCGTCGCGGCGATGGAGGAGGGGTTGAGCGTGGCGGAGTACACCGCCTCGCAGGTCAAGCAGGCAGTCGTGGGGACCGGCGGTGCAGACAAGCAGCAGGTGCAGATGATGGTCATGCATCTGTTGAAGCTGACCCAGAAACCGCAGATCGATGCCTCCGACGCCCTGGCCATCGCCCTGTGTCATGCCCATACCCAACAGAGTCTGGTCCCTCATGGCCTGGTGGGCGCACGCCGACGTGGCGGGCGCCTGCGTCTTTGAATAAGGAAAGCTCTTCGTGATCGGACGCTTGCGTGGCACCCTGGCGGAGAAACAGCCGCCGCACCTGATCCTCGATGTGAATGGCGTCGGCTATGAAGTGGAAGTGCCGATGACGACCCTCTATCGGTTGCCTTCGGTGGGCGAGCCGGTGACCTTGCATACCCATCTGGTTGTGCGTGAGGATGCGCACTTGCTCTATGGCTTCGCCGAAAAGCGCGAGCGAGAGCTGTTCCGTGAGCTGATCCGGCTCAACGGCGTGGGTCCGAAACTGGCCCTGGCGCTGATGTCGGGCCTGGAAGTGGACGAACTGGTGCGTTGCGTCCAGGCTCAGGACACCTCCACCCTGGTGAAGATCCCCGGTGTTGGCAAGAAGACCGCCGAGCGCCTGCTGGTGGAGTTGAAGGACCGCTTCAAGGCTTGGGAAAACATGCCCACGATTGCACCGTTGGTGATGGAACCCCGTGCCAGCGCTACAGTCTCAAGCGCCGAGGCCGATGCAGTCAGCGCGCTGATCGCCCTCGGCTTCAAGCCACAGGAAGCCAGTCGTGCCGTCGCAGCCGTACCGGGAGAGGATTTGTCCAGCGAAGAAATGATCCGCCAGGCCCTGAAGGGCATGGTCTAGGTGGCGCCCGATGATCGAGCCTGATCGCCTCATATCCGCCGTTTCCGGTCGCGAACGCGACGAGCAGCTGGACCGCGCCATTCGCCCGCTGAAGCTGGCCGACTACATCGGCCAGCCCAGCGTGCGCGAGCAGATGGAACTGTTCATCCATGCCGCGCGCGGCCGCCAGGAGGCGCTCGACCATACGCTGATCTTCGGTCCGCCGGGGCTGGGCAAGACGACCCTGGCGAATATCATCGCCCAGGAAATGGGCGTTTCCATCAAGAGTACTTCCGGGCCGGTGCTCGAGCGTCCCGGCGATCTCGCTGCGTTGCTGACCAACCTGGAGGCCGGCGACGTCCTGTTCGTCGACGAGATCCACCGTCTTTCGCCCATCGTCGAAGAAGTGCTGTATCCGGCCATGGAAGATTTCCAGCTGGACATCATGATCGGCGAAGGGCCCGCGGCCCGCTCCATCAAGCTGGACCTGCCGCCGTTCACCCTGGTCGGCGCGACCACTCGTGCCGGCATGCTGACCAATCCACTGCGCGATCGCTTCGGTATCGTCCAGCGCCTGGAGTTCTACAACATCGAGGACCTGGCGACCATCGTCAGTCGGTCGGCCGGCATTCTCGGCCTGGAGATCGAGCCGCAGGGCGCGGCGGAAATCGCCAAGCGCGCCCGCGGTACGCCGCGAATCGCCAACCGCCTGCTGCGCCGGGTACGCGACTTCGCCGAGGTCCGGGGGCAGGGCGACATTACCCGGGTGATCGCCGATAAGGCATTGAACCTGCTCGATGTCGACGAGCGTGGCTTCGACCACCTCGACCGTCGTCTGCTGCTGACCATGATCGACAAGTTCGATGGCGGGCCTGTAGGAATCGATAACTTGGCTGCGGCGTTGAGCGAGGAACGGCACACGATCGAAGATGTACTGGAGCCCTATCTGATCCAGCAGGGCTACATCATGCGGACACCGCGGGGGCGAGTGGTAACCCGCCATGCGTACCTGCACTTTGGCCTGAATATTCCGAAAAGGTTGGGGGCGGGGGTGACGACGGATCTGTTCACGTCTGAAGATGGTAATTAATTGCATTTGTGGGCGATTGCCGATTGGCAAAGCCGGGACTTGGTTCTAGAGTATGCGCGCGCAACACGGGGGAAAGCCGTTCCAGCAGCGTTTCCGGGTCTATTACGAAGACACGGATGCCGGCGGCATCGTCTATTACGTCAACTATCTCAAGTTCATGGAACGGGCTCGGACCGAGCGGCTGCGAGCTTTGGGGTTCGCCCAATCGCAACTGGTCGGCGACAATCTGCTGTTCGTCGTGCACTCCGCCGAGGCGCGTTACCACGCCCCGGCCAAGCTCGACGATGAACTGCTTGTCAGTGCCGAGGTCGAGGAGTTGAACCGGGCGAGCCTGAAGTTTCGTCAACAGGTTCGTCGAGCGTCGGACTCCGTCCTGCTCTGCGAGGGGCGGTTCCTGGTGGCGTGCGTGCGAGCGGACACCCTGAAGCCACGTGCTATCCCCGAAACGTTGCGTGCGGCTTTTGCCGGAAGCCCGGATTCTTTTTCAGCAGGAGATTAAAGTGGAACCGAATGTCGTCGACCATACCTCCATGTGGAGCCTGATCAGCAACGCCAGTATCGTGGTGCAGCTGGTCATGCTGACCCTCGTGGCCGCCTCGGTCACATCCTGGATCATGATTTTCCAGCGCGGTAATGCCATGCGCGCCGCCAAGAAGGCACTGGATGCCTTCGAAGAACGCTTCTGGTCGGGCATCGACCTGTCCAAGCTGTATCGCCAGGCCGGTAGCAATCCGGACCCGGACTCCGGCGTCGAGCAGATCTTCCGTGCCGGCTTCAAGGAATTTTCCCGGCTGCGCCAGCAGCCCGGCGTCGATCCCGATGCGGTGATGGAGGGTGTGGCGCGCGCCATGCGTGTGGCCATCTCCCGTGAGGAGGAGAAACTCGAAGCCAGCCTGCCATTCCTGGCAACCGTCGGCTCCACCAGCCCGTACGTCGGCCTGTTCGGTACCGTCTGGGGTATCATGAATTCCTTCCGTGGCCTGGCCACCGTGCAGCAGGCTACCCTGGCCACCGTCGCCCCGGGTATCGCCGAAGCGCTGATCGCCACCGCCATCGGCCTGTTCGCCGCGATCCCCGCGGTCATCGCCTACAACCGCTTCTCCGCACGTTCTGAGATGCTGATCGGTCGTTACTACACCTTCGCCGACGAGTTCCAGGCCATCCTGCACCGCAAGGTGCACACCAGCGACGACTAAGACGACTGAGAGGTAAGCCGATATGGCAAGGGTTCGTCACAAGCGCAAGCCGGTCGCGGAAATGAACGTGGTGCCTTACATCGACGTGATGCTGGTACTGCTGGTGATTTTCATGGTGACCGCACCGATGCTCAACCAGGGGGTCAAGGTCGACCTGCCGAAGGTGTCCAGCGAGGCGCTGCCTCAGGACAACAACAAGCAGGTCCTGACCCTTTCGGTAAAAGCCGACGGTTCCTATTACTGGAACGTCGGCAGCGAAGTGGATACTGAAAAACAGACCGATAGTGCCGTGTCGTTGGAACAGATGACCGATGCAGTCACCAAGATCATGAGTGCCCGTCCGGACACCCAGGTATTCATCCGCGGCGACAAGGCGGTGAACTATGGTGCGGTGGTTGGCGCCATGGGTGCCTTGCAGCAGGCCGGTGTGCCCAACGTCGGGTTGATTACCGAGGCCCCCTGATCTTGAAGCAACAGTTCGAACGCTCGCCTTCCGAGAGTTATTTCTGGCCCGTCGTCCTGGCGGTGGTCCTGCACGTTCTGATCTTCGCCATGCTGTTCGTCAGCTGGGCGTTTGCTCCGGAGCTTCCTCCCTCCAAGCCGATCGTGCAGGCCACGCTCTACCAGCTCAAGTCGAAGAGCCAGGCGACGACCCAGACCAACCAGAAGATCGCTGGCGAGGCGAAGAAGACCGCCTCCAAGCAATACGAAGTCGAGCAGCTCGAACAGAAGAAGCTCGAGCAGCAGAAACTCGAGCAACAAAAGCTGGAACAGCAGCAGGTCGCTGCGGCGAAAGCGGCGGAACAAAAGAAGGCTGACGAGGCTCGAAAGGCCGAGGCCCAGAAAGCCGCCGAGGCGAAGAAGGCCGATGAAGCCAAGAAAGCTGCCGAGGCCAAGGCCGCCGAGCAGAAAAAGCAGGCTGACATAGCCAAGAAGCGCGCCGAGGACGAGGCCAAGAAAAAGGCCGCTGAGGACGCGAAGAAGAAGGCAGCCGAGGACGCGAAGAAGAAAGCGGCCGAGGAGGCCAAGAAGAAGGCTGCTGCGGAAGCGGCGAAGAAGAAAGCCGCCGTCGAGGCCGCCAAGAAAAAGGCCGCCGCCGCTGCCGCGGCAGCCCGCAAGGCTGCCGAGGACAAGAAGGCACAGGCATTGGCCGAGTTGCTTTCGGATACGACCGAGCGCCAGCAGGCCCTGGCCGACGAGGTGGGCAGCGAGGTCACCGGCAGTCTCGACGACCTGATCGTCAACCTGGTGAGCCAGCAGTGGCGGCGTCCTCCATCGGCGCGTAATGGAATGAGCGTAGAAGTACTGATCGAAATGCTGCCGGACGGTACCATCACCAATGCCAGCGTCAGCCGTTCGAGTGGCGACAAGCCTTTCGACAGTTCGGCGGTGGCGGCGGTGCGTAACGTCGGCCGTATTCCCGAGATGCAGCAATTGCCGCGGGCTACCTTCGACAGCCTGTATCGTCAGCGCCGCATCATCTTTAAACCGGAGGATTTGAGTCTGTGAGTACCCTGATTCGCATTGCGCTGTTCGCCCTGGCCCTGGTGGCAGGTGCTGCGCAGGCTGCCGACCCGCTGGTGATCTCCAGCGGTAACGACCGTGCCATTCCCATCGCCGTGGTGCCGTTCGGCTTCCAGGGGGGCAACGTGTTGCCGGAAGATATGTCCAATATCATCGGCAACGACCTGCGCAACTCCGGCTACTTCGAGCCGCTGCCCCGGCAGAACATGATCAGCCAGCCGGCGCAGGCCAGCGAAGTGATCTTCCGTGACTGGAAGGCAGTTGGCGTCAACTACGTGATGGTCGGCAACATCGTGCCTGCCGGCGGACGCCTGCAGGTGCAGTACGCATTGTTCGATGTCGGCACCGAGCAGCAGGTCCTGACCGGCAGCGTGACCGGCAGCACCGATCAGCTCCGCGACATGTCGCACTACATCGCCGACCAGTCGTTCGAGAAGCTCACCGGTATCAAGGGTGCGTTCTCCACCAAGATGCTCTATGTCACCGCCGAGCGTTTCTCGGTCGACAACACCCGCTATACCTTGCAGCGCTCCGACTACGACGGCGCCCGCCCGGTGACCCTGCTGCAGTCGCGCGAGCCCATCGTGTCGCCGCGCTTCTCGCCCGATGGCCGCCGTATCGCCTATGTCTCCTTCGAACAGAAGCGCCCGCGTATCTTCATCCAGTACGTCGATACTGGCCGTCGTGAGCAGATCACCAATTTCGAGGGCCTGAATGGCGCTCCGGCATTCTCCCCTGACGGCAACCGCCTGGCCTTCGTCCTGTCGCGCGACGGCAACCCGGAAATCTACGTCATGGACCTTGGCAGCCGCGCCCTGCGCCGCCTGACCAACAACCTGGCGATCGATACCGAACCCTTCTGGGGCAAGGACGGCTCTACCCTGTACTTCACCTCGGACCGTGGCGGCAAGCCGCAGATCTACAAGATGAACGTGAACAGCGGTGCCGTGGACCGGGTAACCTTCATCGGCAACTACAACGCCAACCCGAAACTCTCGGCCGACGAGAAGACCCTGGTAATGGTTCACCGCCAGCAGGGCTATACCAACTTCCAGATCGCCGCCCAGGACCTCCAGCGCGGCAATCTGCGGGTGCTGTCGAACACCACTCTGGACGATTCGCCCACTGTTGCGCCCAATGGCACCATGCTAATCTACGCCACCCGCCAGCAGGACCGGGGCGTGCTGATGCTCGTATCCATCAACGGACGCGTACGGATACCTCTCCCTACCGCTCAGGGCGATGTGCGCGAGCCTTCCTGGTCCCCTTACCTGAACTGACGGTCGCCAACGGTTACAAACTTATACACTGGGGTTCATTAGGAGTTACATGATGGAAATGCTGAAATTCGGCAAATTTGCTGCGCTGGCTCTGGCCATGGCTGTGGCTGTGGGTTGCTCCTCCAAGGGCGGCGATGCTTCCGGTGAAGGTGCCAATGGCGGCGTCGACCCGAACGCAGGCTACGGCGCCAACAGCGGTGCCGTTGACGGCAGCCTGAGCGACGAAGCCGCTCTGCGTGCGATCACCACCTTCTACTTCGAGTACGACAGCTCCGACCTGAAGCCGGAAGCCATGCGCGCTCTGGACGTACACGCGAAAGACCTGAAAGGCAGCGGTCAGCGCGTAGTGCTGGAAGGCCACACCGACGAGCGCGGTACCCGCGAGTACAACATGGCCCTGGGCGAGCGTCGTGCCAAGGCCGTTCAGCGCTACCTGGTGCTGCAGGGCGTTTCGCCGGCTCAGCTGGAACTGGTTTCCTACGGCAAAGAGCGTCCGGTCGCCACCGGCCACGACGAGCAGTCCTGGGCTCAGAACCGTCGCGTCGAGCTGAAGAAGTAAGAAGTCGTTATGCCCAAGCACCTGCGTGTCCTGACGTTCCTCGCGCTCAGCCTGCCATTCGCGGCCTGGGCGGAAGTTCCTGTGTATGACGGCGTTGCCGCCAACAATGGCGGCAACGTACCTCCTTCCGGGTATGGCACGGCAGGTGCCGGCGGCGCCTTTGCCGGAGGTGGGGTGACAACCCCCACCTCCGTGCAGGGCGAACTGTTCATGCAGCTCCAGCAGATGCAGGACGAGTTGGCTCGCCTGCGTGGCACGCTCGAAGAACAGCAGAACCAGATCCAGCAGCTCAAGCAGGAAAGCCTGGAACGCTACCAGGACCTCGACCGTCGGATTTCCGGTGGTGGTGCTCCCGCTGCACAGAATTCCGCACCCGCTGGCGCCATCAACGCCAATGGGGCGCCTGCGGCTCCCGCAGGCAACAACGCACCGGCGCCGAGCAGTGAGCCGGGCGACCCGGCGAAGGAGAAGCTCTATTACGACGCGGCCTTCGACCTGATAAAGAGCAAGGATTTCGACAAGGCGAGCCAGGCGTTCAATGCCTTCTTGCGCAAGTACCCGAACAGCCAGTACTCCGGCAACGCCCAGTATTGGCTCGGCGAGGTGAACCTGGCCAAGGGCGACCTGCAAGGTGCCGGCCAGGCCTTCGCGCGGGTCAGCCAGAGCTACCCCAGCAGCCAGAAGGTGCCCGACTCGCTGTACAAGCTGGCGGACGTCGAGCGTCGCCTGGGTAACAACGACAAGGCCAAGGGCATCCTTCAGCAGGTCATTTCCCAGTACCCGGGCACTTCGGCCGCCCAACTGGCGCAGCGCGACCTGAAGAACCTTCGCTGATCCCGTCCCCGATGAACAAACCCGCGCCTGTCGCGGGTTTTTTCGTTAGAATCGGCGCCCCCGTGAAGCTGCATGGTTTCAGCTCGGCTGATCTTCGTGCCTCTCCACGCGAGACTTTCCGGGATTTCGAGCGCCACGACAGGATACGTCCCGTGGCGCTCCTTCATTTACCGCAACGGAGGCGGACGACCTGTTCAGTCGTCACGCCCGTGGCTGAATATGCAACAGACCCTGCGCATCACCGAGATTTTCTACTCGTTGCAGGGGGAAACACGTACCGCCGGCTTGCCGACGGTCTTCGTGCGCCTGACCGGCTGCCCCCTGCGCTGTCACTATTGCGATACCGCCTATGCCTTCAGCGGCGGCGACGTCGTTAGCCTGGACGCTATTCTCGAGCGGGTTGCCGCCTACAAGCCCCGCTACATCTGCGTGACCGGCGGGGAGCCGCTGGCCCAGCCGAATTGCATCTCTTTGCTGGAACGGCTCTGTGACGCCGGCTACGAGGTTTCCCTGGAAACCAGCGGGGCTCTCGACGTGTCACGGGTCGATCCGCGCGTAAGCAAGGTTCTCGATCTCAAGACGCCGGGATCTGGCGAGGTCGGACGCAACCGATACGAAAACATCCCGTTGCTGACCGACAACGATCAGGTGAAGTTCGTCGTCTGTTCGCGAGAGGACTACGACTGGGCGGTATCCAAGCTGATCGAGTACCGCCTCGACCAGCGTGCCGGTGAAGTCCTGTTCTCGCCGAGCCACCATCAGGTCAGCGCGCGCGAACTGGCCGATTGGATCGTGGCCGACAACCTGCCGGTCCGCCTGCAATTGCAACTGCACAAGATTCTCTGGAACGACGAACCGGGCCATTGAGACGAGGAATCCATCATGAACCAGAAGAAAGCGGTCATCCTGCTCTCCGGCGGCCTCGACTCCGCCACCGTTGTCGCCATGGCCAAGGCCGACGGCTACGCCTGCTACACCATGAGTTTCGACTACGGCCAGCGCCATCGCGCCGAGCTGCAGGCCGCCGAGCGCGTGGCCCGGCAATTGGGCGTGATCGAGCACAAGGTGATAGGGCTCGACCTCAATGGCATGGGCGGTTCGGCCTTGACCGACACCAGCATCGCCGTGCCCGAGGCGCCCGGCGAGGGGATACCGGTAACCTATGTGCCGGCGCGCAATACGGTGTTCCTCTCGCTCGCCCTGGGCTGGGCCGAAGTGCTCGACGCCCATGACATCTTCATCGGCGTGAACGCGGTGGATTACTCGGGCTATCCGGATTGCCGCCCCGAATTCGTCGAGGCGTTCGAGCGGCTGGCAAACCTGGCGACCAAGGCGGGCGTGGAGGGCAACGGCTTCCGTATCCAGGCGCCGCTGCAGTACCTGTCCAAGGCGCAGATCATCCAGGCGGGCATCGCACGCGGGGTGGATTACAGCCTTACGGTGTCCTGCTACCAGGCCGATGAACAGGGGCGGGCGTGCGGCAAATGCGATAGCTGTCGGTTGCGTGCGGATGGCTTCGCGGCGGCTGGTATTTCCGACCCGACGCCATATTTCTGAAAAAAATTCGCGAGGGGTGTTGTTTTTACGTTAGAAATCAGTATTATACGCCTCGCGTTGGGTCGTTAGCTCAGTCGGTAGAGCAGTTGGCTTTTAACCAATTGGTCGTAGGTTCGAATCCTACACGACCCACCATTTTTACAAGGGAGCGTTGCAAATCCCCGTAAGGCTAGCGTTCTAGGGCCAGCGGATTGCAGCAATCCGGGCCGAGAGACGGCCAGCGTCGACCAAGGGTCGATATGAAGAGCCCACCTGTTCAGGTGGGCTTTTGCATTTCTGCAATCCGGAAATCTTCCCAGGCGCGCCTTCATGAGCTGCCCACTGGCTCGCCGTTCCGCCAGCGTAATACCCCGCAGCGAGGGAAGGGGACAGCGTCCCGGTCTTTGTCGACGTTCAACAGGAGGCGGCGCGTGCGCCGCTCCGGTCATTTCGGCTTGTTGCCGAGCATCGCGTCCAGGTCGCGCATGGTCTGGCTTTTGGCCTGCACGCCTTGCAGCTCGACGAACATCGCCTGCACGGTCCGCACCATGTTCGCGCTGGTCATCTTGCCCAGCGACAGCATCTGGTTGTTGCTGCGGTTGGCCGGCGCGCAGATGAAGGTGAACGAGCGCTGCAGCCAGTCATCGTACTTTTCCGGATTGATCCAGCCCTGAACGGTTTCCACCTTCTTCACGACATAGTCGAGGCGGCTCATGGCATGTGCTTTGTCGAAGCGAACCTTGCGCTCGGTGCACTTGTACTGGATCTCATAGGCCGCCAGCACCGGCATCGAGCGGTCTTCGAAGATCTGCATGATCTGGGCGGATTGCACGCCCTTGGGTTTTTGCAGGATGCCGGCGGCGTCGGCGACGAACACTTCGTTCTGGTAGCGTTCGCCCTTGCCGTAGACGATCCAGTAGTCGCCCGAGGCTTCGGCGAAGGCCGTGGAGGCGGCGCACAGGACGCCGAGCGACAGCAGCCACTGCCGAGCATGAAGAATGGGTGTCGCCATGATTGCTTTCCCTGACAAGTCTATCCCTGGCCGCGGAGGGGCCATCCAGGCGACGAATCATAGGGTACCCGACAAGAGGGGGCGACTAGCACGGATGCACTATCGGCGAGACGGGAATGGCTCCTTGCCTGCGCGATCCCTTGAGCAGGCACATGCCTGCCTGGGAATTTGTCAGCGGGCCGGGTCTCTCCTAGAGTGGGCCTCCTTTTCTCGCGAGCGGACAGTGACGCGATGCCCAACCCGGTTTTCATAAAAAGAACGGTACTGTTTGGCGACTGCGACCCCGAGGGGATCGTCTATACGCCACGGTTTTCCTATTTCGTCCTGGAGGCCATCCAGGAAGCGCTCGGGGTCTGGCTGGGAGGTCCGGGGCTGAGGACCCTCCTGGGCTTCAGGATCCTTCCTCCTGCGCGGGCGTTCTCCCTGGAGTTCCTGCATCCGCTCACCTGGGACGACGAGCTGACGATGCGGGTGAGTGTGTCGAGCGTGGGCACGCATTCCTTCTCTTTCGCGGTCGAAGGGTGTCTCGCGCCTGATCTCGTGGTATTCACTGCGAGCCTGACGCAGGTTTGCGTTTCTCCGCAGACGCGCGAAGTCATGGAGGTTCCGGCGCAACTCCGCGCGCTTCTCGAGTAGGAGGGGCTGCCGGGCACGACACGGCTGCGCGCAGCCTCGGACATTATCTTCCCAACCGGCCACGCTGTCGCCCGGGTGTCGCTGGCGGCGATCGTCCGGCCATCCGCCCAGCGTTGTCGGCATCGCTTGGCTTGGCGTGCTGCGCCAGCAACGCGGCGGCGCTCATGATCTGCCCGGACTGGCAATAGCCGCATTGCACCACGTCCAGCTTCACCCAGGCCCGCTGGACCGCCTGCCCTATCGCGGTAGCGCCAATGCTCTCGATGGTGGTAACGCGCTTGCCCCTGGCGGCGCCGGCGGGTGTCACGCAGGAGCGTACCGCGACACCGTCGAGGTGAACGGTGCAGGCGCCACACAGGGCGATACCGCACCGAACTTGCTGCCGGTCAGGCCGGCTTCGTCGCGCAGATACCAGAGCAGCGGCATTTCGGGATAGCCGTCGAAGCTCAACGCCCGGTCATTCACGGTCAGGTCTATCATTTTCTTCTACTCCTCGAGCGCCAGGCCGATGGAACGGCAGACTGAGCGTGCTGCGCGGCCGGCCGAGCTGGACCAGGGCGTTCCCAACCGCCGGGGCGATCACTGGCACGCCAAGCTCGCCCACGCCGGTGGGCTTCTCGCCGGACGGCACGATGAACACTTCGATTTCCGGCATCTCACCGATTCGCAGCGGGCGGTAATCGTGAAAGTTCGACTGCTCCACCAGGCCGCTCTTGAGCGTGACGTTTCCGTACAGGGCCCTGCCAGTTCGCCGCCTCGGCGACTGCCCGGAGAACGCCGGCCGCGCGTGGGGCCTCGCGCATCTCGGCGTGCCGATGGCCGGCCTCGCCTGCTGGGGGGTGACCTACCAGTGCAGCATCAGCTTCGAGGGTCGCGCCGGGCTGGTCGTCGACTACGTGACCCGCGGCGGCCAGGAAATCCTTGATGCGCATTCGCACTGCAGCCGGGTGTTCGGCACGTTCGAGTGAGTTCGGGGAGGGTAGGCTCGCTCCCAGCCGACTCCGCCGGGAGCCACGGATGCCATCCCGGTATTTCCGGGCCCGCGGGGTCCCGAAGTATCCCGGAGCATGCCCCGAAACCGCGTTGGGTGGTTGCCGCTGTCTGCGGACGGGGCCAGGGTGCGAATCATCCGTTCCGAAGGGTGCGACCCAGTATTTCCAGGGAGACAGGCTTGAACAGGACTTCGTCCGCCCCCGCTTTCCTGAAGCGTTCGACCATAGCCTCCTCCGCGCTGGCCGTCAGGGCGATGATCCTGCAGGGCTTACGCCCGGAGGCGCGTTCCTCCGCACGGATGTGGGCGACCAGGTCGAAACCGTTCATTTTCGGCATGTGGCCATCCGTGACGAGCAGGTCGAATCGGCCTGTCTTCCATTGCTCCCAGGCCTCGAGTCCGTCTTCCGAAAGCGTCACGGCATGTCCGAGCTGCGCCAGTTGTCCTTCCAGAACGATGCGATTGAAGGGGTGGTCATCCGCGACGAGGATCTTCAGCGGAGTCTCGTCCGACGAGCGTTCCTGGGGAGCCGGCGGTTCCGGCAGTGCCTCCGGAGGTGTGGCCAAGGGCAGCTCCAGCGTCACGCTGAAGTGCGAACCTTTGCCGGGCTCGCTTTGCAGCGTGATATGCCCTTTCAGGTGTTCCACCAGGCGCTGGGTTATGTTCAACCCCAGCCCGCTGCCATAGGCCTGCCCGCGCTGGGCGGACTCCACCTGGGAGAAGGGCTGGAACAACCTGGAGCAGTCTTCCGCTGAAATACCGATCCCTGTATCGATGACGTCCAGTTGCACATGGAGGTGTCGTGGCGTCTGGTTTCCGCTCAGGCGCATCGTCACGCCGCCCTGCTCGGTGAATTTGATGGCATTGCTCAGGAGATTGAATGTGATCTGCTTCAGATGCAGCGGATCGACGGTCACCCATTGTTCGACGTCGCCATGGTATTCGCTGTCGAGGGTCAGCTTCTTCTGTCGAGCCAGGCTGGTTGCCAGTTCGGCGATTTCCTCCATCATGGCTTTCAGCGCGACCGGCCTGGGCGTCGAGTCGATGTGCCCGGACTCGATTCGGCTGAGATCCAGGACGTTGCCGATCAACAGCAGCAATCCCTGTGCCGCGCTTTGCGCCGCGAGCAGCGATTCCTTGTCCATCGTGCCCTGTTCCGCTCGTTGTAGCGCGAGCTCCTGAAGCCCGATCACCGCGCTCAGGGGCGTCCGGATCTCGTGGCTCATGGTGGAGAGGAACGTGCTCTTGGCCTGGTTGGCCGCATCCGCCTTTTGCTCCGCCAGGCGGGTCCTGTGGATCTGGCGGGTCAGGTAGAGTCCCCATACCAGAGAGAAGAGCACGAGCACCAGGGCGATCGCGCCAATCTGGAGGATCGTGTGTAAATGGTCCCTCCAGAAGCTTCCCCTGATGGTGATGTAGCGGGGCTCCCATTTCCTGATGAGCTCGGAGATTTCCTCCGGGGTGATCGAGAGCTGGGCCTTTTCCAGGATGCTGCGCAGCTCCTGCTCCCTGGCCTGGACCGCCAGGCTGACAGGGCGGTTGTAGGCGTCCAGCACACCGGTCACTTTCAGGCGATTCTCGAGCCGCTGGGTCACCACGAAGCGGGCTGCATAGTCACTGCCGACGAAGACGTCGCTGGTGCCTTCGTCGACGCTGCGCAGGGCCCTGAGGAGGGTGGGGTAGACGGCCAGCTTGATGCGCGGATGATGCGTGCGTATCTCTTTTTCCAGGAAATAACCGGAAACGACCGCCACTTTCTTGCCTTCCAGTTCGGCAAGATGGTGAACCTGCTCCTCTCTGTCCGTGATCGAGGCGCTTTTCGCGGAAAGGACGATGACCGATGACTGCAGATAGGGGGGAAGCAGTTCGATGGAGCGGGGTAGCCCCGAAGACGGGGACATGACCGGTGAGAGCAGGGCGCTTCCCTTGGCCATCGCTTCGTCGAGCTCCGCATAGTTCCGCGCCTGAAGATACTCGAACCGAAGCCCGCTGCGTTGGCTGATGAGCTCCAGGTAGTCTGGGCCGATGCCCACCGCCTTGCCGTTCTGTGTGAACTGCCCGAGGGCTCCCAGCGAGCCATTGAGCACAACCCGTACGCTGGGGTGCTCGGCCAGCCAGCCGTTCTCTCTCGGAGTGAGGGCGATCCGGCTGTCGCTCAGGCGGATGCTTCGGCCACCGCTCCAACTGCGCAGGATGCTGTCGCCATACTGCGCGGAGACGGCAGGAACGGCCCTGGCGAGATAGTCCCGCAGCCATGTGTCCCCGGGCCTGAGAAGAAATCCGAAGCCGCGGCTTTCGATGGGGGCGAAGCTCCTGATCTTGAGATTGACCCAGTAGTTGGTATTGATGAGGTAATTACTCGAGACCACGTCCCCCAACGCCGCATCCACTTCGTCGAGGGCCAGTGCTTCCAGTGCCCTCTTGGTCGATTCGTAGAGGAACAGCCGACTGCCCGGGTAGGCGGCGGTGACCTGGGATTCCTTCAGGTAGCCTGGAGGAATGGCCAGTCTGATGCCGGCTTGACGCTGGGTGAATGGTGCCTCGAGCGTGGAAACCAGGACTGGCTGGTCGGGCAGGTACAGTTCGCTGAGGACCATCTTGCTATCGGCGGCCTCCACGGGAGTGCTGGAGCCCAGCAGGTCGATCTCGCCCTGGCGTAGCGCCTGTAGGGCAGCCTCTCTCGATGGAAGCCGGACGATCTGGACGGACTGGTCGAACAGGAGTTCCAGATAGTCCGCCGTGATGCCTTGCAGATGATTGGCGCTCAGCAGTTCCAGTGGCGGGTAGTCGGGGGCGGAAACCCCGAACCTCAGTGGGCCTCGCTTGGCTAGCCATTGCCGGTCCATGTCGGTCAGCCAGGGACGGGTGGTCGAGGCTATTCGTCCGAACAGGTTGATGGCTGGCTGCTGAGCCTGGCTTGCCGTAGTGCTGGCAAGGAACATGACAAGGAAGGCGAGTGCGCGCCGAACCGTTACCCTCATGGGATGTCCTTGTGTGTTGGAAAAAGGGCGCCTGCGGGAGGAGGTGTCCATTCTGGCCTGGAAACATCGAGTTTCCCGATGGCGTCAAATGACCCTGGCTGCCGGGGGGGGGCGTTGCCGGTGATGAGACTTTGGCGGCGCTGGCGGGATCACCGGCGTGTCTCGTTCAGAAGTGTGCAGGAGCGGGACAGTTCAAGCGGGGCTGGCGCGTTTCGAGACTAGGCGTGCGATAGGCGCTCATGGCCGGGCTTCCGGTGCGGGTGGGACGGGCTGGACGGAGCTCCTGCTCCTCCGGCGCCATGCTAGCAGTTGCCATCCAATAATCCAGCGTGTCCCGCTGAAAATCCCCTGCCTTGGTCCACCCCGGCGTTTGTTTATCGTAGGACTTTCCTGACTCGAATAGGGCGGGAAGCGATCCCGCTCGGCTGGTCGTGATCGAAGACCTTGCCCAGCGTGGACAGTGCCGGCGACGAGTGGTACGGGAAAGAGGGTTCAAGGATTGCGGGAGCGGGTGTGGGAGGCAGGCATGGCGGCAGCGAGTGAAGAATAATTCCCTTATGCTCCATCCTGGCATTGTGACCGTGGCGGTTGAATCGCTCCTGCCGCTGGAGCGGTTCGCCGTTTTTTCTGGTGGCGGACTGCAGGAGCCGAAACGTGGCTGCCATATCCGGAAGCATATCGATGGAGGTTGTATGAAAGATGAACTGAGTACGCAGCAGCCGATGGAGAACCTGTTCGACAGCCGATCCCTGAAGTCCATCACGGGGGGTGAGCCGACCGCGTTGCGGCGTTTGCTCGACACACTGCTGGCTAGCAGCCGCAGTGATCGCGCCCGCTTGCTGCACTTGCTCGAGCACAACGACCTGCAGGGGCTGGCGGAACTCGCGCACAGAATAAAAGGCGCCGCCAGGGTGGTGGGAAGCACTGTATTGGTCGAATCCTGCGTGTTGCTTGAGGAGGCATGCTCAAGTCAAAGGCATTCTGCGGAACAGGTGACCGAGTATGCACTTTCATTGAGTCGCAAGGTCGAGATGTTCGAGAGTAATGTCGTGGCCGAATTGGCCAGGCTTCCGAAAAGCTAGACTCTGGCTCGAGGGTTTTCGAGCTTTTTCTGGATTTTCATTTTTCTCTCCAGGAGGCATGTCTGCGCTCCTGGTCTTGAATAGGCATTCTCCGCAAAAACGGCCTTCTCACTGCCGTCCTCTATGGCGACCGTTCCGACTATCCCGCGTTGGACGAATCGTTCTTCTCTTCCTGCCGAAGTTTGTCGATGTTTTCCGTTGTGCAACGGTGTCATGGGGACACTTGTCCTGCCACGGCCTTTACCTTGCGTTCACTTTGCTTTTATAGCCGTTCATCGATGCGCTAATGCTTTCGCCGGAGCAGTGGCGTTGATCTATTGTAGGAAAAGTCATACATGCCTGGGAGATGTTTCATACAACTCTCTAGGAAGTACTTCGTTGTCGTCCTATTCAGCTTTTCGGAGAATAGTCCCGGCTCTTATGGGAGTTCAAGTGGAAATACTTTCACCATTATAAAGGAAGCTCAATCGTGTCCATCTCCATGAAAAGTCTTCTGGCTGCTGCGGTAGCCAGCCTGGTTGTCGGCAACGCTATGGCGGCAGACGGCACCATCAACTTCACCGGTGAAATCACCGCTGCATCCTGCAACATTACCGGTGGTGCCGGTACCAACGTTGGTGGCAGCAAGGGCAACCAGACCATCGACGTCAACCTCGGTAAGGTCAGTATCGACGCGCTGGGCGGCACCGCTGGTGGTGGTATCGCTGGCGGCACCAATATCAACCTGGAGCTGGATTGCGGCGACACCGGCACCGGCCTGACCACCGTCAAGGTCAAGTTCGACCCGCGCTCCGGCTCCGGCATCGACACCCAAAACGTCAGCCTGCTGAAGACCACCGGCACCGCCACCGGCGTTGGCATCGGCATCTACGACACCAGCGGCAACCTGCTGAACCTGTCGGCCAACGAAACCTTCGATGCACCGCTGGTCAAGGAAGGCACCGATCCGAAGTTCACCTATAGCGCCAAGCTGGATCTGCGCGCCGGTTACGTGAAGTCCGGTTCGGACGCGCCCCAAGCCGGTACCGCCAACGGCACCCTGCCGTTCACCCTGACTTACAACTAAGTCTGTATGCCCAGGAGGGGCTTCATGCCCCTCCTTTCCGTCTTTCCTTCCAGAGAAGAACTCATCATGAAACATGTACTTTCTTCCAGAATTCTCTGGGCTGGTGTTCTTTTGCTTTCCTCTGGGTTGGCCAGTGCAGGTATTACCCTGGGTGGTACTCGAGTGGTACTGCAAGCCCCCAGTAAGGAAGCTTCCATACTTGTAAAGAACCAAGCCGCCCAGGATGTCATGATCCAGTCCTGGATGGAGGCCGAGAGTGACAGTCACTCCCAAGACGTTCCTTTCGCCATCACTCCTCCTCTCAGTCGCTTGGGGGCCAACAAGCAGCAGACGTTACGCATTCTCTACCAGGGCCAGGGCCTGCAGAACGATAGAGAGAGCGTGTTTCGCTTGAGCGTTCAGGAAATTCCGCAGAAGTCCAAGTCGGATAATACCCTGCAGATTGCGCTTCGTCAGAGAATCAAGGTGTTCTATCGCCCTGTCGGTCTCCAGGGAACGCCAGATGAAGCGGCAAAGAACCTGACATGGCGCCTGGTTCGTCAAGGTGGACGGTCTGTGGTGGAGGCTACCAATAACGCCGCTTTTCATGTGTCCTTTGCCAGTGTGAAGTTGAAAAGTGCCGGTCAGTCTTATGCCGTAACGGCAGATATGCTCGCGCCGAAGTCGAGCAAGAGATTCGATGTAAAAGATATTCCGGCTAGCGCTTCGGCGGCAGCCATGAAGGTCGAGTTTCAAAGCGTGAATGACTATGGCGGTCTTGATCAGCATGTATCCCCTTTGGGGGAGTAGTTAATTAGCGCCAAGGTCGTACAAACTACGTTCCACTCCAAGGATGAGTGTTTCAAGAATATTAGGAAGTTAGCCTAAGGAATAAGCTCGTGGCCATTTTCAGGGAAAATTTCAACTTCAAGATAGCCGTTTATTCCGGGGCTTCCTATTTCATGGCTTTGGGGATGACCCTGCCAGGGGTGGCTGGCGCAGTCGAGTTCAACGAAGATTTCTTGCAGAAGAACGGCAGTCCCGTCGAGTTGAGTTATTTCGAGAAGGGCAGTTCGGTTCTGCCTGGCTCCTATAGCGTCGATATCTATCTGAACCAGACGATGGTCAAGCGGCAGGATATCAACTTCAGTGCCAGCCCGGAAACCGGCGAAGTTAAACCGGTGATCCAGGTTGGCCTGCTGAGGGACCTGGGGGTCGATGTTCCCCGCCTGATGCGGGATAACCTGATAGCGAGCAATCTCGAGAACAACATGCCGCTGGATGTGCCGGGCCTCATTCCGGGCGCCTCGGTGGAGTTCGATGTCAACAATCTGGCCCTGCTGGTCAGTATTCCTCAGGCATATGTACAGCGGCATTCCCGCGGCTACGTCGATCCTTCGCTCTGGGATGATGGCGTCACCGCTTTTTTCAGTAACTACCAAGCCAACTTCAGCCGCAATACCACTCATGGACAGAGCAGCGACTATCGCTACCTTGGTTTGCGCAACGGTTTCAACCTGTTCGGTTGGCGTTTGCGCAACGACTCCTCTTTCAGTGGTGGCACCGGCATGCGCAACAAGTTCACCAGCAGCCGCACCTACGTCGAACGCGATATCCGGCCCCTGAAAGGGACCCTGTCCTTCGGGGAGCTATATACCCAGGGTGAGATTTTCGACAGCGTCCGGATGCGTGGGGCGCAGTTGAAGTCCGATATCGGCATGTTGCCTGACAACGAGATCGGCTATGCACCGGTGGTTCGTGGTATCGCCGAGACCAATGCGACGGTTGAGGTCAGCCAGAACGGCTATGTGATCTACTCCACCAGCGTTTCGCCAGGTGCTTTCGAGATCACCGACATCTATCCCAGTGGCTCGAATGGTGACCTGGAGATCAAGATCATCGAGTCCGATGGACGCGAGCGGACCTTCAAACAATCCTATTCCTATCTGCCGGTGATGACCCGCAAGGGCAACCTGCGTTATGCCCTGGCTGCCGGTGAGTACCGCACGGATGGCCAGCCTTCGCCCAAGCTGCTGCAGGGAACGGCGGTTTATGGCATGTCGGACAACATCACCGGCTACGGCGGCCTGCTTTCTGCGGAAAAGTACAACGCATTCAACGTTGGTATCGGCCTTAACACGCCCTTCGGCGGCGTCTCCGGAGACATCACCCACAGCCAGTCCGATACCCGGCGAGCGGGGCGGAACCAGGGGCAGAGCTTGCGTTTTCTCTATTCGAAAACCATCAACGCCACCGATACCAACTTCACCATGGTGGGCTATCGCTACTCCACGGAAGGTTATCGGACGCTCAGCCAGCATGTGGAAGACATGTCCAGCGAGGATTATCTGAACGGCATCAGCTATGGACGGCAGAAGAGCCGTATCGATCTCACCGTGAACCAGACTCTGTTCCGGCGCAGTTCGGTCTACCTCAGCGCCGGCGAAACCACATACTGGAACCGCCAGGGCAGTACGCGCCGCTGGCAGTTTGGCTACAGTGGCAGCGTCCGCGACGCAAGCTACAGCCTGGCGGTATCCCGCACCCAGGACACCGGGCCGGTAGGGCAATCGGACACCCAATTCACCGCTTCCATCAGCATTCCATTGGGCAGCAGCAGCCGTTCGCATCGGGTCTATGCCAGTGCGATATCGTCGCAGCATGGCGATTCCAGCCTGAATACGGGCGTATCCGGTTATCTGGACGAGAAGAACACGCTCAACTACAGCGCCCAGGCCAACTACAGCAAGGATGCCGGAAACTCCGGCAGCGTTGGCCTGGGATGGGATACCACCACAGCCAAGCTCACTACCAACTACAGCCAGGGACGCGACAACAAGCACTTGGACGTGGGAGCCAGCGGCTCCATGGTCGTTCACAAGGGCGGTGTGACCTTCGGACAGCCGGTGGGCGAGACGTTCGGCCTGGTGGAGGTGCCTGACGTCGGTGGAGTGGGCATCGATGGCTACAACACGGTGCGCACCGACAAGCGTGGCTACGCCGTGGTTCCCTACATGCAGCCCTACCGCTACAACTGGGTAAACCTGGACACCAATACGCTCGGCAGCGATACCGAAATTGCCGAGAACTCGCAGATGCTTGTGCCTACTCGAGGAGCGGTGGTGACCAAGCGCTTCGACGCCGAGTCCGGTCGGCGCGTCCAGTTTGAGCTGACCCTGAGCAGCGGAGAGAAGATTCCCTTCGGCGCCCAGGCCTATGACCAGTCGGAGAAAGTTGTTGGCATGGTGGACAACCTGTCCCGACTGCTGGTGTTCGGCATCGAAGACCAGGGGCGCCTGGAGGTTCGTTGGGGCGAGGGAAGCAGCTGCACAGCGAATTATCAGTTGCCGGCCAAGGACAAGAACCTTTCTTATGAGCGCATGGCATTGGTTTGTAGCACCAGGTAAGAGAAACGCTGCATTGCATGTCGTCGTTTCGGGGGGGCGACTGCATGCACAGCGCTCCTGAAGGACTGTCCAGTGCGATTGGCGATCGAGCCTTGGCGATGCCGAGCCTCTTGGTTCGGCCAGCCTGAACGGCGCCAGTGCAGGCATCGATAAGCGCTGGCATGTCCGCCTGGCTTGGTCGGGATACGCACGCTCAGGGCGCGACCAGGCATTCTGGTCCTGGGAGCATTAGGCTGTTCAGCATTCCCAGGCTGTATCGAACAGTTCGGGACGAGTCGGTCGCTGTTCCAGCCGCAGTAGCCATTGCTTGGCTGCCAGCCCTCCGGCAAATCCGGTCAGACCACCGGAGGCGCCGATCACCCTATGGCAAGGTGCAACGATGGAAAGCGGATTTTTCCCATTGGCAGCGCCAACTGCGCGAACGGCCTTCGGACTACCGATTTGCGCTGCGATTTCCGAATAGCTGCGGGTCTCGCCGAAGGGAATGGTAAGCAGGGCGTTCCAGACCTTTTTCTGGAATTCCGTGCCCTGGAAGTCGAGTGGCAGCTCGAAGCGGGTGCGACTCCCGGCGAAGTACTCGCTCAATTGGTGCTCGGTTTCCGCCAGGATCGGATTGGCCTCCGCGAACTGCATATCGTCGAGCGGGACCCGGTTGGGTCGCTCGTGTTCCCAGAGGATCGCGACCAGCGAGGTCTGGTCCCTGGCGACCAGGGTCAGTCTACCGACCGGGGATTCCATCTTTCTGTAACGGTAGGGCATGGGCAGGTTCTTTCGCGGCGAAGCGCTCCAGTGTACGCAATGGCGCATCGGTGAGGGAGCCGGTATGCCGCGGCTACGGCGCGTAGAACCGGCCAAGGAGCTGTGAGATCTGGCAGGCGATTTGCCAGGCAAAGTAGGTTGTCATGGGGTTGTCGTCTTATCGAGCCGGACGACGGGTGGCGTTGGCGGGTCTGTTGTAACGGTTTTTTACCGGCCGCTGGATTTCCGTCCGATGAATTGATCCGGATGATCGCCGCCCGCCCGCCTGCCATTTCGCTGGAGAGCCGTCCTTCACGCGGTCCAGGATTATCCCGGCAGCAGCCAGGGGCGACGGTGATTCTTCCGTCACCGAAACTTTTTCGTTCGGACTCCGAATATCGCGCTTCGTCCAGCGCCGCTAGTTTCCCGTTCCTGACAAAGCAAGCGCTCTGGCTCAGGCCTTTCCTGACGCGGAGCGCCTATCGCTTCGCTGAAGAGGGAACGTTCCGTCATGTCCACACTGGCCAACCTGACCGAGGTTCTGTTCCGCCTCGACTTCGATCCCGGTATCGCGCTGTATCACTATCAGGGTCAGACCCTGAGCCGGCGGGAGTGCCGTTCCGCCATCCTCTCGCAGGCAAGCCAACTGGCCCGGGTGCTCGAACCCGGTGACCGGGTGCTGCTGGCGCTCAACGATTCGCCCTCGCTGGTCTGCCTGTTCCTCGCCTGCATCGCCGTCGGCGCGGTTCCTGCGGTGATCAATCCGAAGACCCGCGAGCAGGCGCTGGCCGAGATTCTGGCCGACTGCCAGGCCAGCCTGGTGGTGCTTGAAGCCGATGCGCCGCCGCTGGACGGGGCGCTGGTGCCGCTGACCCTGCGTGCCAGCAGCGGGCAGCCGCTGCTCGACGACTTCTCCCTGGATGCGCTGGCGGGCGCTGCCGAGGCCGACTGGGATGGTTTTCAGCGCCAGGCGCCGACGGCGCCCTGCTACCTGCAGTACACCTCGGGTTCCACCGGCGCGCCGAAGGGCGTGATCCACAGCCTGCGCAACACGTTCGGTTTCTGTCGGGCGTTCGCTACGGAGTTGCTGGCATTGCAGCCGGGAGACCGGCTGTATTCGATTCCCAAGATGTTCTTCGGCTATGGCATGGGCAACAGCCTGTTCTTTCCCTGGTTCAGCGGAGCCTCGGCGCTGCTCGACGATACCTGGCCGAGCCCGGAGCGGGTCCTGGAGAACCTGGTCGCCTTCCGCCCCCGGGTCCTGTTCGGGGTGCCAGCCATCTATGCCTCGCTGCGTCCGCAGGCCAGGGAGCTGTTGAGCAGCGTGCGCCTGGCGTTTTCCGCCGGCTCGCCGCTGCCGCGTGGCGAGTTCGAATTCTGGGCCGCGCACGGGCTGGAGATCTGCGACGGCATCGGGGCTACCGAGGTCGGCCATGTGTTCCTCGCCAACCGCCCGGGCCAGGCGCGTGCCGATAGCACCGGGCTGCCGTTGCCTGGCTATGAGTGCCGGCTGGTGGACCGCGAAGGACACACTATCGAGGAAGCGGGCCAGCAAGGTGTGCTGTTGGTGCGTGGGCCCGGATTGAGTCCGGGTTACTGGCGAGCCAGCGAAGAGCAGCAGGCGCGCTTCGCAGGTGGCTGGTACCGCACCGGCGACCTGTTCGAGCGCGACGGGGCGGGTGCCTACCGCCACTGTGGGCGGGAAGACGATCTGTTCAAGGTGAATGGCCGCTGGGTGGTGCCGACCCAGGTCGAGCAGGCGATCTGCCGTCATCTGCCGGAAGTGAGCGAGGCGGTTCTGGTTCCTACCTGCCGGCTGCACGATGGCTTGCGTCCGACCCTGTTCGTCACCCTGGCCACTCCGCTGGACGACAACCAGATCCTGCTGGCGCAGCGTATCGACCAGCATCTCGCCGAACAGATTCCTTCGCACATGCTGCCCAGCCAATTGCATGTGCTGCCGGCCTTGCCGCGCAACGACAACGGCAAGTTGGCGCGCGCCGAGCTGCGCCACCTGGCCGACACCCTTTATCACGACAACCTTCCGGAGGAACGGGCATGTTGATTCAGGCTGTGGGGGTGAACCTGCCCCCATCCTATGTGTGTCTGGAGGGGCCGCTGGGAGGCGAACGCCCTCGCGCCCAGGGCGACGAGATGCTGATGCAGCGCTTGCTGCCGGCGGTTCGCGAAGCCCTGGACGAGGCGGCGGTCAAGCCCGAGGAGATCGACCTGATCGTCGGCCTCGCCCTGTCTCCCGACCATCTGATCGAGAACCGCGACATCATGGCGCCGAAGATCGGCCATCCGTTGCAGAAGGTCCTCGGCGCGAATCGCGCGCATGTCTTCGACCTCACCGACTCGAGCCTGGCCCGCGCCCTCTACGTGGTCGATACCCTCGCCAGCGACCAGGGCTATCGCAACGTCCTGGTCGTGCGCGGCGAATCCAGCCAGGGATTGGAAGTGGACAGCGAGTCCGGCTTCGCCCTTGCCGACGGCGCCCTGGCCCTGCTCTGCCGGCCGACCGGCAAGGCCGCGTTCCGTCGCGGTGCGCTGGGCGGTGATCCGGCGCAGGAATGGCTGCCGTTGAGCATTCCGCTGAACACCGATATTCGCCAGGTAGGCGACGTCAAGGGACACCTCAACCTGCCGGCCCAACCTGGATTGCCCGAAGCGGTACGCGCCGGATTCACCCGTCTGGCCGGGGACTTCCCGCAACTGAACTGGGTGCGCGAGGAATGGTTCGGCCAGGGACGGCCCGATGGTCGTTGCCTGGGGCCGTTCGAACTGGCGTCGCAACTGCGCGCGGCACAGCGCGACCGTCTGGATGAACTGCTGCTGATCAGCTTCGATCCGTTCGGCATGGTGGTGGAGGGCGTGACCCTGGAACTGGCGGGAGAAGCTCATGCATAAGGTCAAACTGGCAGCGATCACCTGTGAACTTCCGGCTCGCAGCTACGAAAACGACGATCCGGTGTTCGCCGCGGTACCGGACCTCAGCGAGTCCTGGTGGCAATTCTGGGGCGTCAATCGGCGGGGCTATTTCGACCCGCGGAACGGCGAGAACGAGTTCAGCCTGGTGGTCCGGGCCGCCGAGCGCCTGCTGCGCAGCAGCGATACCGCGCCGGATAGCGTGGACATGCTGATCTGTTCGGCTTCCTCGCCGATCATGACCGACGCCGGCGATGTCCTGCCGGACCTGCGCGGGCGTCTCTATCCGCGCATGGCCAACGTGCTGTCCAAGCAGCTCGGCCTGAGCCGGGCGCTGCCATTGGATTCGCAGATGGAGTGCGCCAGCTTCCTGCTCAACCTGCGCCTGGCAGCGAGCATGATCCGCCAGGGAAAGGCCGAGAAAGTGCTGGTGGTGTGCAGCGAGTACATCTCCAACCTGCTCGACTTCACCTCGCGTACCTCGACCCTGTTCGCCGATGGCTGCGCGGTGGCCCTGCTGACCCGCGGCGACGACGACAGCTGCGACCTGCTGGCTTCGGCCGAACACAGCGACGCCACGTTCTATGAAGTGGCCACTGGTCGCTGGCGCCTGCCGGAAAACCCGACCGGCGAGGCCAAGCCGCGGCTGTATTTCTCGTTGTTCAGCGACGGCCAGAACAAGATGGCCAGCTTCGTCCCGACCAACGTGCCGATCGCGATGCGCCGGGCGTTGGAGAAGGCCGGCCTGGGCAGCGATGACATCGATTATTTCGTCTTCCACCAGCCAGCGCCGTTCCTGGTCAAGGCCTGGGCCGAGGGCATCGGTGCCCGTCCGGAGCAGTACCAGCTGACGATGGGCGATACCGGCGTGATGATCTCCGTTTCCATCCCGTACACCCTGATGACCGGCCTGCGCGAGGGCAAGATCCGCCCCGGCGATCGTATCGTCATGGCCGGCGCAGCCACTGGCTGGGGTTTCGCCGCCCAGGTCTGGCAATTGGGCGAGGTGCTGGTGTGCTGAGGCATCGCCATGTTGAACCACGGTGTCCGAGGAGGGCTGCACATGGGTAATCCGATCCTGGCCGGGCTGGGTTTCAGCCTGCCGAAACGCCAGGTCAGCAATCATGACCTGGTCGGGCGCATCAATACGTCGGACGAGTTCATCGTCGAACGCACCGGCGTGCGCACCCGCTATCACGTCGAGCCGGAACAGGCGGTCAGCGCGCTGATGGTGCCGGCGGCGCGCCAGGCCATCGAGGCTGCCGGGCTGCTGCCGGAGGACATCGACCTGTTGCTGGTGAACACCCTGTCGCCGGACCACCACGACCCGTCCCAGGCCTGCCTGATCCAGCCGCTGCTGGGCCTGCGGCACATCCCGGTGCTGGATATCCGGGCACAGTGCAGCGGGTTGCTGTACGGCTTGCAGATGGCTCGCGGGCAGATCCTCGCCGGGTTGGCACGGCATGTCCTGGTGGTCTGCGGCGAGGTGCTATCCAAGCGCATGGACTGTTCGGACCGTGGCCGCAACCTGTCGATCCTGCTCGGCGACGGTGCCGGCGCAGTGGTGGTCAGCGCCGGCGAGAGCCTCGACGACGGCCTGCTGGACCTGCGCCTGGGCGCCGACGGCAACTACTTCGACCTGCTGATGACCGCGGCGCCGGGCAGTGCCTCGCCGACCTTCCTCGACGAGAACGTCCTGCGCGAGGGCGGGGGCGAGTTCCTCATGCGCGGCCGGCCGATGTTCGAGCATGCCAGCCAGACCCTGGTACGGATCGCCGGCGAAATGCTCGCGGCCCATGAGCTGACCCTGGACGACATCGACCATGTGATCTGCCATCAACCGAACCTGCGCATCCTCGATGCGGTGCAGGAGCAACTGGGCATTCCCCAGCACAAGTTCGCGGTGACCGTGGATCGTCTGGGCAACATGGCTTCGGCCTCGACCCCGGTCACGCTGGCGATGTTCTGGCCGGACATCCAGCCGGGACAGCGGGTGCTGGTCCTGACCTACGGTTCCGGCGCGACCTGGGGCGCGGCGCTGTACCGCAAGCCTGAGGAGGTGAACCGGCCATGTTGAGGCTTTCGGCTCCCGGTCAACTGGATGATGACCTGTGCCTGTTGGGGGACGTCCAGGTGCCGGTGTTCCTGCTGCGTCTCGGTGAGGCGAGCTGGGCGCTGGTTGAAGGAGGGATCAGCCGGGATGCCGAATTGGTTTGGGCGGACCTGTGCCGCTGGGTCGCCGACCCGTCCCAGGTGCACTACTGGCTGATCACCCACAAGCACTACGACCACTGCGGCCTGCTGCCCTACCTGTGTCCGCGGCTGCCGAACGTGCAGGTCCTGGCGTCCGAGCGGACCTGCCTGGCCTGGAAGTCGGAAAGCGCGGTGCGGGTGGTCGAGCGCTTGAACCGGCAACTGTTGCGTGCGGAGCAGCGGTTGCCCGAGGCCTGTGCCTGGAACGCTCTGCCGGTGCGCGCGGTGGCCGACGGCGAGTGGCTGGAGCTGGGGCCGCGGCATCGCCTGCAGGTCATAGAGGCCCACGGCCACAGCGACGATCACGTGGTTTTCTACGACGTGCGACGCCGACGCCTGTTCTGCGGTGATGCCCTGGGCGAGTTCGACGAGGCAGAGGGGGTGTGGCGGCCGCTGGTGTTCGATGACATGGAGGCTTACCTGGAGTCCCTGGAACGCCTGCAGCGTCTGCCGACCCTGCTGCAACTGATCCCGGGACACGGCGGCCTGCTGCGGGGGCGGCTGGCCGCGGATGGGGCTGAGTCGGCCTATACCGAGTGTCTGCGCCTGTGCCGGCGGTTGCTCTGGCGCCAGTCCATGGGCGAGTCCCTCGACGAACTGAGCGAGGAGCTGCACCGCGCCTGGGGTGGGCAGAGCGTCGACTTCCTGCCCGGCGAACTGCACCTGGGGAGCATGCGCCGGATGCTGGAGATTCTCTCCCGCCAGGCGCTGCCTCTGGACTGAGACGGGACATCCATTGCGGCGATCGCCGCCGACGGCAGCGGTCGCAATTGGGGGAAAAGGGGGGTTATCGATGATGAACATGCCGTTGCGCGCTAGCGTCGCGCAGGCCAGTCGCCCATGGGCGCGAGGAGGTGGCTCGTGAGCGGGGTTGGCTATCGACTGGAAGAAAGTCTGGAGTACCGCACGCTGGTGCCGGAGGCGCTGTCGATCTGGCGCATGGCCGGCGCCAACCGGATGCTGTTCGACTGCTTCGACGTGGACAGCAAGGCTGCGCGGCGTAGCGTGGCGATCCTTTCCAGCTGCCTGCGCATTGAGTGCTGGGGGCGCGATGTGGTGCTGCGGGCGTTGAACTCCAACGGACGCGCCTTGCTGGCGCCGTTGAGCGAGGCCTGTCCGGCCCAGGTCACCTGCTTGCGTGACGGCGACACCCTGCACTGGCGCTTCCCCCCGGAAGAGCCGCATGCGGACGAGTGGCGACGCCTGCATGGCCTGTCCAGCCTGGAGGCGCTGCGCCGCGTGCTCGGAACGCTGGGCGACGCGGAGGGGCCCGCGCTGCTGGGCGGCCTGTTCAGTTTCGACCTGGCCGAGCAGTTCGAACCCTTGCCGGCGCCGGTCGAACCTGCGCGGCATTGCCCGGACTACCTGTTCCTGGTGCCGGAGTTGCTGCTGGATATCGATCACCTGGCGCGCCGGACTTCGCTGCAAGCGTTCGTCCACGATCCGGCCGGGCACGACCGGTTGGTCGCCAGCCTGCGCCAATGTGCCGACGAATTCCATGGCGCCGTGGAGGAGGCTTCCGAGTCGCCGGTGGCAGGCGTACGGGCCGGCAACTACCAGGTCGACCTGGACGATGCGAGCTTTGCCCGCCAGGTAGAACGCCTGCAGGCCCACGTGAGGGCCGGCGACGTGTTCCAGATCGTACCTTCGCGCAGCTTCAGCATGCCGTGCGCGGACCCCTGGCGGGCCTATCGCCAGTTGTGCCTGCGCAACCCCAGCCCGTACCGCTTCTTCCTCGATGCGGGGGACTTCTGCCTGTTCGGCGCTTCGCCGGAGTCGGCATTGAAGTACGACGCGGAGAGTCGCGAGGTGGAACTCTATCCCATCGCCGGCACCCGCCCGCGCGGACGCGATGCCCGGGGCGGCATCGATGCGGAACTGGACAATCGCCTGGAAGCGGAGTTGCGCCTGGATGCCAAGGAGATCGCCGAGCACATGATGCTGGTCGACCTGGCGCGCAACGATCTGGCGCGCGTCTGCCGCAGCGGTACCCGGCAGGTGCGCGACATGCTCAAGGTCGATCGCTACAGCCACGTGATGCACCTGGTCTCGCGCGTGGCTGGCGAACTGCACGGCGAACTGGATGCGCTGCATGCCTACCGTGCCTGCCTGAACATGGGCACCCTGGTCGGCGCGCCGAAGGTCCGTGCCATGCAGTTGCTGCGGCAGTACGAGGATGGCTATCGCGGCAGCTACGGTGGTGCGATCGGCATTCTCGACAGCGCCGGCAACCTCGATACCAGCATTGTCATCCGCTCCGCCGAGGTCCGCGAAGGTATCGCGCGGGTTCGGGCAGGCGCCGGCGTGGTGCTGGATTCGGATCCACGGCTGGAGGCCGAGGAAACCCGCAACAAGGCGCTGGCGGTGCTGACCGCCGTGGCCGCTGCCGAACGCGAAAGGGGAGAGCGCGATGCGCATCACGCTGTTGGATAACTTCGATTCCTTCACCTACAACCTGGTCGAGCAGTTCTGCCTGCTCGGCGCGGAGGTCCGGGTGATGCGCAACGATACGCCGTTGCCGACGATCCAGGCGGCATTGCTGGCCGACGGTTGCGAACTGCTGGTGCTGTCGCCGGGGCCCGGTCGGCCGGAAGACGCCGGCTGTATGCTGGAATTGCTCGCCTGGGCCCGCGGGCGCTTGCCGGTGCTCGGCGTCTGCCTCGGCCACCAGGCGCTGGCGCTGGCCGCCGGTGGCGCGGTGGGCGAGGCGAGGAAGCCGCTGCATGGCAAGAGCACGTCCCTGCGTTTCGATCAGCGTCACCCGCTGTTCGACGGCATCGCTGACCTGCGCGTCGCGCGCTACCACTCGCTGGTGGTCAGTCGCCTGCCGGAAGGTTTCGACTGCCTGGCCGATGCCGATGGCGAGATCATGGCGATGGCCGATCCGCGCAATCGACAGCTGGGCTTGCAATTCCATCCCGAGTCGATTCTCACCACCCACGGCCAGCGTCTACTGGAGAACGCTCTACTCTGGTGCGGCGCGTTGGCGGTACGCGAGCGCCTTCGGGCCTGAGCGGCGCTGCACCGTTTCGACGAGGCTCGGTTGCCAGGCCGGCGCATCGTCGAAACGCTGGCGGCCCAGTTCGCGCAGGCGCTGGCGGGCGCTTTCGAGAAAGCGCAGGAAGCTGCGCTCGGATTCCAGCGCGGTGTTGTAGTAGCAATACACCTTGGTGTCGATGCCGCCCGGTTCGTAGAGTTCGCTGAGGACTGCCAGGGTACCGTTGCGCAGGCGTTCCTCGACGAAATAATGCGGCGCGATGCCCCATCCGACGCCGGCTTCCACCAGACGCAGCATGTCGTCGAAGTTTTCCACGAAGAGTACCTTGTCGCTGACCGGCCGCAGCAGGTTCGAATGCTGCCCGGAGCGGCTACCGAGGCTGATCTGCCGGTAATTGGCCAGGCTCGCGATGCTGTGCAGGGAGGCATTGCACAACGGGTGCTGCGGATGGGCGACGACGAACGCCTTGGTGTAGCCGAGCACGCACTGGTTGAAGCGGGAGATCTTCAGTTCCTCGTCGATGGTGATGGCGATATCGATTTCCGCGTTGTCCTGCTTGATCGTCGCCAGGCTGTCGGCGGGCGAGGTGCGTATCAGGCTGACCATGTTGAAATCGTCGAGCAGTACGCTGCTCACCGTATCGCAGAACGACGGCGGGATGGCGGTGTCCAGCAGCACCCGGAGATTGCGCGGGCCCTTGTTGAGATTGAAGGCGATGTCGCCGATCAGTTGCTGGTAGTTCAGCAGGCTGCGCATGTAAGGGATCAGGCGAAGCGCCTGCTCGGTGGGTTCGACCTTGTAGCCGTCCCGACGGACCAGCTCCACGCACAGGTCGATTTCCAGGTTGCTGACCGCCGAGCTGACCGCAGTGTGCGACTTGCGCAGGATCCGCGCAGCGGAGGAAATCGAACCGGAGGCGATGACCTGGAGGAACATGTTCACGTGATTCAGGTTATGAATAGGCATCCCTTATTCCTTTTATTGGGTGGCGCGTGCCGCTTCCCTTGATCGGGTCAGGTTGCCGCTACTGTGGAAGAAGCGTCGAGGACTCGATAGATAGCGCCCGAGTGTTTCAACTTGTCTTCTGGATGACGTTTTCATCGGGGAAACCTCCCGTCGGTCAGTGAAGCGCAAGGGCTGGCGTGCGAGGGTGGAATCGGCCGCCGGCTCGCTTTCTGAGCGGCGGGCGCACGGCACGGGGAGTCGTCGTTTTGGAGGTGAGGGATGACGGCTCTGTTTCAGGATATTTTTATAATTATGTGAAAGAAGAGCTTATTTCAACGAAATATGTTTCATATTGCTCGTAAATTCGACGAAAAGAAAATCCGGATATTTACCGGTTATTTAACGTTAATACCAAGGGAATAATACCAAAGTATTAACGCAAGCATGCCGGCATGTCGTGTTCGGTCGTGGAGTGAACCGAGCAAGGTACGGTTCTAAGAAACGAAAAAATTATGTCGCGTAGGTCTAACGACCGAAACCTATGTCTTTTGTTAGCGTAGCCACCGGCCAGGGTGGTACGGACGCCGGGATGGCCCTGGCGCGACCTATGCGGTTAGAATCCGCGGCCTTGCAGGCGGATCCCCGGGGTTTGCTCAAGGGGAGACACGGGTGCCGTGCCCGAAACCTGCAATCGTCAGTTCCCTGCGGTCCAGCCTGCCGCCGGGTATAAAATCGAGAGACGCGCTGTTGCGCCTTCAGGTGTAGCGACTATGACGCACATTTCCGAACGACTCCTGGTCCAGGCCCACCTGGCCGCCAAGCAACCCCGTGTGTTGAGCGAGCAGGAGAGCGCCGAGCATCGCGCGGCGATCGCGGCCGAACTGAAGGCGCAAAATGCTGTACTGGTGGCGCATTACTACTGCGACCCGGTGATCCAGGCGTTGGCCGAGGAGACCGGCGGTTGCGTATCCGATTCGCTGGAGATGGCCCGTTTCGGCAACCAGCATCCGGCGCAGACGGTGGTCGTGGCCGGGGTGCGCTTCATGGGCGAGACGGCGAAGATCCTCAACCCCGAGAAGCGCGTGCTGATGCCGACCCTCGAAGCGACCTGCTCGCTCGACCTGGGCTGTCCGGTGGATGAATTCTCGGCATTCTGCGACCAGCACCCGGAACGGACCGTGGTGGTCTATGCGAACACCTCCGCAGCGGTGAAGGCACGCGCCGACTGGGTCGTGACCTCCAGTTGCGCGGTGGAGATCGTCGAACACCTGATGGACAACGGCGAGCCCATCCTCTGGGCACCGGACCAGCACCTGGGACGCTACATCCAGCGCGAGACGGGGGCCGACATGCTGCTCTGGGACGGCGCCTGCATCGTCCACGAGGAGTTCAAGGCCAAGCAGCTGGAAGACATGAAGGCGCTCTACCCGGATGCCGCCATCCTGGTCCACCCCGAGTCGCCGGAAAGCGTGGTCGCGCTGGCCGATGCCGTGGGCTCGACCAGCCAGTTGATCAAGGCCGCGCAGACCCTGCCGAACAAGACCTTCATCGTCGCCACCGATCGCGGCATCTTCTACAAGATGCAGCAGCTGTGCCCGGACAAGGATTTCATCGAGGCCCCCACCGCCGGCAACGGCGCCGCCTGCCGCAGCTGCGCGCACTGCCCGTGGATGGCGATGAACACGCTCGAGCGGACCCTGGCCTGCCTGCGCGAGGGCAGCGGGGAAATCTTCGTCGACCCGGCGTTGATCCCGCGGGCGGTCCGTCCGCTGAAGCGCATGCTCGACTTCACCCAGGCCGCGCGCCTGCGCCAGGCCGGGAACGCCTGATCCTGACGAGGGCGTCCCGCTGCGTAGGGCGAGTAAGCGCGGTGCGGTTGTTCGCCCAACCCTCTGTTTCGACGAGCATCGTCGGGCGTTTTTCCTCGGATACGCCGCTCAGCGGAACATTTCCTTGACCATCTTTTCCTGCTGGCGAATTTCCTGCTGCCGGGCGTCGAGTCGCGCAGCCAGTTGGAAGTTGCCGCCAGCGCGGCGCTTGGCGAAATCGAGTTGCTCGATGGCGGCCTGGTAGTCGCCGGTCAGAGACAGGTACTCGGCCCGGGCCTGGTGCACGCCGATGGCGTTGTTGGTCAGGCTGCGCACCTCGGCCAGGCGGTTCCAGACATCCGGGTCCAGCGGCCGCGCCTTGCTCAGGTCGTCGAGGATCTTCTCCGATTCCTGCGGCTTGCTCATCTTCAGCATCAGGTCGGCGCGCATCTGTTTCAGCGGGTAGCTGCTGGGGAACTGGGCGAGCATCTTCTTCAACCGCTGGTCGGCATCCGGAAGGCGGTTGGCAGTGATGTCCAGCTCGACCTGGGCCAGGTTGTAGGCGACGTCGTTGGGCGCCTTCGTCAGCAATTGCCTGAGGTTGTCACGGGCATCGTTGAGCTGGCCGATGCGCGTCTGCGAGATGGCAAGCCCGTAGCGCGCGGCGTCCAGCTTGGGATTGTCGTTGAGCATGGCGCGGAAGCGCTTGCCGGCCATCCCCGGGGTTTCCTCGAAGAGCAACTGGGTGCGCGCGCGCATCTGCTGGTAGCGCAGGCTGTCTTCCTTGCCGCCCTGGGGATACTGTTCGGCGCGGTTACGGGTGTCGGCGATACGCGATTCGGTGACCGGGTGGGTGAGGAGGAACTCCGGGGGCTTGCCGTCGTAGCGATACTGCCGCGCCAGGCGCTCGAACATGTTCGGCATTGAGCGCGGATCGTAACCGGCGCGAACCATGTTGGTGACGCCGACGCGGTCGGCTTCCTGCTCGTTCTGCCGGGAAAAGCGCAACTGGTTCTGGATCGCCGCCGCCTGGGTCCCGGCGATCGCCGCGATACCCGCATCCCCTGCGCCGGCGGCCGCGGCGACGATGCCGGCGAGCATCGCCGCCATCACCGGCAGTTGCATGCGCTGCTGTGCCTCGATGCCGCGGGCGAAGTGGCGCTGGATCAGGTGGCCGAGTTCGTGGGCCAGCACCGCGGCATACTCGCCTTCGGTCTGGGCGTTGAGCAGTAGCCCGCCGTTGACCCCGATCACGCCGCCGGGCGCGGCGAAGGCGTTGATCTGTGCGTCGCGGATGAGGATGAAGGCCAGCCGGTGGTCCTGCAGGTCGCTGGTTTCGGCCAGCCGGTAGACGCTGCTTTCGACGAAGTCCTTGAGCTGCGGGTCGGAGATCGCATCGACCTGGTTGCGCAGCATGCTCAGCCAGGCGCGGCCCAGCTGGAACTCCTGCTCCGGCGAAACGATCGAGGAAGATGCGTCGCCCAGGGAGGGCAGATCGTCCGACATGACCGGCGAAGCGAGCATGCAGGCGAGCGTCAACAGGGCAGGGCGCAGTACATTCATGCAGGAGGCTCAGGTTGGCAAAGGCCTTACTTTAGCCGTTGGTTATCGGCACTGCCTAGGTATCTGCCCGAGACCCGAAGCTGTTGGACTTCGTGCGCCGTTTCAACTGGCCAGCGGCGGATAGGCTTGGGTATGCTTGTCGGCCCTTCGGGAGAGGCTGTCATGACGGATAACGATTCATCCCCCCTGGTATGTGACGCGGAGCTGGATGCCAGTGGTCTCAATTGTCCGCTGCCCCTGCTAAAGGCCAAGCTGGAGCTGAACCGCCTGCCCAGCGGCGGGGTGCTCAAGGTGATCGCCACCGATGCCGGGTCGCAGCGAGACTTCCGGGCCTTCGCCCAGCTCGCCGGCCATGAATTGCTGCGCGAAGAGGTCGCCGAAGGCATCTATCGATACTGGCTGCGCAAGCGTTAGCGGAGCCTTCGCCGTTCCGATTCAGGATTTCCGATGATCAAGGTGTTACGCGACTGGATGCAGCGCTACTTCTCCGACGAGGAGGCAGTGGTGCTGGCGATCATGCTGGTGCTCGGCTTCAGCGTCATCCTCGCCTTCGGCGGGATGCTCGCGCCGGTACTGGCGGCGATGGTGATCGCCTTCCTGATCCAGGGCGTGGTCGGCATGCTGGAACGCTTCCGGGTGCCGCACCTGTTCGCCGTGTGGCTGGTCTACAGCCTGTTCCTCGGCTTGCTGGCGCTGTTCCTGGTGGTCCTGCTGCCGCTGCTCTGGCAGCAATTGTTCACCCTGTTCAACGAACTGCCGCGGATGCTCGGCGAATGGCAGAGCGTGCTGCTGATGCTGCCCGAGCGCTATCCCAGCCTGATCAGCGAGGAGCAGGTGCTCAAGGCGATCGAGACCGCGCGCGGCGAATTCGGCCAGATCGGCCAGTGGGCGCTGACCTCGTCGCTGGCCAGCCTGCCGGTGGTGGTGAACGTCATGATCTACCTGGTGCTGGTGCCGATCCTGGTGTTCTTCTTCCTCAAGGACAAGAAGCGCTTCCATACCTGGTTCCACCGCTACCTGCCGCGCGAGCGCGGGCTGATGAAACAGGTCTGGGCCGAGATGAACCAGCAGATCGCCAATTACATTCGCGGCAAGGTCATCGAGATCGTCATTACCGGCGCGGTGACCTACATCGCCTTCGCCTACCTGGGGCTCAACTACGCGGCGCTGCTGGCCCTGCTGGTCGGCCTGTCGGTGGTGGTGCCGTACATCGGCGCGGTGGTGGTGAGCGTACCGGTGGCGATGATCGCCTTCTTCCAGTGGGGCTGGAGCGACCAGTTCATCTACCTGATGGTGGCCCACGCGATCATCCAGGCGCTGGATGGCAACGTGCTGGTGCCGCTGCTGTTCTCCGAGGCGGTGAACCTGCACCCGGTGGCGATCATCTGCGCGGTGTTGCTGTTCGGTGGGCTCTGGGGATTCTGGGGCGTGTTCTTCGCGATACCCCTGGCGACCCTGGTGAAAGCGGTGCTGGATGCCTGGCCCAAGGACCTTCCCGAGACTCCGGCGGCCACGCGATAGCATCGGCCGCATGAAAAATGAAAAAGGCCGCGGATGCGGCCTTTTTTTCGGGGTGGGGCTCAGGCGCCGTTGAGCGCCTGGGCGGCGGCGAGAACCGCATCGACATGCCCGGGCACCTTCACGCCACGCCACTCCTGGCGCAGCACGCCGTCCCTGTCGATCAGGAAGGTGCTGCGGTCGACACCCATGTACTCCTTGCCGTAGAGCTTCTTCAGCTTGATCACGTCGAACAGCTGGCAGATCGCTTCATCCTTGTCGCTGATCAGCTCGAAGGGGAATTCCTGTTTGCACTTGAAGTTCTCGTGGGACTTCAGGCCGTCGCGGGAGATGCCGAAGACCTCGGTATTGGCCTTCTGGAACGCCGCGTACTGGTCGCGGAAGCCCTGGCCCTCGGTGGTGCAACCGGGAGTGCTGTCCTTCGGGTAGAAGTACAGGACGACCTGCTTGCCCTTCAGCGCGGACAGGGTCACCTCCTTGCCGCTGGTTGCGGGGGCGGTGAAGTCGGGTACGGGTTTGTCGATTGCGACCGGCATGGCTCGGCTCCTCAGGGGTGTTGGGGGCGCCAGGGTTCGATCAGGGCATCCAGGTTCAGGGCGTCGGCGAAGTCCAGGAACTGGTCGCGCAGCCAGCTGATCTGGGTACCGGCGGGCAGCGTCACGGTAATCGTGGCGTTGAGCATGGTGGTGTTGGTGTGCGGCGCCTGGTAGGTGTCGCAGGTCAGGTTCTCCAGCTCGATGTTGTGGTCGATGAAGAACTGGCAGAGTTCGTTGAGGATGTCCGGGCGATACACCGCGCTGACATAGGCCACGTAGGGCAATGCCTGGGCGCGGGTCACGTGGGCGTTGCTGCGGGTCATGCTGAGGGTGATGTCGCCGCGCTTGGTGAGGGCCGGCAGGCTGCCTTCGAGGCGGGCGAGGGCATCCCAGCTTCCGGAGATCTGCAGCACCAGGGCGCTGAACTCTCCGTGGCGGGTCAGGCGGCTGCTGACCACGGCGCAGCGGCTCTCGACGCAGGCACGGCAGAGCAGGGTGGTCAGCTCCATCGGATTGGGGCCGAGGGCGCTGATCAGAAGGAATTGTTCGCGGGGTTGGCTGGTGGACATTCAACTTTCCTGGAATACGCTGGCGGCACGGGCCGTACCTAAAGCGGGAAGGGTAGCGAAAAGCGCCGCCGAGGGAAACGTCTGCCGCCTGTCAGCGGCTTCCGACGAGGTGGCGCTCGTCTTGTGCAAGGCCTGCCGCCGACAGTACCATTACCGCTTTAATTTCGCGGCAGGAGCGGTTGCATGATTGCGGGCAGTATGGTGGCACTGGTCACCCCCTTCGATGCTCAGGGTCGACTGGACTGGGACAGCCTCGCCAAGCTGGTGGACTTCCACCTGCAGGAAGGCACCAACGCCATCGTCGCCGTCGGCACCACCGGTGAATCGGCCACGCTGGACGTGGAAGAGCACATCCAGGTGATCCGTCGCGTGGTCGACCAGGTCAAGGGCCGCATCCCGGTGATCGCCGGCACCGGCGCCAACTCCACCCGCGAGGCGGTGGCGCTGACCGAGGCCGCGAAAAGCGGCGGCGCCGACGCCTGCCTGCTGGTGACGCCGTACTACAACAAGCCGACCCAGGAAGGCATGTACCAGCACTTCCGCCATATCGCCGAAGCCGTTGCGATCCCGCAGATCCTCTACAACGTACCGGGCCGCACCTCCTGCGACATGCTTCCGGAGACCGTCGAGCGCCTGTCCAAGGTGCCGAACATCATCGGCATCAAGGAGGCCACCGGCGACCTGCAGCGCGCCAAGGAAGTCATCGAGCGCGTCGGCAAGGACTTCCTCGTCTATTCCGGCGACGACGCCACCGCCGTCGAGCTGATGCTGCTGGGTGGCAAGGGCAACATCTCCGTGACCGCCAACGTCGCGCCGCGCGCCATGAGCGACCTGTGCGCCGCCGCCATGCGTGGCGACGCCGCAGCCGCGCGCGCCATCAACGATCGCCTGATGCCGCTGCACAAGGCGCTGTTCATCGAATCCAACCCCATTCCGGTGAAGTGGGCCCTGCATGAGATGGGTCTGATCCCCGAGGGCATCCGCCTGCCCCTGACCTGGCTCAGCCCGCGTTGCCACGAGCCGCTGCGTCAGGCCATGCGCCAGACCGGCGTATTGGCTTGATCAAGGAGCTCCACGCAATGAAGCGACTGGCTGGACTGACCGCCCTCGCCCTGGTTATCGGCAACACTTCCGGCTGCGGCTGGCTGTGGGGGCCGGAGGGCTATTTCCGCGACCGCGGCGACGACTACCTGGGGGCCCGCGAAACGCCTCCCATGCAATTGCCCGAAGGGGTGCACAGCAAGCCGCTCGATCCGCTGCTGCCGATTCCGCTGAACGTCGCCACCACCCACGAAAAAGAGGGTGAGTACGAGGTTCCGCGTCCGCAGCCGCTGGCCAACGCTGGCGACATCAGCGACTACAGCCTGCAGCGCAGCGGCGATAGCCGCTGGGTCGTGGCCCAGCGTCCGCCGGCGGAAGTCTGGCCGGTGGCCCGGCAGTTCTTCGAGGAGAACGGTTTCCGCATCGCCGACGAGCGCCCGCAGACCGGCGAGTTCAGTTCCGACTGGCAATCGCTGTCGCAGCTTTCCGCGCCGCTGGCACGCCGCCTGAGCAGTCGCGTGAGCGGCGTCGAGCCGGACGGCCAGGCACGGGTTCGGGTGCGCATCGAGCCCGGCGTACAAAGCAATACCAGCGAGGTCTACGTGCTCAGCCAGACCCGCTCCGCCGGTGACACCAGCAGCCCGAGCTGGCCGAGCAAGTCGGTGGCGCCGAGCCTCGACGCGGCGCTGCTCGACGAGATGGTCGCGAGCATGGCGCGCAGCGCCGAGCAGGGCGGCTCGGTCTCCCTGCTGGCAGCCAACTCGATCTACGACACGCCCGGCACCTTCGAGTTGAGCAAGGACGGCAGCGGCAACCCGGTGCTGACCTTGCAATCCGACTTCGACCGCTCCTGGGTCAGCGTCGGGCGTGCCCTGGATAACGCCGATATCCGCGTCGACGACCTCAACCGCAGCCTTGGCGTGTACTACGTGAACATCGCCGAAGGGGCGAAGAAGCCCGACGAAGACAAGCCCGGGTTCTTCAGTCGCCTGTTCGGCGGCGGCGAGAAGACCAAGGAAGAGGAAGACGCCAAGGCGCAGCGCTACCAGGTCCGCCTGACCACCGTCAGCGACGCCGTGCAGGTCACCGTCGACAAGGACATCAACACCTCTGCGCCGGCCGATGTCGCGCAAAACGTACTGGAAAAACTCCAGGAGAGCATGCGCAATGCGGTTCGCGGTTCTGGGCAGCGGAAGCCGGGGCAATTCGGCCTTGGTGAGCAGTTCTGACACCCGGATACTGATCGATTGCGGCTTCCCGCTGCGTGAAGTCATCAAGCGTCTGGCGCGCCTGGGGTTGAGCCCCGCGCAGCTGGACGCGATCCTGGTCACGCACGAACACGCCGATCACATCCATGGCGTCGAACTGCTGGCGCGGCATTACCAAATCCCGGTCTATCTCAGTGCGGGTACCCTGAGCGGCATGCGCCGCCCGGTGCACCCCGCCGAGCTGTTGAGGGCTGGCCAGCGCCTGGCGATCCGCGGGCTGGAAGTGCAGGTGGTTGGCGTCCCGCACGACGCCCGCGAGCCTACCCAGTTCGTGCTGTCCGACGGGCAGCGGCGCTTCGGCATGCTCACCGATCTGGGAATGGCCACGGCCGAGGTGCTGGAGTGCTATCGTGCGGTGGATGCTCTGGTGGTCGAGGCCAACCACGACAGCACGATGCTTGCCGGTGGCCCGTATCCCTATTTTCTCAAGGCCCGCGTAGGCGGTTCGCGAGGGCACTTGAACAACCATCAGTCCGCAGAACTGGTGAAGCAGCTGGATTGGGGTCGCATGCAGCACCTGGTGCTGGCCCATCTCAGCGAAAAGAACAACTCGCCGCAGCTGGCCCGGCAAACCTTCGTCGACACCCTCGGGTGCGATCCGGGCTGGCTGCAGGTGGCCGATCAGCATTCAGGCCTGGATTGGCGCGAGATCGCCTAGGCCCTATTACCCGTAAGCGGAGCCCATCATGGAAAAACGCGAAGAACTCTACCGCGGCAAAGCCAAGTCGGTTTACCAGACCGACGATGCCGATCGTCTCATCCTGCTGTTCCGCAACGACACCTCCGCCTTCGACGGCAAGCGCATCGAGCAGCTCGATCGCAAGGGCGCGGTGAACAACAAGTTCAACGCCTTCATCATGCAGAAGCTGGAAGCTGCCGGCATTCCGACCCAGTTCGACAAACTGCTGTCGGATACCGAGTGCCTGGTGAAGAAGCTCGACATGATCCCGGTCGAGTGCGTGGTGCGCAATTTCGCCGCCGGCAGCCTGGTGCGTCGCCTCGGCGTGGAAGAGGGCATCGCCCTGACTCCTCCCACCTTCGAGTTGTTCCTGAAGAACGACGCCCTGGGCGACCCGTTCATCAACGAATCCCACGTCCAGGCCTTCGGCTGGGCCACTCCCGAGCAGCTGGCGCAGATGAAGAGCTATTCCTTCAAGGTCAATGAAGTGCTGAGCAAGCTGTTCGACGACGCCGGCCTGCTGCTGGTGGACTTCAAGCTGGAGTTCGGCCTGTTCCATGGCCAGATCGTCCTCGGCGACGAGTTCAGCCCGGACGGCTGCCGTCTGTGGGACAAGGAAACCCGCAAGAAGATGGACAAGGACCGCTTCCGCCAGGGCCTCGGCGATGTGATCGAAGCCTACGAAGAGGTAGCCAAGCGCCTGGGCGTGCCGCTTTAACCTCCGAACGCGCGCAACCATCTGAAAGAACGCGAAAAAATCTTCAAGAAAGCTTCGCGTTCTTCGTACAAGCTGGTATCATGCGCGCCGCACGGAGAGATGCCGGAGTGGTCGAACGGGACGGATTCGAAATCCGTTGAGTCAGCAATGGCTC
>NZ_KV811291.1:0-264 GCF_001813025.1 Pseudomonas sp. HMSC066A08
TCGTGGCGGAACCAGTAGTAGATGCCTTCCTGCTCCATCAGCCGGCTGACGAAGTCGAAGCTGGTCTCGCGGTACTGCACGCAGTATTCCCACTCGCGGTAGGAGCGGCTCAGGGCGTCCTCGAAGTCGGAGAAACCGAGGTCGCGGAACACCTGCTTGATGATGTCCGGGACCTTCTGGTTCTGGAAGATGCGGCAGTCCGAGGTGCGCGTCAGCAGCCACAGCCAGGGCCGCAGGGTGACCTGGTAGCTGGCGAACTGGCCG
>NZ_KV811292.1:0-784 GCF_001813025.1 Pseudomonas sp. HMSC066A08
TCGCCCGCACCAGTTCACGGAGGAATTGCAGGGCCTCGCCGGCCAGCACCTGGTACTGGCTGAGCAGGTCGGCGGTGCCGATCCAGAGGATCACCAGGCCCAGCACCAGGGTCAACGGAAAGCCGATGGAGAAGATGTTCAGTTGCGGCGCCGCGCGGGTCATGGCGCCGAAGGCGAGGTTCACCACCAGCAGCGCGGTGATCGCCGGCAGCGCCAGCAGCAGCGCCGCGCCCATCACCCAGCTGAGCTTGCCGGCGATGATCCAGAAATGGTTGCCGCTCAGGCCCTCGCCCACCGGCAGGGTGACGAAGCTCTCGGCGATTACCTCGAACACTACCAGGTGGCCGTTCATCGCCAGGAACAGCAGCGTCACCAGCATGGTGAAGAACTGGCCGAGCACCGGCACCGAGACGCCGTTGGCCGGGTCGACCATGGAAGCGAAGCCCAGGCCCATCTGCATCGAGATGATCTGCCCGGCGATCACGAAGGCGTGGAACAGCAACTGCAGGGAAAAGCCGAGCAAGGCGCCGACCAGGATCTGCTCGCCGATCAGCAGCATGGCCTTCATGCTCAGCGCGTCCACCTGCGGCATCGGCGGCAGGTTCGGCACCAGCACCACGCAGACGCCCAGCGCCAGGTACAGGCGCACCCGCACCGGCACCAACTGGGTGCCGATCACCGGCATGGTCATCAGCAGCGCCGCGACCCGGAACAGCGGCAGCACGAAGCTGGCGATCCAGCCGCCGATCTGCGCGTTGGTCAGCTCCAGCATCAGCCGATCAGC